>JAHEJY010000199.1 GCA_024638625.1 Actinomycetes bacterium
TGTTGCGGGTTTCCCATCAAGCCGAGAAGCCCCTCGATCCGTTCGAGCCCCGGCTTCATTCCCCGGTCCGCATGGGCGTCGACCAGCGCCACCGCCTCGTCGTAGTTCATGGAGTCGACCTGGCGTGACACATGACGCCCTAGCCCAGGTCGACGAGTTGGGTTCGGAGAGATTTCAACTTCGCCTCGGCCTCGGCCAGCTTGGAACGTTCTTTTTCGACCACTTCCTGCGGCGCCTTGTCGACGAAATCTGCGTTGGCCAGTTTGGCGCCGGCTTTGGTGACGATGTCCTCTTCATCGGCAATGCGCTTGCCCAGCCGTTCCTTTTCCGCAGTGATGTCGACCACTCCTTCCATGGGGAGATAGGCCGTCAACGATCCAGCCACGACGCGCGTCGAGCCATCGGGAGCATCCGTTCCGTAGGTGGGAATCACGGATTCGAGGGAAAGAAGCTGGCGGTCCCACCATGGTTCCACCAATCCGTCAGGGTCATCGATGACCAGCCGCAGCTCGGATCTAGGGCTCAGGCCGTGGGTCGATCGGAACTGCCTGATGCCAGTGACGACTTCTTGGAAGGTGACCATCGAGGCAGACGGGGTCCGGCCTGGCACCTCCGGCCAGGGGCTGGCGGCAATGAAACCCTCACCAACGAGCTCGCTCCACAGCTCCTCGGTGATAAAAGGAATCACCGGGTGAAAGAGCTTGAGAACGTCGCGAAGGACGACGCCCAGTGTCGCTGCAACCTCATCGGCCTCTGCTCCCTCGGTAAGTGCCTTTGACAACTCGATATACCAGTCGAACACCTCCGACCACGCAAAGTTGTACAAGAGCGAATAGGCATCGGCGAGGCGGTAGTCGTCGCTCAACCGGTCGAACCTTGTGGTCACGGCACCCAGGCGTCCGAGAATCCAGGCCGATTCGGGCGAGGGATCGGCGGGATAGCCGCCAACCACGGGAACGTTCCCGGGGCCGGTGTGGTTGAGCACGAACCGGACGGCATTCCATAGCTTGTTGCCAAATTTGCGAGCCCCCTCCACCCAGTCCATCGAAAACGGGACACCCTGCCCGGGACCGGCGGCCTGCAGAAGCGCCAGTCGAAGCGGGTCGGCGCCGTGGGATTCGATCACTTGGAGGGGATCGATCGTATTGCCGCGGGACTTGGACATCTTGTTGTGGAATTTATCTCGCACCATTCCGTGGATGACGATCTTGCGAAACGGGACGTCCGGCAGGAAGTGGACCCCGAATTGCAGCATTCGCGCGACCCAGAAACTGATGATGTCATATCCGGTGACGAGCACGCTGGTCGGATAGAAACGTTCCAGATCATTGGTTTCTTCCGGCCAGCCAAGCGTCGAGAACGGCCACAGAGCGGACGAGAACCACGTGTCGAGCACGTCTTCCTCCTGCACGAGGTCGTTGCTTCCACAGGAGGGACAGATGGCAGGATCGACTTCGGCGACGACGACCTCGCCGCACGAGCAATACCAGGCTGGAATCCGGTGACCCCACCACAGCTGGCGACTGATGCACCAATCGCGCAGGTTCTCCATCCAGCGAAAGTACGTGTTCTCCCACTGCTCGGGGACGAACTCGGCCTCGCCGTTCTCGACGACGGCCGTCGCAGGTCCGACGAGTGGTTCTACCCGGACGAACCATTGTTCGGACAAGAGGGGTTCGACGATCGTATCGCATCGCGAGCAGTGGCCGACAGCGTGCTCACGTTCTTCGACCCGCTCAACGAGACCGTCTGCTTCAAGCCTTTCGCGGATTACCCGGCGAGCATCAAACCGGTCCAGCCCGGCGAACTCACCGCCGTTCTCGTTGATCCTGCCGTCGTGATCCATGATGATGATCGGTTCGATGCCGGCGCGGCGACCGATATCGAAATCGAGCGGATCGTGGGCCGGGGTCACTTTCACAGCACCCGTTCCAAATTCGGGTTCGACCCCTGCGTCCGCGATAATCGGAATCTCACGTTCCATGAGCGGAAGCACGACCGTCTTGCCGATCTGATGCTGGTATCGCTCGTCGTCGGGGTGGACTGCGACGGCCGTATCGCCCAACATCGTCTCTACCCGGGTCGTCGCCACCACGATGTGCCCGCTGCCATCCGCCAATGGATACTTGAGGTAGGCCAGCTCGCCGGGCGCATCCACGTGATTAACTTCGAGATCGCTCAGGGCAGTGTGATCCTGCGGGCACCAGTTGATGATTCGAAATCCCCGGTAGATGATGCCCTCTTCGTATAGCTGAACGAATACCTTGCGGACCGCGGCTGACAAGCCGTCGTCCATCGTGAACCGTTCGCGTGTCCAATCCACCGAATCGCCGAGTAATCGCATCTGCTGGGTGATTTGACCGCCCGAGCTCCGCTTCCATTGCCAGACCTGCTCGACGAACTTCTCACGACCGAGGTCGTGTCTCGTCATGCCTTCCTCGGCCAGCTGCTTTTCGACGACCACCTGCGTTGCGATGCCCGCATGGTCCATTCCTGGGAGCCACAAAACGGCGTCGCCCATCATCCTTCGGCGGCGAGCGATCGTATCCTGGATCGTGTGATCGAGAGCATGGCCGATGTGCAGGACGCCAGTCACGTTGGGCGGCGGAATGACGATAGAGAACGGCCGACCATCAGGGTTTGCCTCGGGCCGAAAGATGCCGGCCGCCTCCCAGCGGTCATACCAGTCGGCCTCGACGGCTCGGGGGTCGTAGGTCGGCTCCATGAGGGCAGTGAGGTTACCGGCCAGTGAGCAGGCTCGAATGCCGAAACATCTGGAGTTCGGAAACCTGGTCCGAATTCAGGACCGTCAAAGCACCATGAAGCACAACAGATCAAGCAAAACCCGATGGCTCCTGGCGGTTCTGCTCGCGGCGATCCTGGCTGCATGCGGAGATGACCGCTCCGGGCCCATCGATGATGAACCACCTCTCGGCAACGGCGATACCGGCAGCCTCGTCGGACGCGAATTCTGGTCGACTGACATCAGCGAGAACGGAAATCCACGAGCTCTGGTGGATGGGACCCGAATCGCGATCACCTTCGACGAAGGCACGCTCGGTGCCACGGCTGGATGCAATTCGATCGGGGGTGTCTACACACTCGAAGGTGACTCTCCCGTTTCCGGCACCCTCGTCGTGGGCGAAATGAGCATGACGGAGATGGGCTGTGACGGGTCGCGTCATGCTCAGGACGACTGGCTCATCGCCTTCCTCCGATCCACCCCTTCTTTCGTGCTCGAAGGCGACGAGCTGGCGCTCGCCAACGACAGCGTGCAGCTGCAGCTCGTCGATCGAGAGGTCGCAGATCCCGATCGACGGCTGGACGGCACCGAGTGGGTCGTGACCGGCTTCCTCGATGGCGACACCGCCACCAATATCTCCGTGCCGACGGCGGCCACAGTGATCTTCGACTCGGCCACCAGCATGATCACGGGAACCGACGGCTGCAACAGCTACGCAGGGTCCGTGGAAATCGCCGACGGCAGCACCGGCGGACCGGTGGCAGGCGACGGCGAACTGCAGTTCGGGCCCATCGAGGCCGAACAGGAGCTCTG
>JAHEJY010000200.1 GCA_024638625.1 Actinomycetes bacterium
GGAGCATGATCGCACCAATGTGGCTTGCCCACTCATCGATTTGCGCTCTATACTTGCGGACCTCGCGCAGGTGCGCGTGCACAGGGCCATGCCTAGAGGGTTCACCGACCGACCCGCTAATCGGTGAACAGTCCCACAGGTAGGTCCGGAGAAAGGGTCGGCGACTCGGCTGCCACCGGAAACGGGTGACGGGAGCAGAGGGCGCCGATTTTTCTGTGTGCGGTTTTTCTGTACGCGGTGTCCCATCCGGGGGCCCGCCACATTTCTTGCGGTCGATGAGGCCATTTGAACTCGACCAGCAAGCCCGATTATCAAGCCCACTAGCAAGCCCGCCCACTAGCAAGATCGAAAAGAGCAAGGGTGCCAACGATCCAACAACTCGTCCGGACAGGACGTAGCAAGAAATCCAAGAAGGAAAAGACTCCCGGTCTGGCTGGATCGCCCCAGCGGCGCGGTGTATGTACCCGCGTCTACACCGCCACGCCGAAGAAACCCAACTCGGCTCTTCGCAAGGTCTGTCGCGTACGCTTGACGTCCGGCATCGAGGTCACTGCCTATATCCCGGGTGAAGGTCACAACCTCCAGGAACACAGCATCGTTCTCGTTCGTGGTGGTCGTGTCAAAGATCTTCCCGGTGTCCGCTACAAGGTGATTCGGGGAGCCCTCGACGCAGCCGGCGTCGCGGCTCGTCAACAAAGCCGTTCCCGGTACGGATCGAAGAAGGATTAGTCATGCGTCGTTCAGCAGCCGAAATCCGTCGCGTTGACCCCGATCCGGTCTACCGCAGCGTCCTCGTGACGCAGGTGATCAACAAGGTATTGCAAAAGGGAAAGAAGGCCGGCGCCAAGCGAATCGTCTACGAAGCCCTCGAGCTGGTCGAAAAACGCGCAAACGACGATCCGACGGTCGTCCTCAAACGCGCCATCGACAACTTGCGGCCGTCGGTCGAGGTGCGATCCCGCCGGGTCGGTGGCTCTTCCTACCAGGTTCCGGTCGAGGTGCGGCCGCGGCGACAGACCACCTTGGCGGTCCGCTGGCTGGTCGACTACGCACGGCGGCGTCGCGAGCGATCGATGATCGAGCGGCTGGCAAACGAGATTCTTGATGCATCCAATAACACGGGCGCGGCGGTGAAACGTCGGGAAGATATTCACAAGATGGCAGAGTCCAACAAGGCCTTTGCCCATTACCGCTGGTAGGAATCATGGGTAAGCGAGAACATCCACTCAAGTCCATTCGAAACATCGGCATCATGGCCCACATCGACGCCGGCAAGACGACGACGACCGAACGAATCCTGTTCTATACGGGTAGGTCGTACAAGATCGGCGAGGTTCACGACGGTGCAGCTGTCATGGACTGGATGGACCAGGAACAAGAGCGCGGTATCACGATCACCAGCGCCGCGACGACCTGTAGCTGGAACGATCATTGGATCAACATCATCGACACCCCCGGCCACGTGGATTTCACAGCCGAAGTCGAACGCTCGCTGCGTGTCCTCGACGGTGCGGTGGCGGTGTTCGACGCAGTGTCCGGAGTGGAACCACAATCCGAGACGGTTTGGCGCCAGGCCAACAAGTATCGGGTGCCGCGCATCTGCTTCATCAACAAGATGGACCGGATCGGCGCCGACTTCTACGCGAGCGTCCAATCCATCGTCGATCGCCTCGACGGCAACCCGATTCGCCTCCATCTCCCGATCGGATCAGAAGGTGGTTTTCGCGGCGTAGTCGACCTGGTTTCGATGAAGGCCCTGCAGTGGGAGGGCGATGATCCGAGCGAGCCGATCGTGGGAGAAATCCCCGAGGACCTGCTCGAAAAGGCGAAGGCTGAACGCTCGGAGCTCGTCGAGGCGGTTGCCGAGACCAGCGAAGAGCTGCTCGACAAGTACCTCGAAAACGGCGATCTGACCGAAGCCCAACTCAAGCAGGGCATTCGGGCGGGAACGCTTTCTCTGGCGTTCACCCCGGTCCTGGCTGGTACCGCGTTCAAGAACAAAGGCGTCCAGCCATTGCTCGACGCGGTAGTTGCCTACCTTCCGTCACCCCTCGATCTTCCTCCGACGACCGGCTTCAAGCCAGGCAAGCCGGAGGAGACCATGGAGCGCAAAGTCTCCGATGACGAGCCCTTCTCGGCGCTCGCCTTCAAACTCATGAGCGACCCGCACGTCGGAAAGCTGACGTACTTCCGGGTGTATTCGGGAACGGCACCCAAAGGCGCCTCGGTCGTCAACGCCACACGCGGTAAAAAGGAGAGGCTCGGGCGTCTCCTCCGGATGCACGCCAACCACCAGGAAGACATCGATGAGGTGGCCACGGGTGACATTGTGGCGGTCATCGGACTCAAGGACACCCGCACCGGCGACACGTTGGCGGCAGCCGATGCGCCGATCCAACTCGAGTCGATCGACTTTGCTGATCCGGTGATATCGGTTGCCATCGAGCCAAAGACCAAGAGCGACCAGGAGAAGCTGGGCGAAGCTCTACAACGCCTGGCACTCGAGGATCCGACCTTCCAGGTCAAGAGCGATGACGACACCGGCCAAACCATCATGTCGGGCATGGGCGAGTTGCATCTCGAGGTGCTGGTCACCCGGCTGCTTCGCGAATTCCGGGTAGAAGCCAATATCGGAAAGCCTCAGGTTGCATATCGCGAGACCATCAAGCAGGCCGTCGACAAGGTCGAGGGCAAATACGTCAAACAGTCCGGTGGATCGGGCCAGTACGGCCATGCCATCATCAATCTGCTGCCAACCGGTCCAGGGGGCGGGTTCGAGTTCGACGATAAGATCACCGGCGGCCGCATACCTCGTGAGTACATACCTGCCGTCGAAAAGGGGATCCGCGACGCGCTGGAGTCCGGGGTTCTTGCCGGCTATCCGCTGGTAGACGTCAAGGCCGAGCTGGTCGATGGATCGTTCCACGCCGTCGACTCCAACGAGCTGGCCTTTCGCGTGGCCGGGTCCATGGCGTTGCAGGCTGCTGCTCGCAAGGCGGGCATCGTGCTGTTGGAGCCCGTCATGTCGGTCGAAGTGGTCACACCGGAGGATTTCATGGGTGACGTGATCGGCGACCTCAACTCGCGTCGTGGCCGTATCGAGTCAATGGTGGATCGGGCCGGCGCCAAGGCGATCACCGCGCTCGTGCCGTTGTCGGAGATGTTCGGATATGTGGGCGACCTGCGGTCGCGAACTCAGGGCCGGGCGAGTTACACAATGGAATTTGATTCGTACCAGCAGGTGCCGGACAGCATCGCTGAAGAAGTTGTTCAAAAGACCCGGGGCTGATAGGAGAAGCTATGGCTAAGCAGAAGTTTGAGCGGTCGAAGCCTCATGTGAATGTGGGGACGATGGGTCATATTGATCATGGCAAGACGACGTTGACGGCGGCTATTACGAAGGTGATGGCGGAGACCTATGGTGGTCAGGCGACGGCGTTTGAGGATATTGATAAGGCGCCGGAGGAGCGTGAGCGGGGTATCACGATTGCGATTGCGCATGTGGAGTATGAGACGGGGAATCGTCATTATGCGCATG
>JAHEJY010000065.1 GCA_024638625.1 Actinomycetes bacterium
GGATCGCCGACTGCGATTCGCTCCTCGAGGACAACGGTCGAGTCGCCGGCATTTCGGGCCGCAATCCCGCCAAACACGCTCGAGGTCATTCGGCATAGCGCCGGTGATTTCTTGACGGCGTCGCCGAATGGGCAAGCTGTGTTCCCAAGGACGATCCGGTCGTCGTTCGCCTCGATGATGAAGAATCCTCCATCGATGGCGTGTTTCAGGCGAACGTAGCAGTCGGCCATTTGTTCTGCGGTCATGCGACCGACGATGGATTTGGCCTGTCGGTACTCCTCTTCCATCTGGCCGCCGACACTGGTACCCACCTGCGCCACTACCCGCTCTGCGGCCTCCGGCCCGTGCCTCCATTCGAGTTCTTGAGAGAGCTGAACGACCAGTGCCCGCAGAAAAGGCTCCTTCCCGAAACCTTCCGGGCCGGCCTCATCTTCGTTCGGCAGAACATCGACCAGCGTGCGAGGCGATTCGATGTTGGTTTCCGTCGACCGCTCGATCGGCAACTCGGCTTCTACCTTGGCCCCGCCTCCTTGACGGGCTGCGATCTCGAGGCTTTCTGTCAAGACGGTGGCGATTGCCAATCCTCTGCCGCTTGGCGCCGAGGGGGAAGGCATCTGGGCCGCGTCGAGTTGAAACTGGGGACCCATGTCCCAGACGGTTAAGAGGGGATGGTCGGTTGCCCAATCGATGGCGACCCAGATATCGCCACCGGCGTGCAGCATCGCGTTCCCCACCAGCTCGGAAAAGGTGAGTACTGCACCCTCTATGTCAGAACCCGGAGCGCCATGGCGAGTGAGGTAGTCGGAGAATTCATGGCGCAGGTCGGTGAGCGAATCGGGATTGGAGCCGTCGAGGTACCAGTTCATGTCAAAACCCTCGGAAGCAAATGTGTTAGTTGATGTGAAGGTGCCATTCGGACGCCAATTCCGGTAAGGGAACGATGTTGTGAATTCGTTATTTCGATTGGGGACTGAGGTGAGGCCGTTTCACACGACCTCCTGCATCGTAGATGAGGGAACCGGGCTTTCTGTGTCTCCCGTCTCCATTTCTATCAGGTCACTTTCGAGCTCTGGATGCTCGATCGCGATCAGCCCTTTGATGGTTTGGTGCAACATGAGGATGACGCTCACCAGGACGCCACCGAGCGTTGCGGACGCCGCCATGACCGCGTAATAGACGATGTTGTAGTAGCGAAGCATTTCTTCGGATTCTTCGAGCGGAAGGCCGATGAAGAGAAGAATGGCTATCGAGATCACGATCATGACCGTGGTCAGTGTCGAAATCTGGGCAACGCGTTGAAAGTGAACCTCACTGAATTTCCATTCGGCGGAAAAGGTGAGCCCGATGAGGGTGAGCATCAGTGCGAGGACCGTTACCCCCGCTGCCAGGATCGAGGAAGCGAGGAATCGCACGGTTGGCAACGTGCTCTGCAACAGACGGAGGCCCTCGAAGGAGCCCACCTGACCAACTGCCGCTGCTCCCGCAAACAACATGAGGGCGGCGAAGACTCCACCGAGCAGTGCCCATCGGAGGTCGACCACGCGGGGTGCGTTTCCAGGATTTCGTCTGCTGCCCATGCTGTGGTGATACCCAATTGCGTCCGATCGAAACACGTTTTCCGCAGAGAGGCCTGCAGATCGAATCAGCGCAGGAATCGGACGCTGGGAGTATCGGCTAGTGAGCCGCCAAACGACGCGCTGTCAGGCGCCATGCCATCAGAAACGTGCCGACAATGCCCGCGCCAAGGGCAATCCAGGTACGGAAGTCGATGGGGGCACCTCGAAACATCACGTCGCGAAGCGAATCGATCGCGTGCGTCGCCGGCAGAGTCCAGCTGACGGTCTGCACCCCGGGTTGCAGGCGATCGATGCTGATAAAAAAGCCACTGAAGAACAAGCTCAGCAGAAGGATGATCATGCCCAGATTCACGGCTTGTATGTCGCTGCCGACAGCTGCCGAAATCACAAATCCGATTCCCAGCGCGACGAGAATCAAGAGGCCGAGAACAGCCGCATATGCGAGCATCGAGCCCTCAAACGGAATGCTGAGTCCCCAGAACATCAATGCAGACAACGAGGCGGCGATCACCACCGAGACCAGGGAAAACCCGATGTACTTGCCGACCAGAACCTCTATGGGCCTAATCGGTGACACCGTAAAGAGCTCCGGTGTCCCCAGCGCCCGTTCACGAACAAACGAAAGGGCCGCGAACGTGATCGCGAGATGCTGCAGCAACAGGGCCACCGCTCCGGGAGCATAGAAATCGGTTATCGCCAGCGGTGGGGCTCCGGTTACCTCGGTCGCCGAATCGAACGGGCTCACAAGGACATCCGCCGGAATGGATCTGAATTCCGCAAGCGAGGCCCTGGCGGACTCGAGCTCGGCTTCGAGTTCATCAATGGACGCATCATCCCCGCGGCCCGCGGCCGGTTCATCCACCGTGCTGACCAGCTGGCCGGAAGATTCCGACGTCGTGGGCTGACCTGTCAGCCGTTCTAGCGTCGTCAGCGCTCCGCGGACGTTCTGGCTGGCCTGGTTCACGCCCGCGACCTGATTCGCGAGTTGAGCTCGTAACCGCTGTTCTTCTGTCACATTGCCTGCCGCCTCTGCTTCCCTGAGAAGCGAAGCAGTAGTAGTGGCGTCGGCGAGGAGCGTTTCGATGGATTCCGACTCGTCCTGGCCCTCGACGACGAGTTCTTCGAGAATCGAGCGGTTCACGGTATCGATGGCGCTCCGGCTGAGCAGAGCGATGGTTGCCTGTTCAAACGGATCAAGCTGGTTGTGCGAGACGCGTACTACAGCCGATTCCCCGGATCGAATGATTTCCGCCGGCTGCGGCGGGACGGTGACCACCAGATCGATGCGCTCGGCCTTGAGATCACGAAGCGCCGCCGCCCCGTCCGGCTGGATTCCCTGAAAGTCGATGTTGCCACCGAACGATTCGATACGGTCGGCAATTTCGGCTCCTAGCTCGGTATTCGGGTTTGCCACGACGAGGGTCTTGAGCGGGCCCAGCGACGTTCTGTAGCCGAACCCCATGAGTGCGAGGATCACGAACGGTCCAAGGATCAACGTTGCGAGCAATTTGGGTTGCCGCAGCACAGTGGCGAACTCTTTGCGGACAACTGCGAGAATCCGAATCGCGCTGTTCATGATCACGAGGCGACTCCTCCTCGTCGTTCATCCCGACCTTCATCCGGACGGGATCGCTCGACAAGCTCTACAAAGACGTCATCGAACGGCGGTACGTGCTGTTCGGCCGCCTCGATGTCGATGCCCTTGTCGCTGCTCCAGGTTCCGAGCAGTGGAATCGCAGTAGCTGCTTCCGGCACCACATACCTGACGCTGACGGGTGAGGTAGCGCTGGTGTGGGTTGCTCCCAGAGCCTGCTCCAGCGCACGGACGTCTGACTCGTGTGGCCGTGCCGCAAACTCGACATCGATCAAGTCGCCTCCATATGCCGCCCGGCGGAGTCCATCGGGCGTTTCAATCGTGAGGAGTCTGCCGTCGGCAAGAACACCGATGTAGTCGCAATAGGCGGCCTCGCCGACGTACTGGGTCGTAACGAGCAGCGTTCGGCCTCGTTCCTTCAGCTCAGTGAAACGATCCCAGAACTTGCGCCGCAGCACCGGGTCGATGCCGGCGGTCGGTTCGTCGAGGAAGAGCAGATCTGGACTGTGAACAAGGGCGCCTGCCAGACTCAGTCTTCTTTGCATCCCACCGGAAATCTCGTCGGCCCGTTTGTCCGTGTGCGAGGCGAGTTCGACAAACTCGAGAACCTCCTGCAGGCGTGATCTTTCCTGGCGTCCGTAGAGGGATGATAGAAATCGCAGATTTTCGTCCACCGAAAGGTTCGGGTAGAGCACCGAACGCTGCGGCATGTAGCCGATGCGCGATCGGTCGTACGCCGAGAACGTCGTTGGGTCTTTCCCAAAGACGGAGACAGATCCAGCCGACGGGATGATCCCGCCCGTGAACATCTTCACGGTCGTCGTTTTGCCCGATCCGCTTGGACCGATCAAACCGAGAATCGTGCCCTCGTTGACCTGCAGGTCCAAATCGCTGATGCCATCGCCGGATTCGAAGATCTTGGCCGCAGCGTCGGCCTCGATGACACATCGCCCGCTGCGAGGCCCGGGAGCGTTACCTGGCGTCGCCGGGGTGGTGGCGGCTCCTGATGGCGTTCCCGGGTGGCCGTCTCGTGACAGGCTGTCCTCTGCGGGAGTCGTGACCGGAGAGAGAACGAGCGGAGGCGAGGTAGGGCTCGGGGATGCAGTGTCGCGCCCTTCCTCTCGAGGAATGGCGACAGGGGCGCCGGATGATGCAGTGGCGCTCTGGTTGTTCCCTGAGGTGGGAACTTGGGCGGAGGGGGTCGGTACGTCTGACACAGACCGCTGATACCCACTTCGCGCTGTTCCAAACAGGATTTCTGACCGTTTGACTGGCCGGCGTTCAGCCATGACGGAGCCGGGTTTGAGCCGTTTGAACTCGAAAGGGGCTGGGTAACGTCCGGCCATGAACGCACGTTTCGATACGCTCTCTACGCGGCTTCCCTCTGTCCTCGTTGGCACCGGAGTGTTGGGCATTCTTGCAGCAACCGTGGCAACGATCTTTGCCTTGACCCTGGTTCGTGACGCGGGATCATCGCTGGAAACCACGCTCGCTATCAGTGCCGACGTGGCGGTGCTGACCGATGATGCGGTCGAGATCGCAGCTGAAACCGTTGAAATCGCCGGCTCCAGTCTGGATCAGATTCGCGATGGATCGGGAGACCTCGTGTCGACGTTCGCAACCACGTCCGAGGCGTTCCACGATGCTTCCGAGATCGTTGGCGAAGACGTCCCGAACACCATTCGTGAGGTCCGGGTGACCACCAATGCTCTGGCTCAGACAGCGACTTCATTCAACGACGCCCTCGGATCACTTTCAATCCTCGGGATATCGCCACCCCAGATAGC
Organism: Actinomycetes bacterium; assembly: GCA_024638625.1. Classification (GTDB taxonomy): domain Bacteria; phylum Actinomycetota; class Acidimicrobiia; order Spongiisociales; family SHLN01; genus JABDOU01. The sequence continues at coordinate 4,959 of JAHEJY010000065.1, forward strand.
CGCTCTCGATTCGCTCTCGGAGATCGACCGGCAACTCGACGACCTGGCGGCAAAGCTCGAGTCCGAAGGTGCACTCATTGCACAAGTTGGCGATGATTTTGCAGCATTCAGCGCTACCGCCGTCGTCGTCCAGGGAGATCTCGAGAGAGCATCTGCAACGCTGGAAGAAGTTGGCCCACTCGTCGACGGTTATCAGAAGTCAGCTCAGGACGCAGCGGACGCCATCGAAGCCGCCGCAGAAAACCTGGATGGACAGCTAGCGGCCGCATCCGTCCTGACCGTCATCTTTGGTCTCATTCTGGGCGCAAGTCAGCTCGGATTGGTACTTGTCGGGATGGCTCTTCGGAATGGCTGGGATAGGTATGCGCCTCCTCCCGGTGCGACCAATGTCGAAGAAACGATCGGAACTCGAGAGACCCCAGTACGACCCGGCCACCTCGACAACGACGGCAATCACGGAGGTATGTCGGCCACGGCTGACGGGTACGAGCCAAATCGTCAAGAAAACGGAGATGCGGGAGCCGAGTCATGAAGGCGACAGCAGACCTCGACTATTTCCGCCATGCCGTGACCTCGGTCGTCGGACCTGTGTTCACACAAGGAAACTCGGTTGAAGCCCTGCGGAATGGGGACGAGATTTTTCCTGCCATGCTGGAAGCGGTCAGAAAGGCCCGCGTATCCATCGATTTTGTGACGTTCGTCTATTGGACCGGTTCGGTGGCTCGAGACTTTGCGGCGGCTTTCGCCGAGCGCGCCAAAGCGGGAGTACGGGTGAGGATCATCCTGGATGGCTTCGGCGCATTGCCGATGGATCCCGCTCTCGTCGAGCATCTGCAGGCCAGTGGTGCAGACGTAGAAGTATTTCGACCGGTAGTTCGTTGGAAGGTATGGGAATCCGATCATCGGACGCATCGTAAGATTCTGATCTGTGATGATTCGGTCGGATTCACCGGGGGGGTGGGTATAGCCGAGGAATGGCAAGGCGACGCCAGGTCGCCAGCGGAATGGCGCGACACCCATTTCCGCATCACAGGCCCGGCAGTGCGTGGATTGAAGTCTGCATTCCTCGCCGACTGGCGGGACACGGGCCACCGGATAAGCGCCGACGATCTGGCAACATCGAAATTGGATGAGACGGGAGACGTGACGGTGGGAGTCGTGGACGCCTCCGCCCACATTGGTTTCAATCCGGCAGAGCGTTTGATGGAAGGCCTCGTTGCGTCTGCCGATCGATTCATCCTTCTGCAGACGCCCTATTTCAATCCTTCAGATGGGCTCATCGAAGCCATGAAAGCGGCCCGCAAGCGAGGAGTCGAGATAGACGTGATCGTTCCCGGACCTCATATCGACAAGCGGGTGAGTTCCATCGTCGCAGCCGACCGGAGCGTCGGCCTCTTGGAAAGCGGGGTGAGGTTATGGGAATACCAGAAGACGATGATGCATGTCAAGGCTCTCGTTGTCGACGGCGTCGCGTCGGTTGTCGGGTCTGTGAATTTCAATCGGCGGTCGGTGGAAAAGGACGAGGAAGTGGCTCTCGTAGTTCTGAGTGAAGACTTCGCCGCGATCTTGTCGGACCATTTCTTTGACGACGTTCGGGACTCACGGGCGATCGACGACAGTCACCAGGTGGGGCTGGCGGGAAGGCTCGTAGCTCCCATTCTGAGAATTGCGCGGCGCGAGTTCTAACCGGTCCCGGGAGCAGGGTTCCCGGGCCGGGATCTCCGGAGGAGTGTCGGGACCGCAATGTCGAGCCAGTGATGAAATTCTTCCTCGACGGCGAACCGATGCACCATTATCGTGGCACCGATGGTGGACACATCGAAGCCTGATCTCCAAGGATTACACGCCGAATTGAGAGGCGGGGCCGAACAGCGTCTCCAGTTGGCGCTCAGTGCCGGAAATTTCGGTGTCTGGGACTGGGACATCGCCTCAGGTGCCGTGACCTGGTCAGACGAGATCTATCGGTTCTACAGACTTCACCCGGATTCACTCATCCCCCAACTCGACTCATTCGTTGAGCGTGTTCATCCTGACGATCGGGCCGATGTGCAGGCAGCCATCGAAGGGTCCATTGAAGACGGTAAGCCGTACCACGTTGTGTTCAGGGGTTTGCGTTCCGACGACGAAATCATTTGGCTCGAGGCGTGGGGGCAAGTGGTGCGCGGTCAAAGCGATCAACCCGTCGGAATGATTGGCCTCGTTCAAGATGCGACGAGCCGGCTCAGGGCGGAAGAGGAACGAGCCCAGCTCTTGAAACGGGAGAGAGACGCTCGCACCGAAGCCGAAGCCGGCAGACAACGAATGGCGTTCTTGACCCAAGCGTTTCGCGTTTTGGGCGCCTCGCTGGATCTTGACACCACGGTCAATCGACTCCTGGGATTGGTCGTGCCGCACCTGGGAGACTGGGCAACCGTTTATCTGGTGCGGGACGGGCGGATCGAGCCCATGGGAGGTCGGCACAGGGACACACAAAAGCAGCCCATCCTCGATGCACTGATTGAATCTGTGGAGGTCGAATTCGATTCTCCAGGAGGTATAGCCGACGTGCTGAACAACGGGGCGACCATCCTCGAGCTCGAATTCGACGAGCGACTGCTCGAAGAAGCCGGACTCGACGCAGAACAGCGATCCCAGGTTGACGAAATCGGGGTCGAGTCATACATGGTTGTCCCCCTTCGAGCATCCGACAGAATCATCGGTGCGCTCTCGATCGGGGGGGCGGTTGGCGCACGTCCGTACGGTCGCGATGATCTTGAATTGGCGGAAAGGATCGCCGATCGAGCCGGTGTCGCAATAAACAACGCGCTCCAATTCACGCTACGGACAAAGATCGCCAAGGTCCTGCAGAAGAGCCTGTTGCCGGCCGGGTTTCCCGATATCCCTGGATGTCGACTGGCCGGAACCTATCGATCTGCCGGCGAAGGGTTGGACGTCGGTGGCGACTTCTATGACGCCTTCCAAATCGATCGGACGCGCTTTGCTGTCGCGATTGGCGATGTCAGTGGGAAGGGACACGAGGCTGCCGCTATCACGGCGTTGACCCGGCATACCCTCCGAGCTGCGGCGGTTTCATCTCCGAATCCTGTGGAGGTCCTTACGGCGGCGAATGAGGTTTTGTTGGGCCAGGCAAGCGACTCCCGGTTCTGTACGGCTGCTTTCGGAGTTGCCACCATCGGCGAGGCCGGCCGGATCACGTTCGATTTCGCAAATGCAGGTCATCTGCCGCCGTTGGTTGCCAGGTCAGATGGCCGGGTCGAACCGGTGGAGTGTGACGGCGTATTGCTCGGGATGTTCGACGACGCGTCGTTCGAAGATATCTCGGTGGAACTGAGCGAGGGCGACGTTCTACTGCTCTACACAGATGGCCTTACCGACGTCCACATCGACGGTCATATGCTCGGCGAAGAGTGGCTCCGGGCCGAGCTGGCATCGCTGCGGAATCGATCGGTCAACGAAATTGTGCGTACGATCGAGGAACGGGTCACGCAAACGGGCGGCCTGCTCGTCGACGATGTCGCCATCATGGCAGTCAAGGTGGTTGGTTGAGCGGTAGCGGCTAGACGCTAGACCTTCAATCGAATGGTTGGACCGTCCGCCGACTCGACGAATTCCACTTCACCCGTGATGGACTCGAGCACGGTCTCGGTCAGGCTTCCGGCGAAATCCTGGGGAGGCCAGAACACTGCCTCACCGTCGGAAGACATCGTCAGGCTGACCGGGCTTTCCAGCGACAGCGTTGCGGTCACGGCTGATGTCCCCGGGACTGCGAAGATCAAACCGGCGACCTCATCGATCGCCAAACCGGCGTCGCTCACCTCGTCGACACCGACGTTGGTTTGGCTGACGACGGCCATTGCCATCGTGCGTAGCACCCCGATGTTCCTTGGTGAAGCAGGGATCGAGATCGTCATAGGCACGCTTCGTATACTACGGACGACGCATGGAGTCGATGATGTCCAAACACCTGCAAATTGACGTTTCGGCACAAAATGGCTGGTCGGTGTTGAGCGTTGTTGGCGAAGTAGATCTCGCCACGGCTCCGTCTCTTCGCAGAGCTTTCGAGGATGTCAGGGAGTCCTCTCAGGCCGTCGTAGCCGACCTGTCTTCTGTCTCCTTCATGGATTCGACCGGATTGCGAGTGTTGATTGCGGTCCATCAGGATCTGGAGTCGGCCGGCGGAAAGTTCGCCGTGGTTCCCGGAAGTGGGGCTGTCGCTCGCCTCCTCGCTATCACGGGGGTCGACGATCATATGTCCGTTCACGAGAACGTCGCCCAAGCCGTTGGGGCCTGACCCCGGCGATCCGAAGGTCGCATTCAAGCCCGAATCCGACTTCCGTGTCACCCTTCCAGCTGACGCATCTTCGCTCTTCTACCTCAGGCTGTTTGCCGGGGCGGTCGGAAGACCCCTCCTGGACCCGCCACGTGAGAGGTGGATCGATGAGCTCAAACTGCTGGTGACAGAGGGCACCTCGTTTGCCATCGAGGGGGAGCACGAGGTGCTGTCCGTGGACTTCAGGGTGCTTGCAAATCGGTTGGAGTGCCGCATCAGTCCTGTTCTCGCATTCTCGCCTTCTGATCTCAAGCCGGATCCGTACGACATGGTGATGACGTTGGCTGAGGACGTAAAGCTTGTCGATATGACGCTCGTCATTACGGTCCTGGTCGATTAGGTGACTGCAACCGATCGTAACGAGCTCGTAACCGCCCACATGGGATTGGCCCGGGGGCTTGCTCGCAAATACCGGCGCAGCGGCGAAGAACTGGAAGACCTCGAACAAGTCGCCATGTACGGGCTGATTCAGGCAGCCGAGCGGTTCGACGCAGATCACGGGAGCCGATTCGAGAGTTTTGCGTCCGTCACGATCATGGGGGAACTCAAACGTCATTTGCGGGACAAAGCCTGGACGGTCCGGGTGCCCCGGGGGTTGAAGGAGACAAGTCGGCGGGTAACCCGGGCAACCGACGAGCTGCGACAAAGCCTGATGAGGGCGCCGACCACCGCAGAAATCGCCAGCGCTCTGGAGATCTCCGAGGAGGAAGTGCTTGAAGCCCTACAGATAGGGTCCGCGTACATGCCGACGTCGCTCAACACTCCGCTTGGGACCGACGAGGGGGATGGAGACGAGCTGATCTCGATGCTGGGGTCCGAGGATGAGTTGCTTGAGATGAGTGCCAGGTGGAGCGATGCCGCAGGCGCGCTCGCATCTCTTGATGATCGCTCGCGTCACATCCTCTACTTGCGATTTTTTGTCGGGCAATCACAGTCTGAGATTGCCGATGCTCTCGAAATCTCCCAGATGCACGTCTCGCGATTGCTGAAAAGGGCACTGGACACCGTCCGGTCCCAGCTCGAATAACCCGCGCGTGTCTTCGCGTTCAGCCTCTTCACTCATTGGCTCGCATCAGCCTGCTGCCGGGCGGGCTCGTGACACGGATACGCGTGGCCTCGCTCGCGAATCGGAGCGCAAGAGCGAATTGGAGCGCAGGGACTGTGCTGGAACTCGAACCAGACGGTGATGTTTCCCTGGCCAAACTCGATTCCCCATCGGGTAGCCAGCTGATCGACGATTCTGAGACCCCATGAACCGAGCCCGTCATCGGGACGTTCACGGATCGAATCCCACTCGAACGGATCCCCTTGGCTCGTAATCCTGACCTGATAGTCGGTCGTCTTCAGTTGCTTGATCGTGATGTTCGGGGCGCCGCGTCCATGTGAAAAGGCGTTCGTCACGAGCTCGCTGGTCATGAGTTCGACGTCGGCCGCGGTCTGCGTGTCGATCCGGTGTGTTCGACAGTATTCGCGTACCAGGCGCCTTGCGAATCGGGCGCTCGAGCGACCGCGCGGAACCCTTACATCGAGTATCGATGCGGCTTGGGATTCCCTGGGTCGCCGGTGTGGTGCGCTTGTGTTCCAGGGTTCTCCGCGCTCAGACGGCATCCCAATTGACGAGCCGGTCATGGATGCTCCGAATCTGCTCGAGTTGTTGTTGGATCACAGGCCGGGCGTAATCGGGGAGGTCGGTCGCCAGAGCCTTTTCGTAGGCCTCGATGGCGGTTTGCTCTCCACCTATGGCAGCCTCGATAACGGCCTCATCGTCGCCGGTTACGGCGCTTTTGGCAGTCATCCAGGCACGATGCACGGCGCCACCGGCCGTGCCCGGATCGCCGTCGTCCGCCGTGAAGCGAGCCGCGATATTGTGAAGGTCGGCCAGAAACTCCCGGCGCTCGTCTGACCATCCTTGGAAGAGGGCCTGCGCAACGGTGTCTTCGACTAATTCGGCCGACTTTGCCAACCCTTCAACGCCGTCTTGTACGAGATTGACGACTGCGGTGAGTGCGTCCCGGGCTTCCGAACTGGTTGACTCCTCCGAATGCTCTACATCGGGAAATGGTCCAGATATGCGGTTCATGAGATACTCCTCAGAGGTGGTGGGTTATGTTCTCTCGCTAACCCATTACCCGCCCCGAAGCAACTCAAACCCCGACGATCACCTTCACCTTGGCCCGGTGGCTCCCACCCGAACGCGTCTGCCGAGTGGTCAGGCTTTCTTTTGGTCGTCGAAACGGTTGATAGCCAACGTGTTGGCTTGTTCCATGACGGGTTCAGCTCGATCGATCTCAACCCGGTCTGGGCTGTGAACGCCAACGGCGAAGTTCCCGTCTCGCACCGCCTGGAACGTGTGTTCCCACGCTTCGGCCAGAGCTACCTTCGACGCTCCGCCGACGAGGCCACCGACGGTACCTCCCATGAGTGCCCAGAGGCCTCCGGCCACGACAGGTCCTACCCCGGGCAGAGCAAAGGCTGCCGCCGTGGCCGCCCCCACTCCCGCTCCGATTGCAGCACCCACGGCCGATCCCCTGGTTGCTTGTGCTGCCGGGTCGTCGGTTGACGCCTCATCTACAGGTTCGCCGGTCTCCGGCGCATACGCGCCCAGGAGGGAGATGTGCGATGCCTCGATACCATGCTTGCCGAGGGATTCGATGAGCCTGCGTGCTTCGCGAAGATCGGGCACGGCCGCCACGATGTTGTGCGGAGCGCGCACGTCTTCGAGTTTGGTGATTGGTTCCTTCTGCGTTTCTTCCACGGGTCCCCTTTCGAATCGAACTTCGTCCAGCTCCTTGACCGAACTGTGTGCAACGGCCTGTGAGAAGGACAAAGCGCCGCAGCGAGAGACCTCATGCTGCGGCGCTTTGTTGACGGGCGGGTGTTAGGCGGTAACACCCTTGCTGGCGGCAAATCGGTAGACCAGAAGTGCGACTATCGCACCGACAATGGATCCGACAATCCCCGAAGCGGAAAGCTCGAGGTCGCCTGCGAAAACCAGCGCTGAGAGGAATCCGCCCACGAACGAGCCGATAACACCCAGGACAAGCGTCCCGACGAGTCCCATCGGATCTTCCCCTGGCACGATCAGGCGAGCTATGAAACCGGCGATCAAGCCGACGACAAGGAATGTAATGATGCCCATGATGTTTTTCTCCTCATGTGATAGGCGTTGTGTGTTCCTGTGGACTTCTTTACCCACAGACCGAGTTTTCAAACCAGACAGTCCCGGATGTTCACGTTGCTTGCGTGTCGTCAATTTGTCCTGGTATCCGTCCCGGCTAGGCAACGGTCGGAATCGTGTCTACGCTGCACGTCGTTGTTTGAGTGGCAGGCGCCATGGGTAATTGCTGTTCAACATGGGCCGCGTCTGGCCGAACGATCATTACGGGACGGGACACCGGCGGCGAGAAACCGAACCGTTTGGCAACAACCTGATGAGGGGAGAGGAATGTTATGACCACTACATCTACCGAAGCGAATACCACCGAAGCGGGCGAGCGAAATGAAGGAGAATCGGGAACTCCCGAGGTCAACCGATTCCGTCCGTCGGGTCTGTCCAAGGATGACGCTGCCTCGTTGGTCGATCATCTCTCCGGTCGCCTTGTCGGCCTCATCGATCTCGGCCTCACCTTGAAGCACATCCATTGGAACCTGGTCGGTCCCGGCTTCATGTCGGTGCACAAATTCCTCGACCAACAAGTTGAGGGAGTGCGGGTCATGGTGGACGCAACCGCGGAGCGCATTGCCACGCTCGGCGGGATACCAAACGGTTTGCCTGGTCACCTCACGCGGGAACGAGATTGGGACGACTACGCCCTCGGGCGAGCCGTCGTAAGCGCTCACCTCGGCGCCCTCGACAAGGTGTACGACGGTGTCATCGGCGACCACCGCTCTGCAGTCGCAGAAGTAGGCCAAGTCGACCCCGTTTCTGAGGATCTCTTGATTGCTCAGTTGGGTGAACTCGAGCTCTACCAATGGTTCGTTCGAGCACACATCGAGAACACATCGGGTCAACTCATGAGTGGCGATGCAATGACCGAGCTGGATGCCGCAGCCGCAGCAGCCACGGGCGATCCATTGGCGTAGCAAGGCTCCGGGTCGCTGCTGTCCTGGGGTAGTGGCTGCCGGCTTACCACATCTCCGGGAACCAACGACGACGTCGGCGAGTTCGTTGGCGAGTCGGAGACTTGAGGTCGTCGAATACACAAGAAACGCCCGGGCATCGGCCCGGGCGTTTCTGCGTGTGTCTGCCGCTGTGGCGGAGGAGCGAGGGATCAGAGCAGACACCCAATCGTTGATATGCGAGGAACGGTCGAATCAGCTACCGACTTCGGCATCCGTGTAATCGTCGTCGAGGCCACCGACCATCTCGTCGTCGAGATCTGACATGACCTCTTCTGCTTCCTGGCGGACTTCCTCAGCAGACTCGTGGTAGTAAGTGTCCACCTTCTCAGTAAATCGACGCCACCGGCCTTCTACTTCTTGCTCGATGTCGTCCCAATCGGTGTCTTTCAATTGACCCCATTTGACACGAGCCTCGTTTTTGAAGTCGTCCCAGTTCGCTTCAACCCGTTCGAAGAACTTCACGGTTTCTCCTTTCGTGCTGGTTCGTCCGTGCTGTTGATACCCGGTCGGCGTGATTTCAAACCCCCTTTCCTTTCTTCGATATCCCCCTGTCACCAACTACCTCAGTCACCAACTACCTCGGATCTCCTGTCGGGCAGGACTCAACTCGACTTGCAATCACCGTCCAACAACGTGTTGTCAACGTTGCAACGGTGCGTCGGCTGACCCCACCAGCCGTGAGCCGGGTTTGTATCGCTTCCGAATGGGTAGATCACATGACAAGAGACCAGAAAGGACCTCGTGAGTGTGATGGAGATTGTTGTTTGGTTGACGGTCGTGGCGGCGACGGCCGTGCTCTTGCTGCTCGCCTATGGGATGTGGCGATCCTGGCTGAGCCGTGTCTCCCGGACCTCCTCC
>JAHEJY010000066.1 GCA_024638625.1 Actinomycetes bacterium
CGATGCCACAGACTCGCTATGTGTTGTCCAAGGCGCTTTCCCAGCATCTTCCCGCCGTTGTGGTGATCAATAAGGTCGACAGACCCGACTCGCGCATCGCCGAAGTTGTCGATGAGATTTATGAGCTGTTCTTTGATCTCGAAGCGTCCGAGGCACATATCGAGTTTCCGATCATTTCAACCATCGCTCGCGAGGGGCGGGCCATGGTCGGCATGGGGGTCCCCGGACCGGACGCCGATCTCTCGGCCCTGCTGGACATGATCGTCAAGACCGTGCCTGAACACGGTGGAAATCCGGAAGCCCCCCTGCAAGCGCTGGTCACCAACCTCGACGCCTCCGACTATCTGGGACGACTGGCGATCGGGAGAGTCATCCAGGGCACCATGCGCTCCGGAGAGCAGGTGGCCTTGTGTCACGCCAACCCCGAAGAGGCCCCGCTCAAACGCCGGCTGACGAGTTTGCTCGGGTTCACCGGCCTCGGTCGGACCGAGGTCAAGGAGCGCGTGGCCGGCGATCTGTTCGTGCTGGCCGGCTTTCCGGAAGTAGAGATCGGCGATACGATCGCCGACCCTTCCGATCCCCGGGCCCTGCCCCGGCTCAAGGTCGACGAGCCGGTGCTGCGCATGACCTTTGGCGTCAATACCTCTCCGCTGGCGGGGGAGGGCAGATATCTCACGTCCCGTCAGATCAAAGATCGGCTCGAAAAGGAGGTTCTTGGCAACGTCTCCATACGAATCGGTGCGACCGCCTCGCCTGAGGTCATCGAGGTGGCGGGACGGGGCGAATTGCAGCTGGCCGTTCTCATCGAATCCATGCGGCGGGAGGGTTTCGAGATTCAGGTCAGCCGGCCCGAGGTGATCATCCGTGAGATCGAAGGAACACCTCACGAACCGCTCGAACGGGCGGTCGTCGACATTCCGGATGACTACGTCGGCACGGTCACCCAGGCCGCCGCGCCCCGAAAGGGCAAAGTCACCGATTTGCGGCCCGGCGATACCGGCCGGACCGTGGTGACCCTCGAGGCTCCGGCGCGCGGATTGCTGGGCTTCCGCTCGCTCTTGATGACCTCCACCAGAGGTACGGCCCTCATCCACCAACAACACGCGGGTTGGATGCCCTGGGCGGGCGATCTGCCGCACCGGATCGGAGGCGCCATGGCATCGGATCGGTCGGGTACCTCGACGGGCTTTGCTCTCGACAACCTCCAGAAGCGGGGTGAGCTGTTCATCGGCCCCGGGGAGCAGGTATACGAGGGCATGATCATCGGTGAGGCGTCCCGGCCAGAAGAGATGACCGTCAATGTCACCAAGGGCAAGCAGCTCACGAACATCCGTACCCATGCCTCCGACGATGCGATCAAGCTCAAGCCCCACCGAACCCACACGCTCGAGTCGGCCATCGAATGGATTGCCGACGACGAGCTGGTCGAGGTGACACCGAGCGCAATTCGCGTGCGCAAGCGTTTTCTGTCGGAGAGTGATCGAAAGCGGGAACGCACCAAGGCCAAGACCCGCGCCTAGCCCGGTGGTTAGGCTGCGAAGATGAACGAGCTGAACAATCTGAACGAGCTGAACAATCTGAACGAGCCGAACGAGCCGACCAGGCCAAAGAGGCTGAAGAAGCAGCAATACGAATCTGAACTGCGCAAGCTGCACATCGAACTGGTGCGCATGCAGCGTTGGATCACAGCTACGGGCTACAAGCTGGTGGTGTTGTTCGAGGGCCGTGACGCGGCCGGCAAGGGCGGGGTCATCAAGCGGATTCTGGAACCGCTCAACCCTCGGGTATGTCGCGTTGTGGCGCTCGGAACCCCGAGCGACCGGGAGCGATCCCAGTGGTATTTCCAACGGTATGTCGCACATCTGCCGGCGGCGGGGGAGGTGGTGCTGTTTGACCGGTCGTGGTATAACCGCGCCGGGGTTGAGCGTGTGATGGGTTTTTGCAGCGATGACGAATACTGGGAGTTTCTCCGGACGGTACCGAGATTCGAGGAGATGCTGCAGCATTCGGGCATCCACATCGTCAAATACTGGTTTTCCATCAGCGATGACGAACAGGAACGCCGGTTTCAGGCGCGGCTCAAAGACCCTACGAAGCGCTGGAAGCTGTCGCCCATGGACCTCGAGTCACGGGACCGCTGGGAGGATTATTCGAGCGCCAAAGACACGATGTTCCTCCATACCGACCTCGACGCCTCGCCGTGGTACGCGGTGAATGCCGATGACAAGCGCACAGCCCGTCTCAACTCCATCAGCCACCTGCTCAGCCTGGTCCCGTACACCGACGTCGACCGTGCTCCGCTCGAGCTTTCACCGCGAACGCCGCCCCAGCATTTCCACCAGCGGCCACCGATCGATTCGCAACGATGGGTGCCGGACGCGCACGGAGCAGGCTCCTGATCATCAGATAAGTTGAGTCTTATCATATCAAGTTTTGTGGTATACTCACCTGCATATATGACCGATTGAAACGGGAAATGCAGATGAGAAAGGAGATACCCGTGACCACACGATTTGCAGATCCATTTGCCGAGCTCGACCGGCTCGTTGGGCGCTCCTCCGGCATGATGCCGATGGACGCGTTCGAGCGCGATGGTACCTACACCGTCCGTTTCGACGTCCCGGGGGTTACCTCGGGTGACATCGACCTGACGGTTGAGCGAAACATGCTGACCGTTACGGTGGAACGCCAGAAGGAACTCGATACCGAGGATGTCAACTGGATTGTGCGGGAGCGTCCTGCCGGCCGCCACAGCCGACAGCTCCGGCTCGGTCCTGCACTGGATGGCTCGAGGGTCGAGGCGTCGTACGATCAGGGAGTTCTCACCGTGACGATCCCGGTGAGTGAACAAGCCAAACCACAGAAGATCGACATCAAGTCGGAGCCGCTGGCGCTCGACGTCTAGTCCGATCTGTCCTTACAGGAACGGCCCGGATTTCCGGGCCGTTTCTTTGTGTGCAATCGTTGGATCTATCGTCGATTTCGTAGGGCGCCCGTGCCTGCGGTATCGACTGTTCCGTCGGGTTCGAGGGCGACCCCGTACAACTCTCGTGCAGCCTCAATGGTCACGTATCCGCCGGCCACGTCGGCCGCCACCCGTTCCGGGTCGCGTTCGAGGGGGTCGCCGAAACCGCCTCCCCCCGCCAAAGCCAGGATGAGTCGATCGCCCGGAGGGATCGACTGTTGTCCTTTGGGACGAAGCCGGGTACCTGAGGCGAGCCGTATCTCGGTCGGTGCTCCGCTGAGCCCGCCACCTCTGCCGCGAGCCGGATGTTCGGCTTTGTCGTACTGGGCCAGGACGTCAAACGGCATGCCGTCGGTGCCACCCACCTCCATGATCTGGCCGAGCCCACCCCGGAACATACCGGCCCCTCCCGAGTCCGTCCGTAGTTCTTTGCGCCAGAAAACGATCGGGGCGATGGCCTCGGTGGCCTCGACCGGAACGCCGCGAACGCCGTTCGGGAACCCGGTGGCACTCAACCCATCCTTGGTTGGCCGGGCGCCGGTTCCGCCATTGTTGAAATGCATCATCTCGAACTCGACGATATCGCCCTCGTAGTCGCCCGCCACGGACGCCCCGCCCCGCAGTTGCAGGTTGGCGAGAGCCGACGCTCCTTCGGCGATCACCCGGTCCGGAATGATCTGTGCCAGGGCTCCGATCACCGTATCCGGGAGGAGATGGCCGATGATGTGCCGGAGCGCAACGGGAGAAGGCCGTTGCACATTCAGGATCGATCCCTCTGGTGCGCTCACCGTGATGGGTTCGAGCGACCCGGCATTGTTCGGAATATCGGGAGCGACAACGCATTTCACGCCGTATGTCGTATATGCCCGCGTGTAGTTGAGGACGACGTTGATACCGTAGGAAGACGCCGGCGAAGTCCCTTCATAGTCGACGTGGATCTCGTCGGGCTTCACGGTGAGGGCGGCCTGCAGCGTGATAGGGCGTTCGTAGCCGTCCATCGTGACAGCGTTGTGATAGGTACCCGGGGCCAATTCTGAGATGCGTTGAATGGTTGCATCTCTTGAACTCGTGATGATGTGGTCGGCCAGGTCCTCCAGGTCGTCGATGCCGAACTCGTTCATCATCGCGATCAGGCGATCGGCGCCGACCTTGTTGCCCGACGCGAAGGCAAACATATCCCCGACCACCTGGTCGGCCTCGCGTACGTTCATCCTGATGATGTCGACCAGCGTTTGGTTGACTTCGCCCTGGTGGGCGAGGTGGAGGATCGGGATGTTGAGGCCCTCTTCGTAGATCTGGCGGCCGTCGGGCGTGAATCCTCTTCCGCCGATATCGACAACGTGGCAGGTGTTGGCCATCAAGCCCACCGGCCGGTCTTTGAAGAACACCGGGGTCACGATTGTGATGTCGTTGTGGTGCCCGGACGCCAGCCAGGGGTCGTTGGTGATCAGGATGTCACCGGGATCCATGGTCTCGATCGGATGCTTGGCGAGAAAGTGCTTCACGCATTCGGCCACCGAGTTGATGTGCCCCGGGGTTCCGGTGATGGCCTGGGCGAGCATGCGCCCTTGCCGGTCGAACACAGCTGCCGCCAGGTCACCCGCCTCCCGCACACTGGTCGAGAACGATGTCCGTATCAATGCCTGGGCCTCTTCTTCGACGACAGCAATCAAGCGATTCCACATCACGTTCTTGTGGATGAGGTCGAGCGGGCCGGTCATAGTCGGTCCAAGATCAGATGACCGCCCGCTCCTACCCGCGCTGCGAAGGCGTGTGGTACGACCGTGGCTGTGTCGGGTTCGACGATCACCGCGGGGCCCGGTACGAGTTGTCCGGCAGCCAGATCGAGACGAGCGTAGGTTGCGGCCAGGGTGGTGTGCCCGGTGTCGGGGTCCACGAGTGACCGGGTGCCAGTAGGAGTGGGGGAAGACGCCGCGGTCGGCGCGTCGGGAGCGAGGTCTGCCTTGGGCACGGCTGTGGAAATGGTCAGGACCCAGGTCAGAACCTCGACGTCGACACCCGGGATGCCGCGGCCGTAAAGGCGCTCATATTCGGATTCGTACGCGCTCAGGAATTCGGCGGGGGATCCCTCGTCGACGACTGCGGTCTCGACATTGATCGGAAGCTCGACACCAACCTCGTGCCCCTGGCCGATGTAGCGCATGTATGCGACTCTGGTCTCGTTCAGCTCCTCGTCCGGCGCACCGGCTCTCACGACCGGGCGGGCCTCATCTCTCATGGATTCCAGCAGATGGTTGGTGCCGGTTATGTCGAGGGCACTGAGACGTTGGTGGAAGGTGCGGGAAACCTCGTATGCGACGGGAGCCCGGAGGAAGCCGACCGCCGAACCCACACCGGCGTCGGGCGGGACAACGACGCGACCGATGCCGAGTTTTTGGGCGATACGGGCGGCGTGTAGCGGGGCCGCGCCACCGAAGGCGATCAACGTCTTGGTTTCCACTGCCTGGCCGCTCTCGACCGTATGCACCCGGGCCGCGTTCGACATGTTTTCGTCGACGATTTCCGATACCCCGAGTGCCGCACCGGTGGCGTCCATTCCGAGCGGTGTACCGATCCGGTCGGCAAGCGCCGTGGCCGAGAGGCCGGGGTCGAGCTGCAACGTGCCGCCTGCGAAATCGTCGGGATCGATGCGGCCTAAAACGACGTCTGCATCCGTTACCGTGGCGTCTTCTCCACCGAGCCCATAGGCCGCCGGTCCTGGTTGGGAGCCGGCGCTCTCGGGTCCCACCGCGATCCGACCCAACGCGTCGAGGTGGGCGATCGAGCCACCACCGGCGCCGATTTCAACCATGTCGATCACGGGGATCCGAAGGGGCAGTCCGCTGCCGCGCATGAACCGATACATCCGGGCGACCTCGAAATGGCGAGATGTCTGAGGGTGGCCGCTGTTGATGAGACAGATCTTGGCGGTAGTTCCTCCCATGTCGTAAGACATCACATCGTCGATCCCGAGTTCGCGTGCCACGGATCCGGCGAAGATGGCTCCGCCGGCGGGGCCGGATTCCACCAGCCGGACCGGGAACCGCCTGGCGGTCTCGACCGTGGTGATGCCGCCGCCCGAGAGCATGAGGTGAAGCGGGCAGCGGAGACCGATGCCGGCGAGGTCGTCCACCAAGCGGGCCAGGTGACGGCTGATCAGCGGTTGCACATATGCATTGGCTGCAGCAGTGGACAATCGCTCGTATTCACGCATCTCCGGTGAGACTTCGCTGGACAAGGTGAGTTCGACGTCTGGTAACAGGTCGGCCAGGATGGCCGCCGTCCGCTGTTCGTGCACCGGGTTCACATAACTGTGGAGAAAACCGATCGCAACGCTCTCAACTCCCTCGGCGGCGAAGGTCCCGGCGATTGACGTCAGCTCTGCTTCGGCGATCGGGGCCAGAATCCGGCCACGGGCGTCGATTCGTTCGGAGACCGGCAACCGCAGCCGGCGAGGAACGAGAGGCTCGGGGAGATCGATGTTGAGGTCGTATTGCTCATATCGGTTTTCGTTGCGTATTTCTACGGAGTCCCGAAAACCGCGCGTTACCACCATGCCGGTGGTTGCACCTTTGCGTTCGATCAGGAGGTTCGTGGCGAGCGTCGTGCCGTAAATCATCTGGTCCACGTCCTCAGGCGCCCTACCGGCCTCATCGAGCACAACCTGGGTAGCTGTCAATACTCCTCGTTCAGGTGCATCGTGGGTCGTGAGGGTCTTGGTGGCATACAACTGATCGTCGATCGCGAGCGCCACATCCGTAAATGTGCCTCCGATGTCGACGGCGAGCCGAACGGTCACGGGTGGGCCTGGCGCGCCTGATCGACTGACTGGGTCGGGGTCAGCATGTCGCCCGACACGACCAGATCGAGAACTGCACCCGTGGAGGACTCAGCAGCCCTGGCGAACGCGTCGGGGAAAGCATCTGTGCGTGTGACCGTCTCGCCGTAAAGACCATAGGCATGTGCCAGCGCGGCGAAATCGGGATTGACGAGCTCTGTGCCCGAAACTCGATGCGGATAGGTTCGCTCCTGGTGCATGCGGATCGTTCCGTAGCTCCCGTTGTTGATGACGAGGACGATAGGTCCGGCGTGAGCCTGAAACGCCGCGCCGAGCTCCTGGCAGTTCATTTGAAAGTCTCCGTCGCCGACGAAGGCCACTGCCATGCGATCCGGGTACAGGACCTTGGCCGCGATCGCAGCCGGCAAGCCATACCCCATTGCACCGTTTTGCGGTCCAAGCAGCCGCATACCGGGCCCGTAGAGCATTGCCTTGTTGTTCCAGATCGAGAAGTTACCGGCACCATTGGTGACAATCACATCAGCGGGCAGGTTCTCACGAAGCCATGCCATGACCTTGCTCATATCGAGGTCGCCGGGTTGAGATGGAAAATCGATGCTCGTCTCGAAGGCAGCTCGTCGCGCCTCAACCCAATGCCGGCGCGTCTCCGTACTCCCGATGCGGGCGCGCCGCAGGGCGGCGACTGTGGCGTTTGGGCCTGCGTGCATGGCAAGCGTCGGCTCGACGATTTTGCCCAGCTCGGCTTCGGATGGATGGGCGTGGATGAGGGTCTGGCCGGTGTCCGTGAAGAGTGTGTAGCCGGCGGTGGTCATTTCACCGAATCTGATGCCGATGGCCAGTATCACATCAGCTGTCAGGATCGTCTCCTTCACAACAACCGGCATCCCGACACCCGCTTCGCCGATGTAGGCCCGGCTGTGATTGTCCATGAGGTCGTGGAACCGGAATACCGGCGCAACCGCGAAGTCGTTTTCCTCGGCGAATGCCTGGAGATCCTGACGTCCCTCGTCGGTCCAGCGCCCGCCGCCCACGAGAACCAGCGGGCGCTCCGAGAGCCGGAGCAACTCGACAGCCCACTCCACATCCTCGGGAGCCGGCAACCGCTCGGCGACCTCGACCCGGGGGAGCGGGGATACCCCGGTTTCAGCCTCCAGCACGTCTTCGGGCAGGGCCACGACCACGGGACCAGGACGATCAGACATCGCAATCGAAAACGCTGATGCGACGACTTCGGGCAACTCGCCGGCGGCCTGCACCTCGACGGTCCACTTGGCTACCGACCCGAAGAACAGGTTGTAGTCCATCTCCTGAAATGCTTCCTTGCCCCGATGGTGCGTTGGAACCTGGCCGATGAAGAGCACCATGGGCGTCGAATCCTGGGCGGCGGTATGAACCCCGATCGAGGCGTTGGTTGCGCCTGGCCCCCTGGTGACGAAACAGATTCCAGGTCGGCCGGTCAACTTCCCCCAAGCTTCAGCCATGAAGGAGGCGCCGGCTTCGTTCCGAGTCGTTACGAATCGAAACCCATCCCCGGCTTCGTTCATGCCGTCCAGCGCAGCCAGATAGCTCTCCCCCGGTACGCCGAATGCGGTGTTAGCGCCTTGTTCGATCAGGCATTGAATCAGGAGGTGGCCACCGGAAATCACGATCCGCCGAATCTAACAGCCGATAGTTGGCGACGAACGGCCCTATACCGATTGAGGCGCCGTCGCGTAACTTGGAGCGTAGGTACAGGACGAAAGGAAGCAGTATGGAGAAGGACATCACTCTCAACATTCATCTGGACGAAGACTCCGATCACACGCTGGCACACGCCGAGTTGTACATTCGGGGGGATCATTTCGAGGCCATTGGAAAGGCGAAACGCAACCCGGTGGACCCGCCGATGCCGGTTATCGGTGAAGAACTTGCCATTGCGCGTGCGTTGCAGGAACTGACCGGTCAGGTCATGGAAGCAGCCCAACAGAAAGTGAGCGACTTCCTCGTCAAGCAATGACCTGGTCGCCGGCTAACCGCCGCCGACCAGTCCGGCCGCGAGCTGGTCTTCGGTCACGATCATTTCGGGGGCGGGCGGAGCGATGCCCAGGTCGACGCCGTAGTCCCAGACCTCGACGAGCATCGTCATCCTGTCGATTCCCGTCAGGTCGGCATCCTGGGTTTCAGCCAACAGGAGTTCGTCCATGTCGAGCAGGTAGCGATACAACTTGCCATCGTCCTTGCCAACCCAGATCTCGATCGGGAATTCGATATCTGATGGATACACCTGCTCGAACTCCGCGCGCTCGGCCGGTTCCATTTGCTCCGCCATCCGGGCACCGTCTATAACCGCTCGCAGGTGGGTCGTCTCCACCCCTCTGACCGTCTCTGTGCCCAGGTCTTCCACGTCGGCACCGGATTCTTCGAACATCGCAGTGAACTCATCGGGTGAGGTAAAGGAAGCACCGAGCTCGTTGACTCCCAGGACATCGCCTTCTCCCTCGAGGTAGGAGGACGGATCGACTCCAAACATGGCCGAGAAGAAGCCCATCCGCGTCCACGACTTGGTGCCGATGGTGATCACCTCGATCGGTTCGGACAGAGACGCGATGTCTGCTTCGGACAATCCGTCGAGCTCGGTACCTGCAGCCTGACCGAAGATGTCTCCCATATCCATCACGACGACGGAGGCCTCGTTTGCCGGATCGACGGATGCGCTCACCTTCATCTCGATGCCATCGGGGAACCCCTCGGCGGCCATGGCGGCCCCGTTCATCATGATGTTGGCCTCGAATCGGTAGGACTCGCCGGTACCGGCCTTTGCGGCCGACAGAAAAGTGTCGAGCCCGGCCGGTTCCGCGGCGACCGTCGTCGTCGTGGCCGACTCGCCGAGCGTTGTGGTAGATGCATCAGAAGCCGTGGTAGAGGGGTTGGATTCCGCACCCCCACCACACGAGACGGCTGACATGGTCATGACAACCAGCAACACGAGCATTTTCAGATTACGACGCACACTCCACCCCTTTCCGGCTTCGATGCAACACTATCGGCTATCCGAGGTGATCCGTTGTCCGGTATCGGACTCGAACAGGAGTACGTTCTCTGTTTCGATCTCCAACTCGATGTCTTCGCCCTGGATCGGTACGTTTCGATCACGGCTACGAACCTTGAAGTCCACCGAACCGGAATCTGCCGAACCGAACGCCACATGGATGATGTTTTCGGCACCGAGGCGCTCGACATGAATCGTCCGTGCATGCAGGCACCGGCGGAAGGGTGTCGAGGGCCTTGCGATGCGCACATGCTCGGGCCTGATTCCAACGAGCACAGGCCCGGGATCACGTGATGCCGGCAGCTCGAGTTCGTCATCTCCGATCGCCAAACGATCCTGACCGACGACGGATCCCGCTAACAGATTCATACCCGGGTCGCCGAGAAACCCGGCAACGAAGGCGTTCGCCGGTTCGCGATAGGCATCGAGGGGTGCCGCGATCTGCTGTATGCGTCCCGCTTCGAGGATGACGAGCCGCGTGCTCATCGCCATGGCCTCGTCCTGGGAATTAGTGGCGAACAGCACGGTGTGGCCTTCGCGATGCAGGGTCCGAAGTTCGTTCTTGACGCTCTCACGTCGGTGGGGGTCGATGCCGGTGAGGGCCTCGTCGAAGAGGACGATCGGCGTATCGCGTATGGTGGCCCGTCCCGTTGCCACAAGCTGGCGTTCACCAACCGAGATTTCCGAAGGCTTGCGACCGAGGATCGAGGCCACACTGAAGCGCGATGCGGTCTTTCGGACCCGACCCTTGCGATCGGCGGCCCTGATTCCGGCGATTCGCAGCGGGAAACCGATATTCGCTTCGGCCGTCAGCGTCGAATACAGGGCGCCGGTTGTCACCACCATGCCGACCCCGCGAGCGTGGGTCGGTATGTCATTGACGACGTCGCCGTCGATGAGGATCTCTCCGGTATCGGGGCGCTCGAGTCCGGCGATGAGACGGATGATCGTCGACTTTCCCGAACCAGACGGGCCGACGACTGCAACAAACTCATCGGCGCCGATGAGGAGATCGGTCGGGTGGAGCCCGTCGCCTCCCTCGTAGATCTTGGAGACATTGCGGAACTCGATGGTCGGCATGAGTAAACCTTACGCGAGTGCGTAGAGTATCTCTTCGATGAAGAAGATCCCGGGGACAGTGGATGCGGTGGACGTCGATCCGATCACACGGCTTGTGCGGATTGGGGGCGATGAAGTACTCGAGCGCGGGGACGTGGTAGTCCTCGAGACTCCGGACGGTTACCGGCTTCGCTCGGCGGTGTTTCAACCAAAGAAACCGATCGGAACGTTCCTTCTCCTACACGGATACACCGAGTTCATCGAGAAATACGGCGAAGTCATCGAGGAACTCCTCAACCGCAAGTACGCGATCGTGACGTTTGACTGGCGGGGTCAGGGGCTCTCCGACCGAACGTTGGATGCGACGTCTTCCCGCCATCAGCGGGGATACGTCGAAGATTTCTCGCACTACGTCGATGACGCCGATCTCGTGTATCAGGCTCGCATGAAGGACCTGCCGACCCCCCACCACATCTTGGGCCATTCGATGGGTGGACATATGGCGTTGCGCATTCTGGAAGAGAGGCCGTACCGTTTCGACAAGGCGATCCTCAGCGCTCCGATGGTGGGCTTCAAAGTGAACCTTCCGCTGCCGGCTGTCATCCAATTGGCGCGCGCGATGATCACCATGGGGAGGGCAGACGAATATGCTCCCGAGTCGACTGATTTCAATCCAGATGATCCCATCAACCTGGTGACGTCGGATCAAGAGCGCTGGCAGCGATCTTTGGAATACTGGCTCGAGGAACCCCGGCTCGTCACGCATGGCATCACGTGGCAGTGGTTGTACGAAGCGGGACGCAGCATGCGGAGAGTGGCCAGGGCTGATCGGCTCGCCCGACTCATAACCCCGACGCTCTTGGCCAGCGCAGGCAACGATCTCATCGTGTCGTCGGAAGCCCAGGTTGAGCTGGCGCAGCGGAGCTACCCGATCACGCTCTCGAGATTTCCGAACGCCATGCACGAGATCCTGATGGAAACCGATGAGATCCTGTTCGATTTCTGGCAGCGCTTCGATGGTTTCATGGCGAAGCAGTCTTAGGAAGCCGGATTAGAACAAACCTACGATCGTTCCGTCTTCGTTGATGTCGACATTCAGGTAAGCGGGTTTGGTGCCGAGACCGGGCATGGTGCGCATGGTTCCCAGCAATGGATAGATGAATCCGGCACCGACTGATGCCCTCACTTCTCGAACCGGGACCAGGAAGCCTGAAGGAGCGCCCTTCAAGGCCGGGTCGTGACTCATCGACAGGTGGGTCTTTGCCATACAGATCGGCAGGTAGCCGTAGCCGGCCTTTTCAAAATCGGCGATCTGTTGTTCGGCCAGCGGTGAGAAGTCGACCCCATCGGCCCCGTAGATCTCGGTGGCGATGGTTTCGATCTTCTCTTTGATCGGCCGGTCGAGCCTATACAGGAATTCGAAGTGGCTGGGTTGCTCGCACGCTGCTACCACAGCCTCGGCCAGCGCCGCTGCCCCGGGGCCGCCATCGGCCCAATGATCAGATACGACCGCATCAACCGCTCCTGCATTCTTCGCGTATTCGATGACCAGGTCGATTTCGCTTTCGGTGTCGGTATGGAAACTGTTGACGGCGACCACCACCGGAACGCCGAATTTCATGGCGTTCTGGACGTGGGCCGTGAGGTTGGCCATGCCCGCTCTGAGTAACGACAGGTTTTCCTCCGTGTATTCCTTCGACAGCGGACGGCCGGGTACGACTTTGGGACCGCCGCCGTGCGTTTTGAGGGCCCGCACGGTGGCGACGAGCACGACGCAGTCGGGTTTGAGGTCAGACGCCCGGCATTTGATGTTGAAGAACTTCTCCATGCCCATGTCGGCTCCGAAGCCTGATTCGGTGACGACGTATTCGCCGAGGTGAAGCGCCAGCCGGTCGGCCAGGATCGAGCTGTTGCCGTGAGCGATGTTGGCGAAGGGCCCGGCGTGGATGAACGCCGGCTGGCCTTCGAGGGTCTGCATCATCGTGGGATGGAGGGTGTCCTTCATCAAGACAGTGACTGCGCCGGCCACCCCGAGATCATCGAGCGTGATGGGCTCGCCGCCCTTGTCTGTACCGATCACCACGCGGCCGACCCGCTCGCGGAGATTGCGGAGGGCAGATGCGTAATCGTGCCCGTCTACCAGAGCAAGGATGGCCATGAGCTCGGACGCGACGGTGATGTCGAATCCGGTCTCCCGGGGCCGCCCGTCGAGACGGCCCCCGAGGCCGACGATCGTATTCCGTAGAGCGCGATCGTTGACGTCGACCACCCGACGCCAGGCAATCGAACCGAAGTCGATACCGAGGCGGGTCAACCCGAGTTCTGCCAGCGCAGCGTCATCCAAGCGGGACTCGTGGTACCACCGTGCATCGATCGCCGCGGCCACCAGATTGTGGGCGACCGAAATGGCATGGATGTCGCCGGTGAGATGCAGGTTGAATTCCTCCATTGGCACAACCTGGCTGTAGCCGCCGCCGGCTGCCCCGCCCTTGATGCCGAACGTGGGGCCCATCGACGGCTGCCGAATACAGGCGATCGCCTTCTTGCCGATCGCTCCCAGGCCTTGAACGAGACCTACCGTGGTTGTGGTCTTGCCTTCCCCGAGCGGCGTGGGTGTGATGGCGGTTACGTCGATGTATTTGCCCACCGGGTTCTGTCCGATCCGCTTGAGCGCATCGAGGTGGATCTTGGCCTTCGTGGCTCCGTAGGGAATGAGCTCGTCGGGTTGAAGTCCGATCGAGTCAGCGATATCGCCGATCGGTTGAATGGTTGCTGCCTGGGCGATGTCGAGATCTGATGGAACGCTCATCCGAGCGACTCTAGCCAGCGCGCCCTGGCCTGTCTCCGGACCCTTCTAGTGTCTTTGGCATGGACGCTCCGTGGCTCCACAGTTTCATCATCGAGGGTGACGAAGATGCCGGAATCGGTCTCTCCCAGATCAATCGTCGCGAGTTTCTTCTCACGTCCACCATCACCTATGTGGGTGAAGAAACCGGACTGGAGGGCAAGGTTCCGGAGGCTTCGATCGCGCTTGCCAGGATGGTTTCTCCGGAACGCATGCCGATCACGGATCTCGTGTCGGTACCCACATCTCTCCAATGGTTTGTCGGCCGTTACGGCGTGCACACGCCGGCTGCCCTCATCCATGACTGGTTGATTCCGTCTCCGTCCGATCCGCCTGTGCCGGGCATGACCGATCCTCTCGCCGACCGATATTTCCGATTCATGCTCAAAGACCTCGGCGTGCGGGTGATTCGGCGCTGGTTGATCTGGACGGCGGTGGCACTGAGGACCCGCGTCAAATCGGGGCGCCTGAAGGCGTTGCTCTTGATCGTGTGGCTGGCGGCCTCGGTGACCGGCATGGCGGCATTCGGCCTCGCCGTGGCTTCGCT
>JAHEJY010000005.1 GCA_024638625.1 Actinomycetes bacterium
GCTGCAGCAGCCTGAGTCTGAACACTTATAGTGGTCACACGTGGCGAGATTAGGTATATTGTGGTCTGAGTCGGACGCAGAGAGTGAGCGGAGCTTGCGGATCTCGTTGCGATGGTGTTGCTGGACCCCATCGCAACCGCGTCCGGCTCATCAGGTTGTTGGCTACCTCCCCGCGACAACGATTCCGATGACGATGAGCAACCCGACTGCGAGCTGGGTTTGAGCGGTTCCCTGTAGGACCGGGATCAGGTCTTTTCCCGTAGCCCCGGAGCGGACCTGCCTCATCAGGCGCCAGGCCCCCACCACCGTCACGATCGACGCAGCTGCCCCGGCCGGCACGACCCCGGCTATGGCCTCTGCGCCTGGAAGCACGGTTCCGCCCAACATCAACGCTGCGTACAGCCATTCGGATCTATCTCTCCCCATACGAACCGCCAGGGTGCGCTTGTTGGCGGCCTCGTCGGTTGGAATGTCACGAATGTTGTTAGCGACGAGGATCGCAGTGGCCAGGAGACCGATCGGTAGGGACAACCACCAGGCATCGGCCGGCGCGGTGGAATCATGCACAAAACGGCTGCCAACCGTCGCGACAACGCCGAAGAACAGAAACACGAAGACCTCACCAAGACCGGCATAGCCGTACGGGCGGGGGCCCCCGGTGTAACCGAGGGCGGCGATTATGGAAATCACGCCGATCGCGATGATGACGACGCCGGCTTGGAAGGCCAGGTAGATGCCACAGATGGCAGCTATGCCGAACATCAGCCACACGGCTGTCCACGCCTGGCGGCTGCTGACGAGACCCGTCGCAACCACCCGATCCGGACCAAGCCGGTCGGGCGGGTCTGCGCCCCGTTTGGCATCTGATGCGTCGTTGGCGATGTTGGTGGCAATCTGGATGCACACTGCGGCGAGCAGGGTCACGAGAAAGACGTCGACTCGGAAGACGTCGTCGTGGTAGGCGAGGGCACCACCCACGACGACCGGGACCGCTCCCGCCAGGAGCGTTGGTGGTCGGCTGGCCGTCACCCAGGTCGCGATACCTGGCGCCGGGCTAGCCGAAGGCATAGAAATAGCCGTCTCTGGCGCCGACGTAGATCGTCCCTTTCCAAATCGTTGGCGTCGACTCGATGCACCCCGAATTCAGATCGAATTGGGAAAGGATCTTCGGGTTTCTGGGGTCAGAGGTGTCGTAGAACCGCAAGCCGCCTCCTGCCTCGCAATTGATCGAGACGATGAGTGTTCGGTCGACGAGGAGGGGAGACGACCACGCGTGATGGCCGACCTCGTCGCGGAAGACGACCTCTCCCGTTTCGATGTCTACGGCAAGGAGCTCACCCGGATGGGTGGTGACATAGATCACTCCATCACCCAGAACCGGAGTGGCCCAGAGACCGCCGTCATCGCCTTCGATCCGAGGGGGGATCGGAACTCCCCACACGAACGGATCGGGTCGAGAAGGATCGAGCTTTACGAGCTGGCCCACCTCCCTGCTGCGGGCGTTGAAGCGCTCCATCTCGACCGGCACATACAGCATCCCCTCCTCGTCAATGACGATCGAGGCATCGATGTCGTCGCCGAGCCAATAGTCGAACACGATCGGAGCCTCGCCGGAACGGATAGTGGTGATGTCGACCCCGACCACCCGCCCGCCCCCGTTTGCGAAGTATGCCGTGTTCTCGAATACCGCAACCGAGTTCTCGATCGAAAGGTTGCGACCGACGAGGTTGATCAGTTCGGTTGTCCAGCCGTTCACCGTTGCCAGCACCTGAGGGTCGACCCGGACGGTGCCGTCTTCTGCATAGCTTCGGTTCAGCTGCACGGCGTAGAAGATTCCGTTCTCACCGCCTTCATAGAGAACATCGTCGATAACAGACGGGTTGCCGTCCCAATCATTGTTCCAGATGCCATTCCAGTCATCAGAATTCAGGGCCCACAGCTCAGTGGGAGTATCGCGGTCGAGGGCCAGGATGCGCATCTTGTTGTCTCGGGAGCCGAAGTACAACAGGGGAAACCCGTCCGGATCGAGCGTCACCGATCCTTTGATGGCGTCGCCCGTTACGAAGGGAGGCCGGGTTTCAAGGCCGGTGGTGGCGTCGAGGAAATGGACCTTGTGGTCGTACGCCCCGAAGATGACCTCGGTGACACCGTCACCTCGCTCGTAGACAACCGGCTGGCCGGTCCAGGCGGTCCCGCATTTCGTCGTTGGGCCCGTTCCCGGATCCGTCACGCCGCACATCTCCCCGAACCGCCACTTGATGGACGGGCTCGTGGGGACCGGGCCGACGCCGTACCAGGTGTGGGTGGGATTGCCACGGAACTGCAGCACGCCCGCGACGACCCCGTGGGGCCTTTTGACTGCGTTCACGAAGGTTTCGGGGATAGTCGTTGTGGTAGTGCTGGTGGTGGTCGTCGGCTCAGCAGCCGGGGCGGCGGATTCGACCGCCGGCGGCAGGGTCGAACTGACGGTTTCGATCCCGGCCAGCTCGCCGGCAACGCTCGCACAGGCCGGGAGCAGGACAACCGCCACTGCGCAGACGATTACTCGGGTGCCGCCGGTCATAGTTGGGCGCGCTCATCGAGTTCCGCCACCTGTTTCGCTGCGATATGGATATCTTCAACTTCGACGATCGCGAACTCCGGTGCACATTTGGCCAAACCGGCCTCCTCGGCGAGCGATGGCGATCCGATCCAGATGATCCTCTTGACGTGGGCGTCTGACAGTCCTTCCGCCCATGCCCTCGCGACGTCAACCGGCCTGGCGGCGAAGGACCGCTCGCGGTCATCCGACGCCGCCAATCCCACGAGCACGGCCGAGAAAACCGAGGTTGCTGCCCCGCCCACGTGAGAGGCGTCAGAGATGTCGCCGGTCGCCACCTTCACGCCCTTCTCCTTGAGCAGAAGGCCGACGCCCGGGTCTGTGACGAAGGCACGGAGCTCACCGTCGCGAGCAAGCAGAGCCCCGACCGTCGCCATACCGACGTCGGTATCGGCACCGACGACCAAAACGGGCATGTCAGCTGTCCACGTGCCGGGGCTGTGTGCTGGGGACACCCTCTTGCCTGGCCCATCGGAAGAACATCACACCGATTGCAAGCCAGGTGATCGGGATGGTGGCCACCTTCATGATGAGGCCGGCTATCTGCTGGTCTTCGAGGGCCGTGATGTCAAATACCCTCGGTGCAAGTTCGTACGTGTTGTACAGCGGAAAATCACCGAACGTGAGAGCACTGGCAGGGATGACGGCGATCACAGACGTCGTCAGAAACAAGAACAAAATACGAGCGAGGTAGGTCTTTGCCCGAAATTCCGGTATGGGGGAGAGAACCGGGAGCCAGAGCACGAGCCCGGTTGCGATCCACAGCATGTCCATGGCGAAGGAACCGAGCTGGCCGGCTCGCAGCGTATCGACAGTGATCGGCGCGTGGGTGGTTACCAGGAGTGCGTTATAGAGGATGCCAGAAAAGAGGAGCGAGCCGGTGACGCGCCGGGTGATTCGGTAGAGGCGGAGGCGGGCCAGGACTCGCCGCATCATCCATTCGGGGGTCCCCATGAGCATCAGAGGCACCGCCACCATGGCGTAGAGCACGAACTGGACCATATGGGCTGACGCCAGGTAACCGGCGCCGAGGGGACCGAGTGGCCAGTCGGAGGCGACCCACAGTGTCAGAACCCCCAGCAGAAAGTAGATCTTCTGGCTGCGCGCCAGCACCTTATTGCGCGCCAGTCGGAAGTACAGCACAAGTAGCGCTCCGACAACTACCCAGACGCCCGGATACAGCGTGAGTTCCCAGCGCCACGGGCGCAGAGAAGACGTGCACCACCAACTCCAGTTCATGATCCCAGGTTAGGGAGAGGTCGAACAATACGCATCGGCCAGTCCGCTATGAACCGAGAGACTCGACAAAAGCCGCAATGTCGGCAATCTCGTTCTCAGAGAGGGCGTATGGAGGCATGAAACCCCGGAAATCTCCCACGACCACCTGCTGCGGAAAGACGATCGAACTGCGGATATAGTCGGCGTCGACCGGAACCGCTGTCCCGTTCATATCAACTCTTGACTGTCCCCAGATTCCGTTCCAATCGGGACCCAATTCCGGTCGCGATCCGTCATGGCAAACCACGCATCCGAGGTCTTGCACCAATTCCCTTCCACGATCAACAGGGGATGACTCGATGGTGCCGTCGCCGCACGCCGAGAGCAATAACGCCAGCATGATCAAAGCGGTGGGTCGTCTCACTTATTGCGATTCCAGGAGATCGAGGTAGGTATCGAGAGACACAACGGGGATCCTTTCGGTAAACGACCCGGTCTCGAACTCAAATGTCGCCGAGATGCTGCCATCCTCGACGATGCCTACGGCGTCCATGATCATGACGTGAAGTCCCCCGGGGCGGAGATTCAAGGTGGAGTTCGCTGCGATGTCGACGCCGTCGACCGGTTTCATACTCGCCTGACCGTCGGCACTGATGGCTGTCTCGTGGATCATGGTCGTGTAGCCGTCCACCATTACTCGGATCAGGCGATCTCCAGAACTACCCGAATTCGTGATATCCAGATAGATCGCAGCGTTTGGCCCGGAGGGCTCAACGGCGTAGGCCGAACCAACTTTGATCGGACTTCCGCTGCTACAGCCGGCAATGAGTAACGCCAGTGCAACAACGGTGCTTCTCATCGTTCCCCTCCAAGGTTTGCGAGAACCTCGAGGTCGTGTGCCCATTCGCTCTGGCGAGTACCGAAGGGATACATGGTGTATCCGAGCCCGTCGGGCGCCCACGCGAACACCTGGGCCGCGTGACCGACGAGATAGTCGGGATCGGACGTATCACCGAGGATCGCCGCAGGAACGCCTAACGCTTCCTCGGCTGTTCGCAACTCGTCCATGCTGCCGGTGAGGCCGATGTAGTCCTCGCTGAACCCATCGAGGTAGTTGCGAATGACCTCAGGCGAGTCCCGCCCCGGGTCGACCGAGACGAATATCACCTCGGTGTTCTCCCTCAACGGCGGATTTCGATCGAGGACCGACGTGATCTGGGCGAGGTGAACCGGGCAGATGTCAGGACAATAGGTGTAGCCGAAATAGAGAAGTGTCAGCTTTCCCTGTGTGGAAGCCTGGAAGTCGTAGGGTTGGCCGGCCGTATCCGTCAGGACGAATGATGGCTTCGGAGTGGGTTCGGACAACTCGACTCCCTGAAACCGACCGGTCGCATCGATGTCACCCGAGCCGGCGACCGTGCTGCAAGCAGCAAGAATCAGGCCGGCAACCAGGCCGGAGACCAGCAGCACCATCGACCGGAATCTCATGCGGAGGAGGCTAGGACGGGCGACCGACTATCCGTAAGGCCGCTTGGCGCTCTTCGATCGGCGTGAAGCCACCAACAAGCCTCGAAACACTCCAGTAACAATGAAACGGTATGTTTCTTGTTCTCCCAGGGAACATGAATGGTGATGGGACACGCTCGGTACGAGCGGATGTTCTGTGGGAAGTAGATGAAGTCACTCCGGGAGGATCCAAGTAATGGCTGTACGGCGGATCGGTTTCGAGCGCGGTCTGTATCGCCGCCGGTTCGAACATGATTCGTGCGGGGTCACCTTCGTAGTTGATCTCAAAGGGCGCCGGAGCCACGAAATCGTCCAAAATGGCTTGCGGGCGGTCTGCAATCTCGAACACCGGGGAGCGCAAGGCTCGGACCCGCTGACGGGAGATGGAGCCGGAATCCTGCTCCAGATACCTGACAAGTTCTTCAGGGCGGTCGTTCCGTTCGCCCTGCCGCCTGAGGGGCAATACGCCACCGGCATCGCATTTCTACCCCAGTCCCCGGAGCAGGCCGACAAAGGGAGTCGCGCTATCGAGGCGATCGTCGAGTCGGAGGGCCTGGAGGCGCTGGGGTGGCGTGACGTACCGGTAGATCCATCCGGCATCGGCCAGGCGGCCCGCGACACGTTACCGAGGTTCCGCCAGCTCTTCATCGGGGGAGCCGGAGAGAGCGGGATGGAACTCGAGCGTCGTGCCTATGTGATCAGGAAACGTATCGAACACGAGATTTATCTCTCGGCCGGTCCCGACGAAGTCAACGAGGCGATGGGGGGAGCTTCGGAGATGCACGACGGCGTTTACTTCCCAAGCCTGAGCGGGCGCACGTTCGTCTACAAGGGCATGCTGACCCCGCCCCAGGTTGCCGGGTTCTTTCTGGATCTCCACGACGACCGGGTGGAGAGTGCGCTGGTACTGGCGCACTCGCGGTTCTCCACCAACACGTTCCCGAGCTGGCCGCTCGCCCACCCGTACCGGATGATCGCCCACAATGGTGAGATCAATACGATTCAAGGAAACCGCAATTTCATGCGGGCCCGGGAAACACTGCTGAAGAGCGACCTCATTCCCGGAGATCTCAAGCGCATCTTCCCGATCTGCACGCCCGGGGCATCTGACACTGCCGGCTTCGACGAAGCGCTCGAGCTTTTGTACATGGGTGGGTATCCGCTGACCGAAGCGGTTCTGATGATGATCCCGGAGCCTTGGGAGAATCATCAACACATGAAGCCTGAATTGCGAGCGTTCTACGAATACCACGCCGCCGTGATGGAGCCTTGGGATGGTCCCGCTTCGATTGCTTTCACTGACGGCCGGGTCATCGGCGCCGTTCTCGATCGCAACGGCCTGCGACCCTCTCGCTACTGGGTGACAGACGACGATCTCGTGGTCATGGCTTCGGAGGTCGGTGTCCTCGATATACCCCAGTCACGGATCGTTGAGAAAGGCCGCCTGCAGCCGGGCAAGATGTTTCTCATCGACACCGGGCAGGGTCGAATCATTCGGGACGAGGAAATCAAGGACCAGCTGGCCGCAGCCCGGCCCTATCAAAAGTGGCTCGACGAACATGCCCTTCATCTCGAGGACGTCGAACCGCGGCCGTCATCACATGCCGAGGGGCGCCTGATTCAACGGCAGCAGACTTTCGGCTACACGCACGAAGAGCTCAAGCTGATCATCGGCCCGATGGCGACCAACGGAAAAGAGCCGCTGGGATCGATGGGGACGGACACACCGTTGGCCGTGCTGTCCGAACGATCTCGTTTGCTATACGACTACTTCAAGCAGCTGTTTGCTCAGGTCACCAACCCTCCGCTCGATGGAATCAGAGAGGAGCTCGTCACCTCGGCCCGGTCGATGCTGGGCCCGGAAGGCAACCTCTTCGAGTTGGGACCGCGGTCCTGCGCGGTCTTGGAGATCGACAGCCCGATCCTCGACAACGACCAACTAGAACGGCTGTTGCACGTGGATGAGCTTCCCACCGTTCGGGGATACACGTCGGTGGTTCCCATCCTCTATCCCATAGCCGACGGAGCTGTCGGCATGAGAGAGGCGATGCATGCCACTTTCGCGCTCGTCGATGAGCTGATATCGGCCGGAGTCTCGAATATTGTCCTATCAGATCGGGCAGCTACCGCCGAATTGGCCCCCATCCCTGCTCTCCTCGCGACCGCCGGCGTCCACAATCACCTCATTCGCACCAAGCAACGCACCCGGATCGGCCTCGTGGTCGAGACCGGCGAGGCGCGAGAAGTACATCACTTGTGTCTGCTGCTCGGCTACGGAGCAGCCGCCATCAATCCCTACCTCGCGCTCGAGACCGTCGATGCGCTGGCCGAACGAGGTGATCTGGGCGATATCTCCGCCGACCAGGCACGAGCGAACTACCTCGATGGGGCTGTGAAAGGGATTCTCAAGGTGATGTCGAAAATGGGCATCTCGACAGTTGCCTCCTACATCGGCGCACAGATTTTCGAAGCGATCGGCATCGGCCCGGATCTCATCGATGAATACTTCACCAACACCACCAGCCGCCTCGATGGCATCGGCCTTGACGTAGTGGCGGCCGAGGTGGCCGCGCGCCATCGACTCGCCTTCACCGATCAGCCTGAAGAACGGGCGCATCGTGATCTCGAGGTAGGCGGTGAATACCAATGGCGGCGAGAGGGAGAGATCCACCTGTTCAATCCCGAGACGGTGTTCAAACTTCAACACGCGACTCGCGAAGGTCGGTACGACATTTTCAAGGAGTACACCAGCCTCGTCAACGACCATTCGGCCCGTCTTGCCACGCTGCGGGGCATGTTTCGATTCCGAACCGAAGATCGAGAGACGATCCCGATTGAGGAGGTCGAACCGGCTTCCGAAATCGTAAAACGATTCTCGACAGGGGCCATGTCGTACGGATCCATATCTCAGGAAGCGCACGAAACGCTCGCCATCGCGATGAACCGGATCGGCGCGAAGTCGAACACGGGCGAGGGAGGCGAAGACCCGGAGCGTTTCACGCCGGATTCAAACGGCGACCTGCGTCGATCTGCCATCAAACAGGTTGCCAGTGGCCGTTTTGGGGTGACATCGGAATACCTCGTCAACGCCGACGATGTGCAGATCAAGATGGCGCAAGGGGCCAAGCCGGGGGAGGGTGGCCAGCTGCCCGGCCACAAGGTCTATCCCTGGATTGCCAAGACCCGATACTCGACGCCGGGGGTCGGTCTCATCTCGCCGCCTCCCCATCATGACATCTATTCGATCGAAGATATCAAGCAACTGATCCACGACCTCAAAAACGCCAATCCGGATGCTCGCGTCCATGTGAAGCTCGTCGCCGAAATGGGGGTTGGGACCGTGGCGGCCGGCGTCGCCAAGGCCAAGTCCGATGTCGTGCTGATCTCCGGCCATGACGGCGGTACCGGAGCCTCGCCGCTCACCTCGCTGAAGCACGCAGGGGGACCCTGGGAGCTGGGTTTGGCCGAAACGCAACAGACTCTGCTGATGAATGGCCTCCGTGACCGCATTGTGGTCCAGGTCGACGGCCAGCTCAAGACGGGCCGTGATGTGATGATCGCAGCGCTCCTCGGCGCCGATGAGTTCGGGTTTGCAACCGCGCCCCTCGTGGTGTCAGGTTGCATCATGATGCGCGTGTGTCATCTCGATACCTGTCCGGTCGGAGTCGCGACCCAAAACCCGGAATTGAGGAAGAAATTCACCGGCAAAGCCGAGTTTGTCGTCAATTTCATGAACTACATCGCCGAGGAGGTTCGGGAGCTGCTGGCGCAACTGGGGTTCCGCTCGCTCGATGAGGCGATCGGGCAAACCGATCTGCTCGAAACGTCCGATGCGGTTGAGCATTGGAAGACGGCCGGGCTGAACCTTGCGCCGATTCTTTACATGCCTGCAATGGAGAACGGAACACCTCGCCGCAACACGACCGGCCAGGACCACGGGCTCGAGCATGCACTAGATCAGACCTTGATCCAACTCTCGGAAGGGGCATTGGCGACCGGCGAGAAGATCAGGATCGAGATCCCGATTCGCAACGTCAACCTGTCGGTGGGCACGCTCCTCGGCCACCATCTCACGAAGAGGTACGGGTCGGCCGGCTTGCCCGACAACACGATCACGGTTGAATTCACCGGTTCGGCCGGCATGAGCTTCGGTGCGTTTGTGCCGAAAGGTATCTCGCTCTATCTCAACGGCGACGCCAACGACTACGTCGGCAAAGGGCTATCGGGTGGTCGCATCGTTGTGCGGCCTCCCGCCGAGAGCACAATCGCGGCGGAGGACAACATCATCGCCGGCAACGTGATTCTGTACGGTGCCACGTCGGGTGAGGCTTATATCAGAGGCATCGTCGGCGAGCGGTTTTGTGTTCGCAATTCGGGTGCTGTCGCCGTTGTCGAAGGTGTGGGTGACCACGCGTGTGAATACATGACCGGGGGTCGGGCGATCATTCTGGGGCGGACCGGCCGCAACTTCGCCGCCGGCATGTCAGGGGGAATCGCCTATGTGCGGGATGTCGACGGTGACTTTGACACGAGGGTGAATCCCGAGATGGTCGATCTGGACCCGCTCGACCACGACGATGAGGTGTTTCTGCGAACGCACATCGAACGCCACAGGGTTGAAACCGGATCCGTGGTCGCTGAGCGCCTGCTGGTCGACTGGTCGCGTTCGGTGAGGTCGTTCGTCAAGGTGATGCCGAAGGATTACAAGCGTGTGCTGAGGGCTGCGGCGCGGGCCGAAGAGCGGGGCGAGCCGGTCATCGACGCCATCATGGCGGCTGCCCATGGGTGATATCCGCGGGTTCATGAAATATGATCGGGAGCTGCCGAAGCGGCGTCCCGTGACAGAGCGTCTTTCTGACTGGCGGGAGGTGTACCTCGAATTCCCGCACGAAACGCTCAAACACCAGGCGTCGCGTTGCATGGACTGCGGGATTCCGTTCTGCAATAACGGCTGTCCCCTCGGCAACCTCATCCCCGACTGGAATGACCTCGTCTACAGAGACCATTGGCGAGAGGCCATCGATCGACTCCACGCCACGAACAACTTCCCCGAGTTCACCGGCCGCCTCTGCCCGGCACCGTGTGAAGCAGCTTGTGTTCTCGGCATCAACGAAGACCCGGTGACCATTAAGCAGGTCGAGGTCGAGATCATCGAGCGGGCGTTCGAAGAGGGCTGGGTGACGCCGGTCATTCCTTCGACCAAGACCGGAGAGTCGGTAGCCGTGGTCGGGTCCGGCCCGGCCGGGCTGGCAGCCGCCCAACAGCTCACCCGAGCCGGGCACCGCGTGGTGGTGTTCGAACGGGCCGACCGGATCGGCGGATTGCTCAGATACGGCATTCCTGAGTTCAAGATGGAAAAGCGCGTCCTCGATCGTCGTCTTCAGCAAATGGAAGCCGAGGGCACCGAGTTCCGAAGCAACACGGAAGTAGGGGTAGATGTGAGCGCGTCGGAGCTACGCGACGAGTTCGATGCCGTTGTGCTCGCCGGAGGCGCAACCCAATGGCGGGACCTGCCGATTCCGGGTCGTGACCTCGAGGGAATCCACCAGGCTATGGAGTACCTGCCACCGGCCAACCGCGTGCAGATGGGAGACCTGGCCGAACCTCCCATCAGTGCAGCAGGCAAGCATGTGATCATCATCGGGGGTGGAGATACCGGTGCCGACTGTCTCGGAACTGCGCACCGGCAGGGGGCCGCGTCGATCCACCAATTCGAAATCCTGCCCCGTCCCCCCGAGGAGCGACCGGACGCCAACCCCTGGCCCACCTGGCCGATCACCTACCGGGTGTCGTCGGCCCACGAGGAGGGCGGCGAGCGAGAGTTCGCGATAAACACCGAGATGTTCGTCGACGATGGAACCGGCAATGTGGCCGGGCTCAAGACCCACCGGGTCGACATGAATTTCGTCGACGGCCGGATGTCCTTCGACAAGATCGAAGGCACCGACGCCGACTTCCGTGCCGATCTCGTTCTCCTGGCAATGGGATTCACCGGCCCGGAACGCAGCCCGATGCTCGAGCAGTTCGGCGTCGACGTGACCGATCGGGGCCATGTTGCCCGGGACGACAACTGGTCAACCAATGTGCCGGGCGTATACGTGGCAGGCGACATGGGGCGCGGCCAATCACTCATCGTCTGGGCCATTGCGGAGGGCCGGGCGGCGGCTGCGGCGGTAGACCAGGACCTGATGGGCGAAACCCTGCTACCGGCTCCCTTGACCCCGACAGCGAGACCGCTGACATAGCAGCCTTCCCACACAGTCCCCCGCTTGCGGGGGAAGGTACCGCAGCCCGACGAAGGAGGGCTGGGGTAGGGGGTGCTCAAAGTTGTTCCTGTACCTGGTCGTTGATTGGCCGCACTTGGAGAGAGATCGACAACCCTCTACCCCCGACTCGGCTGGCGCTCCGTCGGCGGTACGTTCCCCCATCTGGTCGCCGCTTGCGGCGGTTGATGGGGACTATTCGAAGATTCGTGACCACCGGGTTTGGGGAAGCCGGATTCGGGTAATCGGTTCACGAAAGTGAGGATGACATGAAGAAGTTTGTTTGGAAGGGGCTCGTGAGCCTTGTCACGTTTCTGGCCGCTGCTGCCGCTCGCAACGTTGCTACTTCCGCGTGGTCGAAGGTTTCCGACACCGAGGGTCCGGTGAATCCGGCGGACGAATCGGTCAGCTGGCCCGCCGCAACTGGCTGGGCGCTCTTAGCCGGGGCAGCGGGCGGCATCGCTCGCGTGCTCGGACGCAGGGGTTCGGCCGCAGCTTGGAAGACGGCTACCGGTGAGACTGCTCCGGGGATTCAAACCGCCTGATTCCCTCGTTTTTCTCGAGCCCCCATTCACCGGCTCGCATCAACGGAAGTCCGTGACCGGGCGTGGCGTTAATCCAGAGTGACGGAACAGACCAGAGTGACGTAAAGAGCCGCAGCCGATAGGGGATCGACGGACTAGAGGCTGCTTCCCACGAGTGGAGGGGTTCGCATCCGGTAATTTGTGGATCGTGTCACCCGGAGCGGCATCGTCGAGCGTTATAGGAGTGCTATGACGAGAGACGAAGAGATGTACCGCAAGCATTCCGAAGAGCTCACCCGATTTGCGACCGGCCTGGTCGGCCCCCACGATGCGCCCGACGTTGTCACCGACGCCTGCCTGCGGGTGTTTCGTTCGCCGGCCTGGGGCAAGGTCGAGAACCCACGGGCGTATCTATACCAATCGGTTCTCAATCAATCGCGGAGCCATCACCGTTCTGCGGTCCGCAGGCAGGTCAAGGAGCAAGAAGCGGCATTGCTGGCCGCACCGACATCGTCGGTGGTCACCATGCCGGGCCTGGACCTCGATGTTCTGAGAGTGCTCGACCAACTGAGTCTTCGTCAACGCGCCGTCGTCTTCCTCACGTACTGGGAAGATCTCGACCCGGCCGCGATAGCACGGCGGCTCGGTATTTCCACCGGATCGGTCAAGCGTCATCTGGCGCGGGGCCGGGCCAAGCTCAGGGAGTTGATCGATGCATAACCGTGACGATGTCCGTATCCGCGAGTTTGTGCAGAAGCTGGCACACGCCGCCCCGCCTGCCCCGCCTTTCCCGGACCCGACGCTGCTGCGGACGCCGTCCGCACCCCCGGTTCGGGAGCCGCTGGGTTGGGGACCAAAGATCGGTTTTGCCGCCGCTGCGGTTCTCTTTCTCGTTGTCCCATTCTTCGTGTTCACCGGTGGCACCCCTCCCGGTGTACCGGACGCCCCTGGCGCAACACCCTCCACGGCGATCCCGGTCGAGATCTTCAGATATCCCACGACCGACTACCAGGTCGTGCAGGATGGTTTTGTCTCTGGTTCGTTTGTCGTGCCTGACCCTCAAAACCCTCGCCTCGTATCGGCGGTAGTAGCGCGAGTCGACGACACGGGATTCGAGGGTGCCATCTCCATCAACGTCAACGAGCGGGACCCCGGATGGCCGGTGCTTGGCGAGTTGGTGACCAGCGGTAGGAGGGATATGAGGGTGTTCAGAGACAGCGGCAGTGTCACGCTGTCGTGGGACGACGGGGATCGGTTTGTGTGGGTCATGGGTGACGAGGAAACCCAACTGCGCGATCTGCTCGTCATCGGCGGTTCGGTCACGCTGGCCGACGGCGAGTTCGGTCCGGCGACGTTGACGATCGGGGACCTACCAGATGGTTATTCGATCCTTGCGACGTCCGAGCTGCGATCCAACCGTTCTGAACCCACGCTCACCCTCGGCGGCCCACCCACCGAGGCCATCTTCCCCCGGACTCCCCCCAACCCGATTGTCATGGTCGAGGTGAATGCCGAAACTCATGAGCAGATAGCAGGTCGTTTCCCATCGGGCTCACGGGCGGTGGTGCGATCGCTCGACGGGTTCCTCGTCAGCAGGGGCGATTCCGCCGCCTATGTCTGGGAGGAATACCCCGGTTTGACAGTCACCGTGAGTGGGTCGGCCCCAACCGAACAGCTGCTGGCTGTTGCCGAAAGCCTCGAGTTCGTCTCAGAAAGTCAGTGGCGCGCAATCTACGACGTGCCCGAATCGCAACCGGCGCTGCCGACCACCACCATTATCACCATCGATTCAACGACCACCATGGTGACCCATAACCACTGCCAGTCTGATCAGATCAACACCGCTCTCGGAACTTCCGTCTCCGATATTCAGGGACCGGCCCAGGTGGTGGTCATCTCGAACATCGGTCAGACCGATTGTCTCCTCGAACGGCCGGTCAGCCTGGACGCCGTCCTCGAGTCAGGTGGTGTTTCAACCGGTTCGTTCGGAGTTTCGATTCGACACCATGAACCTGACCAGTTCCTCGCTCCGGGCGAGAGCGTGGCCGTTGTCTATGAGGTCGAGGCTGGTTGCCAGGCCCTCGAGCCTGCGAATGCCATCCGGCTCGAGATGACGAATGCCCTTGTGGTTGAGGTCCCGTTCACCGGCGAGCTCGGCTGTCTGCGGTTCGGTCTCCTGGCTCCCTGGTCCGACGGACAGCTGGGATTTGATGACGGCCAACCCGAACCTTCCGCCGAGCAGCGAGACCTCGTGGAGCTCCTGATGGCGTTTGCGGTGAACCCGACGCCTGCAAACCTATCCAAGGTTCCGTTGTCGGACAGCGTTGTGCTCACTGCCGGTCCTGACATCGCCAAGACGGTTGCTACCGACGAACTCATGGATCCGGCTGCCTGGGCGTTAGAGGCCGAAGAATTTCGAGGTGGGACCGGACCCGTCTCGGTTCTCGCGGCGCTCCGGGGCCTACACGAATGGGAGGCCGGTTTTGAGGTGACGATCGGACCGCATTCGCACTGTGCTTCCCCCTCTCAGCCGAGGGCGGCCGGGCTCGGCGGTCTTACCCAGGTGTCGATCCAATCGGTTGCCACAGAAAGCTGCCTGCAATGGTGGGTGGTCGATTTGTTCGTGGACGAATCAGATGAGATCGTCGGCATCACGTACGACCTCTGGGAGCCGTAAGAGATTCGGTCCGGGCACCCCCGGCCTAGGCTGCTGCCTTCTTCTAAAAGGGGTTGAGCTGAGTTTCGATGTCAACAAGCTTGCAGACCAGGTTCTCATCGATCCAGACGGACACGAGGAACGATTGGGAGATCGCTGGGCCGAGCGCCCCCAGGTCGTGCTGTTTCTCCGCCACTTCGGTTGACTGACGTGTCGTGAGCGGGCCGGTCAGGTCCGTGATAGGTATGACGAGATCGTGGAAGCCGGAGCCGGGGTCGTTGCCATCGGGACCGGTGGGAAACGCTACGCCCAGGCGTTCATCGCAGATGAGGCGGTACCGTTTCCGGTTCTGCTGGATGAGGACGGGTCGGCGGCAGAGATCGCCGGCACAGCAGAGACAACTCTTTTCGCCCTCGCAGCCCCCAAACAAGTTGCTGCGGGCGCCAGGGCTGCATTACGGGGGAATCGCCAGCGCAACACCGGGAAGCGGCCACTTCAGTTGGGAGCCACGTTGGTGATCGGCCCGGGGGATGAGCTGAAATACGCCGATTTCGAAGAATTTGCGGGTGACCATGCCGATCTCGACGAAATCATCGGCTTGCTGACCGAATGACGTGCCGACCCGCTCTCAGATTGACCCTGTCGGATAGAGGTCCTTCCGGCGTACAATTGGTATCACACCAGCAAGAACCCACTACCAGCGGAGTTTCATGGCGACCGTCGACATTGACCTGGGCGATTATCAGCTCGGATGGCACGATACCGAAGAGGACTACGTCTTCAAGCCCAAGAAGGGTTTGAACGAAGAGATCATTCGCGAGATGTCGGCGATGAAGGGCGAACCCGACTGGATGCTCGAGTTCCGGCTCAAGGCATACAAACGATTCCTCCGGAAGCCCGTCCCCCAATGGGGAGGCGGCGGCATGCTCAACGACATCGATTTCGATGACATCTATTACTACATCAAGCCGACCGAGGGTCAGGCCAAGGACTGGGACATGGTTCCCGAGTCAATCAAGGACACGTACGAGAAGCTCGGCATTCCCGAGGCCGAACGCAAGTACCTCGCAGGCGTTACCGCGCAATATGAGTCAGAAGTGGTCTACCACCGCAATCGGGAGGATCTCGAGGAGATGGGGGTGCTCTTCTGTGACACCGACACCGCGGTGCGGGACTATCCCGAGATCGTCCAGGAGTATTTCGGCACCGTCATCCCTCCCAACGACAACAAGTTCGCCGCGCTCAACTCGGCCGTGTGGTCGGGGGGATCGTTCATCTACGTCCCGCCGGGCGTCCATGTCGACCAACCGCTGCAGGCCTACTTCCGGATCAATGCCGAGAACATGGGTCAGTTCGAACGCACATTGATCATTGTCGACGAAGGTGCCTATGTGCACTACGTCGAAGGTTGCTCGGCTCCCACCTGGACCACCGATTCGCTGCACTCCGCCGTTGTCGAGATCATCGTCAAAGAGGGTGGCCGTTGCCGGTACACGACCATCCAGAACTGGTCGAACAATGTGTACAACCTCGTCACCAAGCGGGCAGCTGCCTATAAGAACGCCACTATGGAGTGGATCGACGGCAACCTCGGCTCGAAGCTCACCATGAAGTACCCGGCCGTGTGGCTCATGGAGGAGGGCGCCCACGGCGAGGTGTTGTCCGTGGCATTTGCCGGCGAAGGGCAGATGCTCGACGCCGGTGCCAAGATCGTGCACGCCGCGCCGAACACGACGTCATTGATTACGTCCAAGTCATTGTCGAAAGACGGTGGCCGCGCCGGCTACCGGGGCCTGGTCAGGGTCGAACACGATGCCACCAATGCCAAATCCTTCGTCCGTTGCGATGCGCTCATCCTCGATGAGGATTCCCGCTCGGATACCTATCCGTACATGGAAATCGAGGAATCGAACGCGCAGATCGGTCATGAGGCAACCATCTCCAAGGTGGGCGACGACCAGCTGTTCTATTTGATGAGCCGTGGACTGTCCGAGGAAGAGGCAACGGCGATGATTGTCGCCGGGTTCATCGAGCCCATCGTCAAAGAGCTCCCGATGGAGTACGCCGTCGAGCTGAACCGGCTCGTCGAGCTCCAGATGATCGGGAGCGTCGGCTAAGCGTTCTGGCCGCACCCGGAGCCGTCCCGGTTCTAACCTCCGCCTATGTCATTGCTCGATGAGTATCGACCGGACGACTCGTTCGGCGAGATGTTTGATGTCGATCGGGTCCGCGAACACTATTCCCTGCTGGCCGACCGGCTTTCCGAATTCACGG
Organism: Actinomycetes bacterium; assembly: GCA_024638625.1. GTDB lineage: Bacteria > Actinomycetota > Acidimicrobiia > Spongiisociales > SHLN01 > JABDOU01. Next base: position 17,041 of record JAHEJY010000005.1, read on the forward strand.
TCGGCGACCTTCGCGACAAGATGCAGCTGACCGAATCCACGTTCCGCAACCTCGGGATCACGTTTGCCGTGTACGGCACCGAGAGCGGCATGGATCGAACCTGGCCGATAGACCTCATTCCCCGGATCATCTCGGCGGCCGACTGGGCGATCATCGAAGACGGACTCATCCAGAGAACCAGGGCGCTCAATGCGTTCCTAGACGATATCTACGTCGGCGAACAGGGAATCGTCAACGACGGTGTGATCCCCGAATGGATCCTCAAGAGCTCGGACGGGTTCAAACGTCAGGCGTTTGGTGTCGAAGTTCGGGGAGGTGCCAGGTGCGTGGTTTCTGGTATCGACATCGTACGGGATGGCAACGGCGTGTATCGCGTGCTCGAGGACAACCTTCGAGTTCCGAGTGGCGTGTCCTACGTGATGGAGAATCGGGCTGCCATGAAACGGGCCTTTCCCCATCTCCTCGACCAGTACTCGGTGCGCTCGGTAGACGACTACGGGTCGATGCTTCTTCGAGCGCTCGAGTGGCAGGCTCCTTACGGCATGGCCGACCCAACGGTCGTGGTTCTGACGCCCGGTGTTCATAACTCGGCCTATTTCGAGCATGCGTTCCTGGCGCGCCGGATGGGTGTCGAGCTCGTTGAGGGTCGGGACCTAGCGGTTGATGATCATGTCGTGTATCTGAGAACGACGCGGGGACCTCAGAAAGTCGACGTGATTTATCGAAGGATCGACGACGAATTCCTCGACCCGGCCATGTTTGATCGCCAATCGGTGGTCGGTGTTCCGGGCCTCTTATCCGCAGTGCGGGCCGGCAATGTAGCCATCGCCAATCCGATCGGGAACGGAGTTGCGGACGACAAGGCGGTATACACATATGTCCCGGACATGATCGACTACTACCTTGGCGAACAGGTCATTCTTCCCAATGTCGAGACCTATGTCATGTGGGATCCAGATCAGCGGGCCAGGGCACTCGGCAGAATGGACGAACTCGTCTTCAAGCCGGTTGCCGAAGCCGGCGGGAAGGGGATTGTCATAGGCCGTTCGGCAACTGACAAAGAACTCGCAGACGTCCGTAATCTCATCGAGGCCGATCCACGCAATTACATCGCCCAGGAGGTGGTGGAGCTGTCGACCCATCCAACCTTCACGGGTCGTGAGCTTGCGCCCCGGCATATCGATCTGCGGCCCTTTGTGGTATCGGGTGAGAAGATCGAAGTCCTGCCGGGCGGTCTCACCCGGGTCGCCCTCAATGAGGGCTCGCTCATCGTCAATTCTTCCCAGGGCGGCGGTTCCAAGGACACCTGGGTCCTGGAGCGGGCCTGATGTTGTCTCGGCATGCCGAGGGGCTCTTCTGGATTGGTCGGTACATAGAACGCGCCTCAGACGTCACGCGGATGCTCGACGTGGCCTACGACGTCCAAATGGAGCGAGCGCCATCTGCCCGGGAATCGGTGTGGAGAGATCTGCTCGACGTGTTGTATGTCACCGATCAGTTCGCTGACGACCACGACACCGCTACCACCGATGCCATGAATCAATTTCTGGTTTTGGATGCCGGCAATCCAAACTCTGTAGCCAATTCCGTTGTGTTGGCCCGGACCAACATCATGAACGTTCGAGATGTCGTGCCCATCGAACTCCTCGAGTCAATCAACCGACTCCATACGATGTTCGTGTCGGGTCACCTGGCAGACGAGCTCAGCTCCAATCCCCATTCCGGCTACAGCCTGGTTTCTACCCATTGCCGCACGATTTCGGGAGCGATGTTCGACTCAATGGCAAGGACGGACGGCTACCGGTTCATGATGATGGGCCGTTTCCTGGAGCGGGCCGAGATGACATGTCGAACGATCGACGTTACTCGCAGCGTCGCACCCAACGATGAGGCGGCGTGGCGCGCAGTTCTTCGCAGCGTTTCGGGATTACACGCCTTCACCCAGCTGTATGGAGCGCTGGCCGAGGTCGATGAGGTCGTGCGGTTCCTCCTGATGGACCGTAATTTTCCCTACAGCGTCCTTCATTGCCTCACCGAATGCTCGTCCGAGCTGAACATTGTCAGCACAACAGGAACCTGGCAATCACCCAGGACGATTGGCCGCGTCAAATCGGAGCTGGAATTCAGTGAGGTTCCTGAGGTGGAAAGCCAGGAATTCAAGGCGCTCGTCGAACGTATGGAGGCCGGGATCCGTGAGGTTTCGCAATCATTTCACGACGATTTGTACCAATTCGGGGGCGACGCGACCCTGCACAGTTTCGAGTCTCTCTGATGAGACTGTCGATCCGATACATGACGAAGTACACCTATGGCGTCGAAGTCGGTGAGTCGCAAAACGCGCTGCGAGCATGTCCTCTCAACAACGAGCATCAACGTCTGCTCGACTACCGACTCACCATCGATCCATTGTCGAACGTGGTGTCATACACGGATTATTGGGGAACCCGGGTCGATGTCTTCGGCATAAATGAACGGCATACCCGTCTCACGATTTTCGCTGATGCAGACGTCGAAACCTTTATGCCCCCACAGCCGAGCGGGTCGGATCTGCCGTCCGACGACACGACGGGCCTTGCCAACCATTATGAGTATCGGACTCCGTCTCCTCATGTGCGATGGGGCACCGAGGTTCACGAGTGGGCCCGGGACATCACAGCCCAAGCCGGCAACACCTACGAGGTTGCAACGGCGATTCATGATGGAGTAGGAAGCCGTCTCTCCTACGTTCCTCATACCACCGTGGTCGGTACGCCGGTGTCGGACATCTTTGCCAACAAACAGGGCGTCTGTCAGGACTACGCGCACCTGAGCCTTGCTGCTTTGCGATCTATCGGTGTCCCGGCTCGGTACGTCAGCGGCTACTTCTACGCCTCGCCTTCCGGGGAACAACCATCCAGCGACGAAATCGAGGTCGAGACACATGCCTGGATCGAGGTCGCCCTCCCGGGGCTTGGGTGGTGGGGCCTCGATCCCACCAACCAGCAGGTCGCCGGAGAGCGGCACGTCAAGATCGGTCACGGACGCGATTACGAGGATGTGACGCCTTTGCGTGGTGTATATCACGGCGAGACAGACTCGACTGAACTGAGGGTCGGCGTCGTCATGTCGCGATCCGATTTGGCATCCCCGGTCATCGAACCGCGACCCGCTGCCGTGTTGACGCAGCAACAACAGCAACAACAGCAGTAGTAAGCGTGCTCACCTTCCTGACGTGGAATGTCGCAATGATGAGGCGCTCGGCCGAAGCGCCCCACCAGTGGGGGATCGAGCACTCGGAGGAGGCAATCAGATCGTTCGTTGCCGAACGCGACCCGGACATAGTTTGCTTTCAGGAGCTGCCGGGTCTGGTTCCCTACATCGACACACATGCGCTTGTTCCGGTGAGTACCAGGAGCCACCACGGCGATATCGCCACACTGATTCGGTCCGGACTCATGAGCCGCACCGAGTCACGGGTCGAAAAGGGATTCGCCGTGATTACCAAGATCGGCGATCTCACGGTGGCCAACGTGCATCTCGCGCCCGGTGCCGACGGGGCAATCGCGCGCCTTGCGATGTTGCACCAACTGGCGGCTGGCGCCTCGGATCCGCTCGTGGTGTTGGGAGATACCAATATGCGGCTCTCTGAATGGGACCTTGCTGCGGAAATGGGGTTTGCGGTTGCCAAGCCCGATCAACCGACCTGGGATAGTCGCGTCAATCGATTCAACGAGGAAGGCGCTGGATTCGCAGCCTATTTCACGACGGTGGCGACCCGGGGCGCCGTCTCGGCCGCGGGGCTCGAAGTATCGACCAAACCCGTCAGGTACCTCGACAAGTCGTTTCACCTATCAGATCACTACCCGCTCACCGGAGACCTCGAAGTGGTCGATCGTCACAAAGATGCCGATCCCGGCGCAGGCTTCTGAACCTAGGCTGGCGGACCGAATCGGTCTAAAGATCAGGAGAACCATGTCTGACGGCAATCCATTCGATATCGAAGACGCTCGTCGAATCGGAACCGAGATCGGGATCGACTGGGAAAACAGCCGGTTTGACGCCGATCAGTTCCTTATTGGCCTCGGCGTCGAATTGGAGCACGGCTTGCACGATCCGCAGACCAATGTGACCGGAGACGATCCGATCATTACGGCCAAGATCGCTCATGCCCATCTCAAGGAGTTTCCGGACTACTACACCCGGCTCGAGAAGCTCGAGAAAAAGGCCGAGGAATACTGGGCCGACAAGGGTTGACTGCAGAGCCCGGTCGATCAAGTGCGCAGCCCATTGCCAGAAGCGTGGACTGATCGCTCGACATTCCCGCGTCTCGACGCTTCGCGCCGTCGACGTTCCGGCGAGCGTCACCATCTCCCATGTAGTTCGCCGGGTAACCGAAGGTAGCCTGTTAGGGAACATGAACACTTCCCGAGCAGTGGGCAATCGTCGGCTCCAAGTTGATTCCGTCTCCAAGACGTTTGGGTCGGTTGCCGCGTTGGTCGACGTCACGATCGATGTCGAAAGCGGCCAGACCCTGGCACTCCTGGGGCCGAGCGGGTGTGGGAAGACCACGTTGCTACGGGTGATTGCGGGTCTCGAAGAGGCTGACCGGGGGCGGGTCCTCGTGGGTGATCGCGATCTCTCGCATGTCCGTCCAGAATTGAGAAGAGTCGGTATGGTTTTCCAAGGGGGAGCCCTGTTCCCTCATATGACCGTCGGTGCCAACGTCGGTTATGGCCTGAGCCAGCGGCCCGATCGGGATGAGCGTGTCGCCGAGGCCTTGCGACTGATGGACCTGGTTGGGTTCGAATCTCGATACCCCGATACCTTGTCAGGTGGACAGGCCCAGCGCGTGGCGCTTGCAAGGGCGCTGGCCCCCGAGCCCGATGTTCTGTTGCTCGACGAACCCTTCTCCTCTCTGGATGCCGAACTCCGGATCCGGGTTCGAAGCGAAGTAGCCGAGATTCTTGATTCGCTCAACATCACGACCGTCTTCGTGACCCACGACCAGGAGGACGCCTTTGTCGTCGGGGACTCCGTCGCCGTCATGCGCCGCGGGCGGATCTTGCAGACCGGCACGCCGTCGGCTTTGTACCAGCGGCCCGAGTCGGCGTGGGTGGCCTCATTCGTGGGAGAGGCCAACATCGTTGCCGGGCTAGCCGAAGGAAAGCTCGTAAAGACGCTCGTCGGACCTGTCGAGATCGATCGGCCGGCAGATGGTCCGGTCGAAGTGGTGTTGCGCCCGGAACACCTGGTTCTCGAGGGAGGGGGAGATGGCCGGGTTACGGCCGTCGAGTTCTACGGGCATGACACCGCCTACACAGTGGTCATGGGAGACGATCGTCTCTCAGCCCGGCGGATCTCCGCTCCGGTCTTTTCGGTCGGCGATTCTGTTGGCTTGCGCTACGCAGGCCCGCCAACGGCGGCATTCAACGAAGGGGTCTGATCAACTCGAACATTTTCGCCGATTTCAGCTACGTGTGAGAGCCGGCCAATGTGAACTTGTAAGGCATCCCTGACAACTTCGCTTAGGATCCATTGACTCGTCGAACACCCATGCGTAGGGTTGTGGCCGATGCAGATTCGAAGCCTTGCCCTTGTCGCAATCGCGTTTGTCGGGCTCGCGGCCTGCGGCAGCAGCGATGAAGCCCTGGTCGTCTATTCGGGGCGAACTGAGAATCTGATCGGCCCGCTCATCGATCAGTTCAGCGAAGAAACGGGCATCACCGTGGAGGTTCGCTACGACGATTCGGCCAATCTGGCCCTCTTGATCGATCAGGAAGGTTCGCGGTCGCCTGCAGATGTATTCATCTCGCAAAGTCCGGGCGCCATTGGGTTCCTTGCCGGGCAAGATTTGTTGGCACCGCTCGATGACGAGGTGCTGCAGATGGTCTCAGATGTATATCGAAACGCAAACGGATTATGGGTCGGCATGTCGGGTCGGGTGCGAGCCGTGGTGTATAACCCCGACCTGATCGGCGAATCCGACTTGCCGGATTCGATCTTCGATCTGACCGACGTCGCCTACCGGGGAATGGTCGGCGTCGCACCAGAGAACGGATCCTTCCAGGATTTCGTGACGGCGATGCGACAGATCAACGGCGACGAGGTGACCGCTGATTGGCTGCAGGGAATGGCGGACAACGACGCGCAGCCGTATGCGAACAACTCCGCGATTGTCGAGGCAGTAGGGCGGGGGGAGATCCCGCTTGGCCTGGTGAATCACTATTACAACCTGAGAGCCATTGCTGAGGATCCAAGCACTATTACGAAGAACTACTTCTTCCCGAACGGCGATATTGGCTCGCTCGTCATAACGACGGCCATTGGTCAGCTCGCGTCTTCCGATCGTGAGGACGCCGCCCGTCGACTGATCTCATTCATGCTCAGCCAATCCGCCCAGGGGTTCTTCAGCGAGGAGACTCTCGAATATCCGCTGATTTCCGGAGTGGCACCATCGCCGTTGCTGCCGGACCTTGGCGAAATCGGAGCGGCCACGTACGACTTCGACAGCCTCGGTGGTGGATTGGAAGCAACCAAGGAGTTGATCAGTCAAAGTGGGCTCGAGGGTAAGTAACCGTAGTCCCATCGGCGGCACGCTGGTCAAGTGGCTTGCGGGAATCATCGGGCTGATCTTCCTTTTCCCGATTGGCTATTTGATTTGGGGAACCGTCACGCTGGGCGACGAGTTCTGGTCGACGGTGGGTGCCCGCACGACACTCGGTCCGTTGTGGAATTCCCTCCGGCTGGCGATCCTCACGACATTGGCCTGCACGTCGATCGGCACCGGCCTTGCGTTTCTGGTCGCACGAACCGACCTTCCCGGTCGGTCGGTTTGGCGGATCCTGCTGCCACTTCCGCTGGCGGTGCCGTCGTTTGTGGGGGCGACGGCATTGCTGGCCGCAGTCGGCCCCGGGGCGCTCGTTTCGTTCCTTCCGCGAATAGACGGCTACTGGGGAGCATTTTTCGTACTCACGTTCTTGAGCTATCCGTACGTCTACCTGCCCGTTCTGACCAGGCTGGCATCGACCTCGCCTGCACTTGAAGAGGCATCCCAACTGCTCGGGGGAGGACGGCGCCGAACATTCGCCAAGGTGATTTTGCCTCAGATCCGCGGGTCGGTGATCGCGGGCGCCCTGCTCGTGTTTCTCTATGTGCTGAGCGATTTTGGCGCCGTTGCACTCCTGCGCTACAACGCCATCACAAGGGCGATTTTTTCATCACGCCTCTTCGATCGATCTACCGCTCTCACGCTTGGGCTGTTGCTGGGGTTGCTTGCGCTGCTCGTGGCCGCCAGCCAGCGGCTCATCACGCCCGGTCGTATTTCCATAACCGACATGAATGTCTCGCAGGTTCGTTACCGGCTCGGTCGCTATCGACGGGTGGCGCTGGCCGGTACGGTGCTTCCGTTCTTGATTGGTCTGGCGATGCCGGTCGGCGTGTTCGTCTTCTGGGTGTTCCGTGGGCAGCCGACGGCAAGCCTGGGGTATGGCGGCTGGGGCGATGACCTCGGGTTCCTGGGCGCTCCTCTTCTCAATTCTGCGGCGGCCGCCGTGGTTGCGGCGATTGCCGCCGTCTGCATCGTGCTTCCTGTGGGTTACGTAGGGGCAAGGGCACGAGGTTGGCTCCCGGCCGCCGTCACGTCGGCGGTGTCTTCGGTTTTTGCGCTACCCGGTCTGGTTGTCGCCCTGGCCCTGGTGTTCTGGGCTATTCAGGCACCGGGTGTTCTTGCCCAGCTTTACCAAACCTTTCCGCTCCTGATCCTCGCATACGTGCTTCATTTCGGTGCCCAGTCGATGCAGTCGTCTCAGGCCGCGATCGCGGACCTCCCATCCGTCCTCGACGAGGCGGCCCGGACGCTTGGCGCAAGCCGCGGCCGGCGTTTCTTGACGGTCGACCTACCGCTGATTCGTCCGGGCCTGGTGGCAGGCGGCGGCCTGGTTTTGCTGTCGACGCTCAAAGAACTGCCGGCCACCCTGCTACTCGCTCCGATTGGGTTTCAAACCCTGGCCACCAAGATCTGGGGAGCTGCCGAAGACGGCTTCTACGCCGAGGTAGGCATCACGTCGCTCGTCTTGATAGCCCTTTCTGCTGCCTTGACGTGGATGATCGTGCTGCGGCGCCAGCCCGCTGAGTTGCCCAAGCGTTCGGGCTAGCCTTTTTTGATGGACACCACCTACCCAATTCGTTACCGCGAATATGCCGAAGCGATTTGGGAGATCGAGGAGGAGGGCATTCCGGTCATTCAGGCCCGGATCGCCGACTGGCTGGGCGTAAGCCGTGCCAGTGTCTCAGAGATGGTCCATCGGATGGCTGATGACGGCCTTGTCACTTTGGAAGACGAGATCAAGCTCACCGATGCGGGTCGGCACCTCGCCGCCGTGATCGTTCGCCGGCATCGGCTTGCCGAACGCTTCCTCACCGAGATCCTCAACCTGCCGTGGTCCAAGGTTCACGCCGAGGCCGAGGTGTGGGAAACCACGATTTCTGATGATGTGGAAGCGGCCATGTGGGCCGTCATGGAAGACCCCAAGACATGCCCACACGGTAATCCCATACCCGGGGCGGGCTACAGACCTCCGATCATGAAACCGATGGCCGACATGGAACCAGGCGAATCGCTCCGACTCGAGCGTATCTCCGAGGAGCTCGAACTCGATGCCGACATGATGCGGTTTCTGGACGAGAGTGGGCTCCGACCAAACGCCACGGTCGAGCTGCTGACCAAAGATCCTCATGGAGCATTGACCGTGTCCGTCGATGGGAGCATGACTGGAGTGGGTGTCTTCGCTGCCGGCCGGCTCTTCGTGGCGGTCACCTGATGCGTCTTGTCGTTGCCGTTTGCAGCGTCGATTATGAAGGACGCCTCGAAGCCCACCTGCCGATGGCGACTCGTCTGATCATGGTCAAGGCAGATGGGTGTGTCGCGATTCACGCGGATGGCGGTGCGTACAAGCCGCTGAATTGGATGAACGCCCCCAACACCCTCATCGAAAACGAGGGCGAATGGGAGGTGACCAACCCGAAGGGAGAGAAACTCACCATCCGGATCGAAGAGAAGCTTTCAGATCAGCAGGTCGAGATGGGCATCGATCCGGGGCTGGAAAAAGATGGGGTCGAGACCCAACTCCAGGTTCTGCTCGCCGACCGTGTCGAGCTTCTCGAGGATGGATTGACGTTGATCCGTCGCGAGTATCCGACGGCCATCGGACCGGTCGATCTGCTTTGTCGCGATGTGCGCGGTGATGCGATGGCGGTCGAGATCAAGCGCAAGGCCGGAATCGATGGGGTCGAGCAACTCACCCGGTACAGGGAGTTCCTTGCGCGCGATTCGAGGCTCGGGAACGTTCGTGGCATGCTTGTGGGGTTGAGTGTTAGCCCCCAGGCGCGGCTTCTGGCCGAAGATCGGGATCTCATGTGGCGTGAAGTGGATTACGACGATCTCCGGGAGCGGGAAGGCCGCACTCTGCGTCTTTTTTAGTTCAGAAGTTGACGGCTTTGTCCGATTACATAGGCGTGGCGGACAGAAACCAAACCAACAAGGCTCCGAAAGTGCGCGGCCGAGGCGCAGAGGACTCTGACGCGGGTTCGGGCCCATCCGGTCCCAAGGGAAAACCCCCCGCCAAACCGAAGCGGCAGCGGAAGTTCAGAACCGTTGCACGAGGCTATTCCCGCGAGCAGGTCGATAAGTCGTTACGGGTGCTTGACGCAGAGCTCGACCGGGCGGCTGCGATCATCGTCCAGAAGGACAAAGAGCTGGAGGTCGCTCGGCAGGCCGAAACCGAGGCAGTCGATCGGGCCTTCTTCTACATCATGGATCTCAAGGAGCGGCTACTCAGCAACGCTGAGATCCGCGCCGAGCAAATCGTTGCAGAAGCCCAAATGCAGGCAAACGGTCGTAAGTCTGACGGGTCTTCTGAAGACATCATCAAGGCGGCGAAGGCAGAAGCGGCGCGTATCGTCAATGCTGCCCGGGCGGAAGCCCAGCGACTGGAGACGTTCGGTCCCAACGCAGGTTCGACGGCTGACAAGGCTGTGCCCATCCCGATGGGTAAATCCGATGAACAGAAGAACACCGAGTCGCGAGCCGAGATCAAGGCAATGCGCGCTGAAGCCAAGAAGCTGGTCAAAGAAGCCAAACGCGAAGCCAAAGACATTGTCAGCGCCGCCAACGCCGAACGCAAGGCGGCACAAGCCCAGCTACGAGACATGGAGAAGCAACTTGCTGCGATAAAGCCGGCGGCAACCGAGGCCCAGGAAGCAAAAGAGAGCACCCTGGCCGAGCTGGAGGCGCTGAAGTCGGAAATCGAGGAAATCAAGAAAGCTTCGGAAGAGCGTATTCGGCGGGCTGACGCCGTGTCAAAGGAAGCCGAAAAGGCACTGGCCGCCGCGGAGGCCGACGCGCTCAAGATCAGGCGCGAAGCCAACGCCGAGGTTGCCGAGATCAAGCAGTCGTTGACGCCACTCCAGCAGAAGGCAGCCGAAGAGGCAGCCGGAATAATCGCCGAGGCGGAGGCCAAGGCAGCGGAGATCGCTGCCTCGGCGGAACGTGAAGGCGAAAAGCTCCTCAAAGCTGCCCGGCAAGAGGGAAGCCAGCTGTCGAAACAGAATGACGAGATCAAATCCCGGATCGAGGCCGCCCTGGCTACGGCCAAAAAGGATGGCGAAACCCGGGCAGCCGAAATGGTTTCTACGGCTCAGGCCAAGTTGTCAGAGGCCGAAAAGCAGGCCGCAGAGATCGTGGCGGAAGCACAGAAGGTGGCGGCCGAGTCGAAAAATCGATCCGACAAGGAAATCGAAGACTTGCGGCGGGAGCTCGAAGGCAAGGTCGCCGAAAAGCATGCTGCCGCTGATGAAGCCGTCCAGGAAATTGAAAAGCTCACTGAGCAGGCCAGGGGCGAAGCCGACAAAGCCAAGAATGATGCCGCCTCGATTCTCGAAACCGCCAAATCAGAGGCCGAAGATATCAAGCGCGAAGCCGCCTCTGTTCTCGATGGCGCAAAGGCTGCCGCGCAGCAAGTTTCCGAAAAGGCAGCAGCTGAAGCGCAATCAATGGTTCAGACAGCCCAAAACGAAGCAGAGTCGAAACTGGTTGACCTGCGCACCGAAGCCGAGACAGCTCAGCAGGAAGCCATCGCAATCCGCAAGGCCGCCGAAGAGGAATCCAACTCGGTTCGGGAAGCCGCCCGCCAAGAAGCCGCGGCAATCGTCGAGGATGCCCGCTCGAGCGTCGCACATATCACTGAGGAATCCGAAGCTGCATCCGCCCAGGCGAAGGAGGAGCTCGCTCGTGCCAACGCGGAGGCAGAGGCACTTCGACAGCGCGCAAAAGCAGAAGCCGAGGACGTTGTCGCCCGATCCCGCGAGCAAGCCAATGCCGCCGCTGAGAAAACCCAGCGAGAAGCACTCGCGTCGGTGCAGGCCAAAGTAGACGAGGCTCAGAATGCCGCCGTCAAGGCTCGAGAAGAAGCCAAGGGGGCGATCGGCAAAGCCAAAGAGGCCACCGAACACCTCGAGCGCGTCGCCCAGGAACGCCAGAAGGAGGCCGATGAGGCGCTCGCGCAAGCCAAACAAGAAGCCGCCCAGTTGCTGTCGACGGCGTCGGAGCGGGCGTCCCGGATGGTTGCCGAGGCCGATGCGGCAGCAGCCCAGAAGGCGGAGCTAGCCAAGAAGGACGCGTTGGAAGAGATGCAGGACGCCCAAGATCGGACTGCACGTCTCAAAGCCGAAGCTGAAGAGATTGTCCAGCGGGCCGAGGCCAAGGCCGCCGAACGGAGGTCGGCAGCCGAACAGGAGGCCGAAGAGATCATCGCTGCTTCCCGGGCGGCCATCGCCGACATCGACGAACGCATGGCCCGGGTCGAAGCACGGGAGCGACTGGTTCAGGATGCCGACTCGCAGGCCACTCGTATTCTTGCCCGGGCTAAAGCCAGGGCCAACGAGATCCTGAAAAAGGCCGAGTCGACCTTGGCGAACGCCGAAGCTCGGCACCGCGATACCCAGAACGCCGTCGATCGGATGCGCACCAAGCTTCGAGAGCCTCAGGAGCAGCCCAAGGGCCGTTCGCGAGGTAAGTAAATGGATCGCGCAATGCCGTTCCAGAACATGGTTGTTCTCTTGCTCGGACTCGTGCTCGTCATATCCGGTTTCTATGTCGCTTGGAACGCACCTGAGGAAGCGGCTCCAACAACTCTCCAAAACCCATCATTCATCATTGCCGTCGAAGGGTTCGATTGCGAACGAGGAACATTCTCGATTCGTGGCGGCAGGCTCACGAGCGCGATCACGGTTGCAGATCAGAACGGGGTAGCGCTCCCGCAGACAGACGGCGTCATCGCAATACCGAATTGGGACACCAGTCGATCGCCGGTCGTGGTCAACTACTCATGGGCGGGCGACCCCGGATCCCAGATTGTTGATCCAGCCAGTCACTGCAACGGTTGAATCTCCGGCTCCGGAGGGAGCGGTCCCCACTCATCGACGACCTCGACGAGGAAGTTGCTGACTTCACGCGCCCGGTCGAGCATTTCGCATAGCGAATCAGGGTCGTACATCAGCTTGGCGATGGGGATGGTAACGGTCCCCGTGAGCGATAGCTCACGCAATGGCGTGGCAGAAAGGGGACCGAACGAGTCGACACCCGACACTTCGATGGGGACGTTGACCCCGCCGATTCCAGCCAGCTCAGTTGCCAACATCACGAGATCTGGGGGATTGTCGAGTGCGGGCAGTCGCCAGTTGAAGAGCAGCGGAACCGGGAACCCGTCGTCTGGCAATTCGGCTTCTTCAACACCTGCATCTTCTGCCGCCAACAACACCCGCGGCTCGATATGGAACGCCAGGTTGAGGTCGAGCGGCCCGTTGCAAGCCGACTCCGGGTGTAGGTCGATTTCCCACGACTGGCGAAGCGAGTAGGTCTCCAGAAAATGACGCTCGTCATGTACATGGAAACCGTGTTCCATGGCGTGCTCTTTCAGAAAAGTGATGAAGCCTGCGAGGTCAACGGGCATCAAACGAGCTTAGGCCTAAATCAAATGTTGTAGCTGTTGAATCTTGGTTGGTTGGCGGAGTTTCCCAAGTGCACGCCGCTCGATCTGTCGCACCCTCTCCCGGGTTATGCCATAGCAGCGGCCGATGTCGGAAAACGATTGGGGCTCGGTTCCTTCCAGCCCGTAATGCATTCTGACGATCGTGGCTTCCATGTCGTCAAGTCCGTCTACCGCCTCCCGGAGCCGGCTGCAGCGATCCTCAGCAGCGGCGTTCTCGAACGGGTCGTCGGCTTCCATGTCTTCGATGAAGTCGGCCAATTCGCTCGTACCATCGGTTCCAACCGGGCGCTCCAGCGAGACCGTATCAACGGGAATGTCGAGCGCTGCCAGGACCTTTTCCAGATCGAGACCCAGGTAATCGGCGAGCTCTTCGGGACTTGGTGATCTACCCAGCTCCACCGCGAGCGTCTGGGTCTGCTCTCGCACCTGACGCACCGTGTCGACCAGATGCACCGGGATTCGGATGGTCCGCGCCTGGTTTCCGAGCCCGCGGCTGATCGCCTGTCTGATCCACCACGTTGCGTAGGTCGAGAACTTGAATCCTTTGCGCCAATCGAACTTCTCGACAGCCCGGATGAGTCCGAGGTTGCCTTCCTGAATCAAGTCGACAAGGTCGAGTCCCCTACCGGAGTATCGCTTCGCAATGGACACGACGAGCCTGAGGTTGCTGCTGATGAACTCGTCTTTTGCCACAGCCGCGCGACGAACCGTGGATTCGAGTTCTTTTCGCTTTTTTGCAGACCGGACTCCATCCCGTAGCTCTTGCTCGGCGGCGATACCCGCCTCGATCTGGCGGGCCAACGTGACTTCGTCTGATGCGCTCAGCAGATGGTGGGGAGCCAGTTGGTCGAGGTATTGACCGACGAGATCGGCGCTGGCCCTCGTCATAGGGGACGCACCGCTACAACGAACGGTTCTTGTCGGAACGTTGACCGGATTGACCGCGGATGTGCTATCGCACCGATTCGATCGGTCCGCACTCGACGCAACCGGCCATGCGGATGGCCGTGAAGTTGGCCGTCTGGTTGGAGTCTCATGGTGCCACCCTGATTCGACTTCCAGTCGGAAAACTAACACAATGATTGCCAGAAGCGAAATACTCCGGATAAGGGCCTGTTGTAATCCTCCATTGCCCCTGAAGGAGCAGCGCTGGTAGCGTATCTTCCGTCCCGGCGGTGAACCCCCCTCCCTTTTGCGATTGTTGTTGATGTTCTTCTTAGTGATTCTGCTGTTGGCGACCTTGCTGTTCATGAGCAAGCGCCCGCTTACTCTCGAGCTGTATCTCATCCTTTTTGTGGGTTCGCTGACCGCGTGTGCTGGTCCATCAATGGTGGTGGTGGGAGATCCGATCAGTCCCGCCCCCGAGATTCCCCAACTCGAGGTTGCCGTTCTCGACGAAACCGGTGTTCCTTTGTCCGGCGTAGTCGTCGATTATTCAGGGATAACCGTGCCGACGAATCAGGACGGGTCGGCATTTGCGGCATGGCCCGACCGTGCGGTCACACTGAGCCTGTCTGCGCCAGGTTTTCACCCGGTCACTGAGGTCGTTGCGGAACTACCCATCGAACGACGGGTTGAGTTGAGTCTTCTGCCAGTCATCTTGTCTGGAACCATTGCAACCGTCGATGGCGTTCCGCTTCCCGATGCGGTTGTGACCTTGCGCGACACCAGCGTCGGGTCGGACGAGCAGGGAAGATTCACCATTGAGCGCGCCGATCCGGGCCTACTCGAAGTTGAGCGTCTGGGCTATGAGCCTTCCGAGCTTGCCTGGGAGGGCGATGTCGACACAGTCTCTATATCGCTCGAACCCAGGGTTATTCGTTCGGTTCGCTCGACCGGACCTGGCACAGGTGCAGAGCAGTGGAACGAACTGCTCGCACTGGTGGCAGCGACGGAGCTCAACGCAGTGGTGGTGGACGCCAAGGACGAGGGCGGGCAGGTCTTCTATGGCACGAGCAATGAGGACGCCTATGCGGCCGGCGCGGTCGGGTCAACGTTTGATGTCGCAGCTGCGGTTGCCGATCTGGAGAGTGCCGGCGTCTACGCCATCACGCGAATCGTCACCTTCAAGGATGACAGATATGCGCGCGCCTTTCCTGAAATGGCCGTGCAGTCCGCCACGGGAGGGATCTGGGAGGACAGCGGCCGCCAGGCCTGGCTGGACCCCAGCAATCCCGATGCGTGGACCTATCCGCTCGAGTTGGCCACGGAGCTCTGCGAGGCCGGGTTCGATGAGATCCAGTTCGACTACGTTCGGTTCCCCACCGATGGCGATCTGGAAGCGGCTGTTTTCTCGAGCGGATACGACGAAAACCATAGGGTCGCGATGATTTCTGGTTTTCTGCAAGAAGCCCGTAGGTCTCTCAACCCACTCGGCTGCGCGGTGGCGGCCGACATCTTCTCGGTTGTGCTCAGTACGCCCGACGACCAGGGTCTCGGCCAGCGGGTAGAAGAACTGTCTCGATCCGTTGATGTCCTCAGCCCGATGGTATATGCCAGCCACTATGACAGCGGCTGGTTTGGATATCGGTGTCCCAATGAATTCCCCGGACAGGTCGTTGGTTTGGCGCTCGACGATGTCGTCGGACGGCTTGACGGGCCGGTGATAATACGGCCATGGCTCGAGGATTTCGGATATCTTTCCGGTCCGCTACGCCGCCAGGGGTGCACCACCACACACTCGCCCGCGACGGTCCGGGCCCAGATTGATGCCGCAGAAGCCAGGGCGGACGGTTGGATTCTGTGGAACGCCTCCGGCAACTACTCGGAAGGTGTGTTTGAGCTCGTCGATCCGCAATGATGTGATCGGCTGTCGCCGATGTCCCCGTCTCGTCTCCTGGCGCGAGCAGGTGGCGGGGGAAAAACGTGCGTCCTATCAGAACGAAACGTATTGGGGGCGCCCGGTTCCCGGATTTGGCAGCCTCGATGCCAGGGTGGTGGTCGTTGGTTTGGCGCCAGGTGCGCACGGCGCCAACCGGACGGGCCGTATCTTCACAGGAGATCGGTCGGGTGATTTCCTGTTCGCATCTCTGTATAGGACCGGATTCGCCAGTCAAGCGACATCAACCCGGATCGGAGACGGGCTTTCGCTCGAGAATGCATACATCACCTCGCCAGTCAAGTGCGCCCCTCCGGACAATCGGCCCACCGCCAAGGAGAAGGCCACCTGCCGCACATGGTTGATGGCCGAATGGCAAGCCCTGGACCAGGCAGAGGTGGTGGTCTGCCTTGGAGGAATTGCCTTCTCTGAAACCTGGCACCTCCTGAAGGACACGGGACTGGTCCTGCCGAGTCCGCGGCCGAAGTTTGGGCACGGGGTTGAGGTAGATCTGACAGGTGTCGGCGGCCCCCGGGTCCTCGGCTGCTATCACCCATCACAGCAGAACACGTTCACCGGCCGGCTCACCCCAGACATGATGGATGCCGTTTTCAACCGGGCGATGGGAATGATTTCCTAGCCTTCGGCGACCTTTCGAAACGCTTCATACCCAGTCCCTTCGAGTTCCGCTGCCAATTCCGGTCCTCCCGAGCGCACGATCTTTCCGTCCATCATCACATGAATGCGGTCGGGTTTCAGGTAGCGCAGAATTCGGTCATAGTGGGTGATGAGCAATATGGCCAGTTCGTTGGTGCGCATGGCTTCGACGGCTTCTGCAACCTCCCGGACGGCATCGACGTCGAGACCCGAGTCGATCTCGTCGAGCACCGCTACAGCCGGATTGAGCACGGAAATCTGGAAGATCTCCGATCGCTTCTTTTCGCCTCCTGACAAACCCAGGTTGATGGCACGGTCCATGAACCGTCCGACCTTTATCTCGTCACGCTTCCGGTCAACGCGTGCCCAGAATGCATCCGGATCGTCCTGATCACCGGCCAGTTCTTCCATCAAATCGCGCAAGGTCACCCCGGGGATCTCGACCGGATATTGAAATGCCTGGACGATCCCGGCACCTGCTCTCTGATCAGTTGGTGTGCCGAGGACTTCAACACCCTGGACCTTGACCGATCCCGTTGCCTCGTATTCCTCTTTGCCGGTCAGGACATGACACAAGGTCGATTTTCCGGACCCATTCGGGCCCATGATGACGTGCATGGCACCTTTGGGTATGGAGAGATCAAGACCCCTGAGGATTTTGATTTCTCCGATGGAAGCATCGAGATTCTTGATTTCCAGGGCGTTCATGCTTCCTCGTCCCTCGGTTCGACCTCGACAAACACGTTGCCCTCTTCAACGACCACGCCATACGAGGGGACCGGCTTTGTGGCCGGCAGCGCATTCGGCTCCCCGGTTTTGAGGTCGAATGCCGATCCGTGGCGGGGGCACTCAACGGCGCCGTCCCAGATCTCACCCTCGGCCAGGCTCGCCTCGGCATGTGAACAACGATCTCCCAGAGCGTAGAAGTCGTCGCCGATCTTGAACACCGCGATCCTGTGTCCGAATCCTTCGAATCGTTTGCCGATCTCGTCGTCGTAATCGGCGACCGATCCCGCCTCTAGCCGTTCTGTCATGCCCGCCCCGCCGCCTGTGCCTCGGCGTACTTGGTCGCAACGATCCGTCGTATTCCGGGGGCAACCGCCTGATTGGGAAGAAGTCCGATCGCTTCCTCGAAGAAGCCGCGAACCTGGAGCCGGTCAGCGCGATCGCGATCCAGGCCGCGACTGGTGAGGTAATAGCGCTGTTCCTGGTCGAGCGGGCCGACGGTCGAGGCGTGGCCACAGGCAACATCGTTGGCGAGGATCTCCAGATTGGGCACCGACTCGGCCGAGGCATCCCGTGACAAGACGAGATTGCGGTTGGTCTGGTGGGCGCTGGTTTGTTGCGCTTCTTCTTCGATTCTGATCATGCCGGTGAAAACAGAATGGGCCGAACCCTCCACCGCTCCTTTGAGGAACATGTTGGATGTGGTCCGGGGCGCCTGGTGGTTGATTGTTGCCCGGTAGTCGAGAGTCTGGTCTTCATCACCGAAATACAGCCCACTGATTTCTGAGTGAGCGCCTGATCCCTGGAGATCTACGGTGAAGAACAGCCGCGAATACACCCCACCGAGACCCACTTCGCCCAGATGGACGCGCGCGTCGCGTTCTATCGACGTGTGAAGTTGGGCCAATGCCCTCGTCATGTCGCCCCATTCCTGGACGATGGTGATGCTGATATTTGCCGCGGGACCCGCCTCGATCGTGATTCGCGGGACCACGAGCGCATCAACATCGTCGGCCGACCGGCAAAAGACGAGGACCGATGACTGCGAACCCTCCTCTGCGATGACGGTCAGGTTCGGAAAGCTGAGGGTGGAACTCTGGGTGGCAACCACCTCCATCAGGTATGTGTCCGATTCAGCGCTGTTGCGTTCTAGGTGCAGAACTACGCCGTCACGCACGAAGGCCGTGTGAGCGGTTGCAAAGATATCGGCGCCAGTATCGATGGCGGGCGACGCCGGGGGAGCACTCAATTCGCTGAGGCGGCCCAATCCTTCGAGCTCGGTTATGAAGCCGTCGACGACGAGGGCACGTCCGGCGGTGGGACCGGCATCAGCTTCGAACTGTGCGTCCCCAGGTGTAACGGCGAGTTGGTAGTCGGCAATATCAAACTCCAGGTCGACGTACCTCCATTGCTCGAGCCTGGGGTCGGGCATGGCTGCGGTGGCAAAGGCCTCGGCGGCAGCTGATCTGCTCGCGATAAGCCACGCGGGGCCGCCGAGCCCGGCGCTGGATGAGGGGGTAAGGGGTTTCACGGCCGCCGAATGTTAGGCCACAACCCCGGTCTAGCTCAATGGATTCTCCCTAGCCTGATGGAATGGGCCATTCGCACGTTCAGGTATCCGACGTCGGAGGATCGCCTCGCGATCGTGGCGCTCTGAAACTTGCTTTTGGGCTAGTGCTTTCCTTTCTACTCGTGCAGGTGGCAGCGGGATTGTGGACAGGCTCGTTGGCCTTATTGTCTGATGCGGGCCACATGGCATCCGATGCCCTCGGAATCGGTATGGCCCTCGGGGCGGTGATCGCAGCGAACCAGGCGTCGGTGAAGGGCTCGAGGACCTATGGGCTCTACCGTCTGGAAATACTCGCGGCCTTGGCCAACGCGGTTCTGGTGTTCGGCGTCGGAGCCTATGTTCTGTTCGAGGCGTTCCGACGATGGGGAAATCCGATCGAGGTCAAGGTGGGGCCGATGCTTGCCGTCGGAGTCATAGGCCTGATGGTCAACCTCATCGTGTGGCGGATTCTGCGGTCCGGGGCCGAGGACAGCCTCAACATGGAAGGGGCCATGCTCGAGGCCGTGGCGGATCTGGTTGGATCGGTTGCGGTGATCGTTGCGGCGGTGATCGTCGGAATCACCGGCTGGGTGCAGGCAGATTCTGTGATCGCCGCCTGCATCGGTCTCTTGATTTTGCCTAGAGCGTGGCGGCTGGGTCGTCGGGCGTTGCGGGTGCTGCTGCAGTTCACGCCAGAGGGTCTCGATATCGACGTGATGCGGGATCAATTGGGCCAGTTGGATCAGGTTGTTGACGTCCACGACCTGCATGTTTGGACGCTGACCTCCACCATGGACGTGGCTTCTGTACACCTCGTCACCACGGCTGGTGCTGATCCCCATAGCGTTCTGGACCAGGCTCGCTCGATGCTCGCCGTCGACTTCGGCATTGAGCACGCCACCCTCCAGGTGGAACCAGATACCCATGAGGGGTGCACCGAACTCGCGTACTAAGTCGGGTGATGGGCGACCTTTTGGGAAGTCAGTCGTTAGTGGCCGGTCGGAGGCTGGAGGCGTTCTCCCCATGCCTGGGTGTATCGGTCGAGGATCATGGCCATGAGGACCAGGGCCAAGCCCACCTCGGCGCCGAGGCCGAAGAGGCTGCGAGTCAACGCTCGGATCGTTTCGAATCCGAGCCCGCCACCGCCGACGAAGCCGGCGATGATGACCATGGCCAACACCATCATGATGATCTGATTGATCGCAGTCATGATCGTCGGGCCGGCCAGGGGGATCCTGACTCCCAGCATGGTCTGTCGCGGCGTGGCACCGAATGTGCGCGATGCCTCTACCGACTCTTCCGGAACCTGTCGAATGCCGAGCGCCGAGATCCGGATACCAGGCACAATCGCATAGAGGACCGAGGCAATGATGCCGGGTACCACTCCCACGGTGAAGAGGATGACGACGGGAATGATGTAGACGAGTGAAGGGATCGTCTGCAAGGCATCGAGGATCGGTCCCATGGCTGCCTCGACTCGCGGCTTTCTTCCGGCCCAGATGCCAATCGGGATGGCGATGGCCACCGAGATGATCGTTGCCGTCATGACCTGGACAAGCGTTGTGATCGACAGTTCCCACATGCCGATGAGGCCGATCACTGCAACCGAGCCCGCGCCAAACAAAGCAAGCTTCCACCCCTTTACGTGCCAGCATGCCCAGCCTGTCACGAAGATCAACACCGGCCATGCGAGCGTATCCGTCAGGAAATCTCTGACCGGAACAATGATCCCCGCGACGATGAAATCGTTGACCGGCCGTGTCAGCCACCGCAGGTTGTCACGCGCCCACACGACGATGTTGTCGATCGGATCGAACAGGCGGAGCGACCACACCTCGGGGAAGTCGATCAGTCCGGTAAGGCGCCCGATGACCGCTGCTGCCACCAGAGCACCGATGCCACTCCAGAGCCACTTTCGGGGCGCTCGCGAGAGAGGGTCGATGTTGGCCAGGCTTCGCCACACACGATCCAGCACGATCGCAACGGCAACGATGGCGAGCCCGGCTGCGATCCCTCGTCCGGTCCGGCGCTGTGACAGGCTCTGGAAGACGTTTTCACCGAGCCCCCCTGCACCCATCAACGCCGCCAGAACCACGATCCCCAGCGCCATCATGATGGTTTGGGTGAGGCCCGTGAGGATGGTTGGAAGCGCCATCGGGATCTGCACCTTCATCAGCGTCTGACGAGTGCTGGAGCCAAACATGCGAGCCGATTCCACGGACTGAACCGGTACCTGCTTGATGCCGAGGGTGGTGAGCCGCACAACCGGAGCGAGCGCATAGATGACCGTGGCCATTGCAGCGTTGACGGAACCTATACCGAAGAATCCCAGCAGCGGAAGGAAGTAGACGAACGCCGGAACGGTTTGCATTGCATCCAGAATCGGTCTCAGAAAGCGTTCAACCCCCGGCCGGAGTGCAGCCAGGATTCCAAGCGGAACTCCGAGGACCACCGCGATCATGACTGCCACTGACATGAGGGCCAGAGTCTCCATGGTTGGTGCCCACAATCCGATGAGGCCGGTGTAGACGAGGACTGCTGCAGCCAGGAGACCCTGCTTCCACATATTGACCCGGGCCGGGATGACAAAAGCGCCGCCGACCACTACATACCACGGCAACCACAAGAGAATCGACTCGATGCCGTCGATCAAGAAATTGAGAAGGTCGGTCAAGGGATTGAAAAAGCCCGTGAAAAGGGCGTGCGATCGGCGATTGGCTCGAATCCAGTCGCCGAGGGAATCCAACGGGTCATTGATGAACGAGTCGAGCGCTGCCGGGAAACTGCCGGCGCCACCAAAGGTGACCTGCAGCGCAACTACCCCAAGCCCAAGTACTGCCCACGGTACCCACTTTCTGAGGACGTCGGTCGAGACCCCGGCGCCGACCGGGGCGGTTTCGGCGGTCATCTCTCGAGGACCCGGGCGACTGCCCGGCGATCGATGATGCCGACGGTGACGCCATCCGCGTCCACCACGGCCATGGGCTCGGATCGAATCAGCAATGACGGCAAGATCGATTCAATCGACGCGGAGGCTGCAACGTGGTCGGGATGAACGAGGTCTCCGTTTGCAGATTCCATTACGTCTGCCGCTGTGAGCACTTTTGCTTTCGGCACGTCCTTGGTGAACTCCGCTACATAGTCGGTAGCCGGGTTCGTGATGAGCTCGGCGGCGGTGCCGATCTGGTCGAGGGCACCATCTTTCATGATGGCGATGCGATCTCCCAATTTGATGGCTTCGGCGAAGTCGTGTGTGATGAACACGATCGTGCGGTGCATCTGCTCCTGGAGTCGCAACAGCTCGTCTTGCATGTCCCGGCGGATGAGCGGATCGAGCGCGGAGAAAGGTTCGTCGAAAAAGAGGAGCTGCGGGTCGACGGCCAGAGCGCGAGCGAGGCCAACCCGTTGTTGCATGCCGCCCGACAGTTGCTGTGGATAGTGATCGCCCCAGCCGTCGAGCCCGACCACGTCGAGAACCTCGAGCGCCCGTTCGGCCCGGTCCTGCTTCTTCATCCCCTGGATCTCCAACCCGTATGCCACGTTGTCGAGAACCCTCCGGTGTGGCAACAGGCCGAAGTGCTGAAACACCATCGACATCTTGTCCCGGCGGACCCCCCGCAACTCGCTCTCACTCATGCTGGTCAGGTCTGTGCCATCGAGTTGGATCGACCCCTCCGTGACGGGCGTCAACTGGGCGATGCAGCGGATCAAGGTCGATTTACCGCTGCCGGACAGTCCCATGACCACGAAGGTTTCTCCCCAGTCGACATCGAAGGTGACGTCGTGGACTCCGACCGTGCAGCCGGTGCCACTCAGAATCTCGGCCCGGCTGGCGCCCTGACGGGCCATCTCGAGCGCCCGGTCCGGTTTCGTTCCGAACACCTTCCAAACGCCTTTGAGTTCCAGGCACGATGCATTGGCCATGATCGCAATCTAGCCTCTGGTCTATCGGCGATTTCAGTGCTGTGAAGCGGGTCGCCGCAAAAAGGAGAATCTCATGAAGAAACTATCCGCCCTGCTGCTGGCGCTGGCCCTGGTGGCCGCTGCCTGCGGAGGGGACGAAGGCACTACTGAGACGACGGAAACCGGCGGAGCCGGGGGTGGCGTAGACGGCGACAAGCCCACGATCAACCTCATTGTGAATCCATGGACGGCGTCGCGTATGAACGTAGAGGTCGCCAAGATCATCATCGAAGAAGAGCTCGGTTACCCGGTGGAAAGCACTGAGGTAAACGAAAACGATGCCATGTTCACGGGTATGGCTGATGGAACATTGGATGCAGTGCTCGAGATCTGGCCATCCGGAATCACAGATGCGGAACGCACGTACTACGACGATGGCTCTGTCGTAGACCTCGGTGAGCTCGGCGCGGTCGGAAAGATCGGCTGGTTCGTGCCGAGCTACGTGATCGACGAGCATCCGGAGCTCGCGACCTGGGAGGGTTTTGCGGATCCGGCGCTGGCTGGGCTGTTCGCCACAGCCGAGACCGGTGACAATGGGCGTTTCCTCGGAACCGATCCGTCGTACTCGCAATATGACGAGCAGATCATCGAGAATCTGGGTCTGCCGCTCGAGGTGGTGTTCTCCGGTTCGGAGCCCGCCACGGTCGCAGAGGTAGAGGCCAGGGTTGCGGCCCAGGAACCTCTGGTTCTGTACTGGTGGACGCCGACCGCGGCGGTCGCAAAGTTCGATCTCGTCAACGTCGAACTGCCGGCCTATACCGAAGACTGCGGTGCCAGTGCGGCGGCCGGTGACGGCGGTGTCGATTGCGACTATCCAGAGGATGTGATCGTCAAGGCTGCATCAGCCAAACTGGAGGAGAAGGCACCTGACGTGTTCGCCTTCCTACAAAACTTCAAGATCACGACGGATGACCAACTGTCGATGCTCCCTCCCGTGGAGATCGATGGCGACGACCCGGCCGCGGTGGCAGCCACGTGGGTCGCCGAAAACGAATCAGTCTGGAAAGCCTGGCTCGTCTAACCATCTCATACCCAGGGTTCTAGGTGGCGGAAACCGCCACCTAGAACCCTGGGTTCGCGCGATCTCTAGTACTCGTAGAAGCCTTGGCCGGTTTTGCGGCCCAGTAGGCCGGCGTCGACCATGCGGCGTAGGAGCGGGGGAGCCGCGTAGAACGGGTCGCCGAATTCGGCGTAGAGAACCTCCTGTACGAAGAGCATGGTGTCCAGCCCGATGAAATCGGCCAGCTCCAACGGTCCCATCGGATGATTGGCTCCCAGCTTCATCCCGTTGTCGATGTCCTCGGCCGAGGCGAATCCTTCTTCATACATCTTGATCGCGTTCACGATGTAGGGAACCAGGAGGTAGTTGACGATGAAACCGGCTCGATCCTTGGACAGGATCATCTTCTTGCCGAGTTGCTCCCCGAGTGCTCGTGCTTTCTCGACCGTGTCGTCTGACGTCTTCAGCGACCGTACGAGTTCCAGAAGCGCCATCACCGGGACCGGATTGAAGAAATGGGTGCCGATCACCTTGTCCGGTCGGTCGGTCTGAGCCGCGAGCTTGATGATTGGGATCGAACTGGTGTTGGAAGCGAGGATCGCCGCCGGGTCGTCCACCGTGGCGTCGAGCTTGGCAAACAGGTCTTCTTTCAATTCCAGGTTTTCGACGATGGCCTCGATGACGAATTGGCGGTCGGCCAGCTCTTCGGGTTCGGTGCTGAATCGCAGACGTGCGAGCGTCGCATCCGCATCATCACGTGAGATCTTGTCGCGCGACACCGCCTTCTCCAGGCTCGCGATTATTCGTCTCTGGGACTTCTCCGCAATCTCTGGTGCCGCCTCGACGATCACGACGTCGATGCCGGCCTTGGCGGCAACCTCGCCGATTCCGCTGCCCATCTGACCCCCGCCAACGATTCCAAGGCGCTCAGTCGTCATTTGCGTCCTTTGGTTGAGCGAAGTGGATCAGAACTCCTGAGGGGTCCCAAACATGGGTGACAAGCGCGTATTCCTCATCGTGGATCGCTTTGGTTTTCAAGCCGAAGTCCTCCGCAACCTGTCCCGCCCGCGATTCCCAGGCTTCGATGTCGTCAACCGTCACGTGGATCATGAAGTTCCACGCCCAGTCTTTGACGTAGAAGTCCTGGAGGTAGATACGGTGGCCACCCAGCTCCAACTCGGCAAGAGAGCGGTCGTCTGCCAGCCACAGCTGTTTCCATCCCAGGGCTAGATAGAAGTCGAGGGATCGCTGAAAGTCCTGGGCCGGTACAAAGACCTTTACATCGATTACGTCAGCCAATGATGCCTCCTCTGGTCATTGCCTCGATGTCGAGGGCAGCGTCGAGTTCTTCTTCTGTTAGGTCGGTCAGCTCTGCAGCCACCTCTCTCACGCCCCGGTCGGAAGCGAAGGCTTCCTTGGCGATCCGGGCGGCAGCGTCATAGCCGATCTTGGGAGCGAGTGAGGTAATGATGATGATGGATCGCTCGACCAGCTCGGTGTTGCGATCCTCGTCTGCTTCGATGCCGTCGATGCAGCGCTCGCGCAGCGTGTTCGATGCGGCGCTGAGCAGGCCGATGCTTTCGAGAAGATTGTGCGCCATCATCGGCATCATTACGTTCAGTTCGAAATTGCCGTTGGCTCCGCCCCAGGTGATCGCGGTGTCGTTGCCGATGACGTGGGCGGCCACCTGCATGGTCATCTCGGGGATCACGGGATTCACCTTGCCAGGCATGATCGATGAACCGGGCTGCAAGGAAGGGAGCCGGATCTCGGCGATGCCGGTCCGGGGCCCGGAGCTCAGCCAGCGCAGGTCGTTGACGATCTTGAACATCGCCTGGGCCACGGTTTTCAGGGCTCCACTGGCGAACACGACGGCGTCTTTGGCGGCCTGCGCCTCGAAGTGATTGTCGGCTTCCCGAAAGGGATATCCGGTCGCTTTCGCAATACCGGCGATCACGCTGGGGGCGAATTCGGGGCGGGCGTTGAGTCCGGTGCCGACCGCCGAACCCCCGAGGGCGAGCTCTTCCAAAGCCGGGAGCGCGGACTCAACCCGCTCCTTCCCTTTCGATATCTGGGCTGCATAGCCGCTGAACTCTTGGCCCAGCGTGACAGGGGTGGCGTCCATGAGATGAGTTCGGCCCGATTTGACAATGCCGTCAAACTCTTCTGCTTTGACGGAGAGCGACGTCGAGAGTGCACCGAGAGCCGGCAGCAAATCTTGCCTGATAGCTGCGACGGCGGCAATGTGGATGGCGCTGGGGATGACGTCATTGGACGATTGGCCCTGGTTGACGTGATCGTTCGGGTGCACCAGCCGATCCCCGAGGTCGCCGCCCATGATCTGACTGGCTCGATTGGCGATGACCTCATTGGCGTTGGTATTGGTAGACGTTCCGGACCCGGTCTGAAAGATGTCGAGCACGAACTGGCTGTCGTGTGAGCCTGCCATGACCTCGTCGGCGGCGGCGATAATGGCGTCTCCCTGCTCGGGAGTCACCACCCCGAGGCCTTTGTTGACGCTCGCCGCCTCCCGTTTCAGCAAACCAAGCGCCCAGATGAAACGCCGACCAAAGCGAAGCTCCGAGATTGGAAAGTTCTCGACGGCCCGCTGGGTCGACGCACCGTACAGGGCATCGTCGGGAACCTGCAGTTCGCCCATCGAATCCCGTTCGATCCTCACGGTTGTCCTTTCAACGTGCCGTACGTCACGAACTTTAGACGTCGGCACGATGGGAGTCGCAGGGCAATGCGCCGGTCGGTAAGGTCCGTCGCCATGGAACACACTGCAAATTCTCGCCTTGACGCCAGGACCGTGATCGTGACCGGGGGGAGCCGGGGAATTGGCCTTGCGATTGCTCGAGCTGTCGCTGACGCAGGTGCGAACGTCGTCGTGGCTTCGCGCAAGCAAGAAGGTGTTGATGCGGCTGCCGAGGAGATCCGGTCGGCCGGCGGATCGGTCCTGGCTGTTGCCGCTCACATGGGTGACCCCGGCGCCGTTACCGCTCTGTTCGAAAAAGCGCGCGCTGAGTTCGGAACCGTTGACGGTTTGGTCAACAATGCCGCAACCAATCCCTACTTCGGACCGATGTTGGCCATCGAGGATGGTGCGTTCGATAAGACCATCGAGGTCAACCTCAAAGGTCCACTGTTGGCAATCCGAGCATTCGCATCTCAGGGGAGTCCGGGATCAATTGTGAACATTGCCTCGATTGCCGGCATGCGGGCTGCTCCCTTGCAGGGTGTCTACGGAATGACCAAGGCGGCCCTGATTTCGATGACACAAACTCTGGCACACGAACTGGGCGGTGCCGGAATACGGGTGAACGCAATCTGCCCCGGTCTTGTCGAAACACGTTTCGCCCAAGCGCTGATCGACAACGAAGAAATTCGGGACATGGTCAACGAGAAGTCAGCCCTCAAGCGCCACGGCCAGCCAGTCGAGATCGCAGGCGCAGCCGTCTACTTACTGTCGGACGCTTCGAGCTTCATGACGGGCCAGTCCATGGTGATCGACGGCGGTTCGACTGCGAACTGAACGCGAAGTCCGAAGCGATTCAGCAGTGGTCCCCTGGCGTGAGCAACCGGGGTTGCCAAGCCGGGCTAGGGAAACGTCCTTCGCGTAAAACCTCTCTCGTGACGTTCGAGAAAACTCAAAATCCTCCAACCCCCTCTCCGGCCTTCAGCCTCCGAGCGGAACCTTCCCCCCATCTCCGATGGGGACCATTGGTAGTACATCAAGGTCAGGTCTAGGCGACCGACGGCTCCGGTCTGTCCTTGTGTCGCAATCTTCGGATCCAGCGCCAGACGAGATAGATGAACAGGAGCAACAGGATGGCCAACAATATCGGCGCGAGTACGGCCAGGATCGACGCGAAGGTTGCCAGCACGTCCTCGGCGGCGCTGACCGGGGTGTTGCCAATGCCCGCCGTCGTGGCGGTTACCGCGGGTCGCACGACAGTCGATTTGGTGGCGTGTACCCCACCGGACACCAGGAGACCTGCGATCACGGCGACCGCCGGATTGAGCTCGGCAGCTGAGGTGGAGGCAACGAATACGAGGGCGCCGGCTGTCGGACGGACGAAGGTCTGAATGGCATCGTTGACGTGGTTGATTGCCGGCACTTTGTCGGCCACTACCTCGATGGCCGTCAACACACCGAGCACGGCGAGCACAGCCGGATTCGACACGATGTCGTACGGGCCCGAGAGCTCCAGCAGGTCCGTGAATCGGTTCATCAGTCCCACCACCAACAACGGGATATAGGCGTTCAACCCGGCCGAGGCAGATAGGCCGAAGGCGGAGAAGATTCCGGTGAGCAGCTCCATTCGATCCGAGAGCGTACTCGGCCAAGAGCCGGGCCTAGGCTCGCTCCATGGTTACCGCTGTCATGCGTGCCCTGGTCGGTGAAGCCGAGCTCAACTACCGCCAGGGAGCCGGGGTCGTTCTCGTGGCGGGAGTCATGTTCAGTTTCACAGCGCTGCTGTTTCGAGCCCTCGACGATGCCAACGACTGGCAGTTCCTCACGATACGCGGCGGGTCCACGGCGTTGGTGTTGCTCCTCGTCGCATATATCCGCCGCAACAAACGCCCGGTTCATTTCGACCAGATCGATGGCAAGGTGGTGCTCGCAGGTCTGCTCATTGCTGCGATGTCCATCCTGTTCATCCTTGCCCTGGCCCGAACCACGGCAGCACTCACGACGTTTCTTTTGGCGGCCGCACCGTTCTTCGGAGCTCTGTTCGGGCGTTTGTTTCTCAAGGAGGCCGTTTCGATGATCACAGTCGCAGCCATGCTTGCCGCAATGAGCGGGGTTGCCGTCATGGTCGGGTTCGGCATCGAGGCCGGTCAAACCACCGGGGTCTTATTCGCGGCTCTGATTCCGGTGGTGCTCGGTTTGTACAACGTGCTGCTTCGTTCGAAGGGGAGCTCTGTGGATCCGATCCTGCCGGCCATCATTGCGGGTACCGCACTTGTTGTTGTCGCAGCCGGGGTGTCTTTGACAACGGTCGGACTGGCGTTGAGCGCGAAGGATATGCTGCTCGGATTCGCTGCAGGTGGCGTCGTCCTGGGGGTCGGGCTTCCTTTGTTCAACCTCGGCCACCGCTCAGTCCCGACTGCACAAGTCTCTCTCCTCAACCTGTCCGAGATCGTGCTGGCGCCCCTCTGGGTGTGGATCTGGCCAGGGGAAGTTCCGTCCGTCGGCACCCTCATCGGCGGCGCAATTGTCCTGGCAGCTGTCGTCTTTCTCGTCGTCGCATCGGATCGAGCTATCAGGCTTGCGGCCCGATAGCGGCCACGGTCGACAATACTTGCCGCCGTGATCACGGCCCTCTTCTTCATTGTGAGCTTCGTTTCGGGGTTGCTCACCTACAACGCCCTACGCAAGCGTTCCCTGTGGCTCCTGGCGCTCGTCATCGGTGAGTTTCCGATTCACCATCTCGTTCTGCAAGGTTTGTTGACGGCTGGCTTCTTGGCACTTGGTGCGGTCCGGGGCTTTCTCGGCTGGTTTGCGCTCGGTCTGATGTCCTTCTCGCTGCTGGGGCTGTTGTGGCTGGCTTACCGTGCCACGAGAGCAAAGCGGGTTGTCGAAGGGGTGCTCGAAGAGGCCGGAGTTCAACTCAACGGCGAGGTACCTCATGCAGTAAGCGATGTCGTCCTCATCAATCCCCGGCTTCCGGTTGAGGTCGAAGAACTCGTAGACCTCTCTTACGGACCGCACGAACGTCATCGACTCGACCTGCATCGCCCGCGATCGTTTTCGGAACCTCTCCCGATGTTGGTGCAGATACACGGTGGCGGCTGGCGACGGGGGAGCCGGGAGACTCAAGGCCGGCCGCTCGTCCATCACATGGCCGAGTTGGGATGGCTCTGCGCGAGTATCGACTATCGGCTGAGTCCGGAGGCGACATTTCCTGACCACCTCGAAGACGTCAAGCGTGCGATCGGCTGGCTGCGCGCCAATGCCGGAGAATGGGGTGGCGACCCTTCCTACGTTGCGGTCACCGGAGGCTCGGCGGGGGGTCATCTGGCTGCGCTCGCGGCGCTTTCCGGAGGTGAGCCGCTTCTCCAACCCGGGTTCGAAGCTATGGATACATCAGTGCAGGCCTGCGTCCCTCTGTACGGAATCCACGATCTGCTCGACCGACACCGGGTTCGGTATCCGTGGCCGTTCGTGGAGGCAATCGTGATGAAAGTATCGCCCGAGCACGATCCGGAGGCATGGGACCGGGCTTCACCGCTCACGCGCGTCACCCCGGAGGCCCCGCCCTTCTTCGTATTGCACGGATCACACGACTTTTTGGTACCACCACTCGAATCGCAACTCTTCGTCAAAGCGTTGTCCGAGGTCTCGAGCAATCCGGTTCTCTACGCCGAGATACCGGGAGCCACCCACGGCTTCGACGCCCGCCACTCCATCCGTAGCCGCCACGTAGTCCACGCCATCGAATCATTCCTGAGCCACCACGCCCACACATAGTCCCCCACGGAGCGGGGGAAGGTACCGCAGCCCGATGGGGCTGGGGTAGGGGGTGGTCGATCTTTCTCCCTGTATCTTGGTGTGTTTTTGAGGCGGTTCATGAGGTCTAGGACTACCTGCGAACCCCCTACCCCCTCACTTCGTTCGGCGGTACTTTCCCCCATCTGGTCGCCGCCTTTGGCGGCTGATGGGG
>JAHEJY010000067.1 GCA_024638625.1 Actinomycetes bacterium
AGCTTTCAACGGCAGCGTCGGATGGCTGGGGATCGTCGTGCTGGGATGGCTCGTTCAAGGCTTCGCGGCCCGATCCGATGGGCCTGCGGATGCCCTGCGTCAGGTTGCCCGCTGGACGATGGTTGTTGGACTCGCTGTCCTGCTGCTGGCAATAGGACTGATCCCGGGCATCATCGAATTCTTTGCAAGGGCGGTTCAGCCGGATGTGCTGGTCCTGTGGCTGGTGGTCCTGCCGGCGGGTTTCTTTGCCCGGGTCGGGTGGGCCGATGGGGCCGCCCAGTTCTTTGAGAGCACCGAGCGTGAAACCGAGACCATGGATGGCCTGCTGTTTGTCGCTCCCAACGCTCTTGGATTCCTTGCCTTTTTTGCTGGACCCCTGGTCGTGTCGCTCTTCATCAGCTTCACGGAATGGGACGGCCTGACCGACGCCACGTTCGTCGGGCTGCAGAACTACATCGATCTCCTGTCCGACGATCTGTTTCTACGATCACTCCGCAACATTGTTGTGTTCTCCGTGCTCGCCATTCCACTGGCCGTGGGGCCGGCCCTGCTGCTCGCATCTTTG
Source organism: Actinomycetes bacterium (assembly GCA_024638625.1). Taxonomy (GTDB): domain Bacteria; phylum Actinomycetota; class Acidimicrobiia; order Spongiisociales; family SHLN01; genus JABDOU01. The sequence continues at coordinate 566 of JAHEJY010000067.1, forward strand.
CTCAATTCAAAGCTCCCAGGCATGAAAGCGTTTCGAGCGGTGTATTTCTTGCCCTCAATCGCCGGCGTGGTCGGCGTAACCCTGATCTGGAAGCAGCTGTTCAACTCGACGGTCGGATATCTCAATTTCATGATTCTCAAATCCACCGAGTGGGTCAATGCATGGTTCGGTCTGGATCTAGAAGCGGCCCAACCCCAGTGGATCTCCGATTCGAACATTGCGCTCTTCGCCATTGTCATTTTGTTCGTCTGGCAGCAAATCGGATTCAACACCGTCTTGTTCCTGGCAGGCATGCAGGGAATCGATCAGACGCTGTACGAAGCCGCGGAGATCGACGGAGCCGGACCGTGGCGGCGGTTTACAGCGATCACCGTTCCAACGCTTCGACCCACAACGGTGTTCGTGGTTGCTACAACCACCATCCTGGCGCTGCAGCTATTCAACGAACCCTTCATCCTGAATTCGCCAAATCCCCCGGCCGGTCCTGGTAATGCAACGCTCACACCCGTGGTGTACCTCTACCAGAACGCCTTCCAGCAATTCCAGATCGGATACGCATCCGCGGTTGCCTGGGCACTCTTCATTCTGATTTTTGGCGTCACACTCTTGTATTTCCGTCGAGGGGGAGAAGACGGGGTGCTGAGCGCATGACGACCGCAACCGATGCCCAGGCCGGCAAGCATCGCCGCAGACGGATTCTGCGGACGATCGGGGTTCGGGGAGGAGCCTATGGGATCCTCATTGTTGTAGCCCTGGCAATGATCTTCCCGTTCTTCTATATGGCTGCGACCGCAGTCAAGACGCCGGACGACACGTTCCGATACCCGCCCAAGATCCTTCCCCGCTCGGCCGCCACGGCCGAAGTAGCTGGTGAAGAAGTGGAACTGTTCAACGTGCCGGTCGCAACCGGAGGAAGCGAAGCGGCGTACCTGGCCGAATCGGGAATCAGAGCAGGGGTATTCGCAAACCTCGAGGATGTTGAGGAAACGATCGCCTGGCCGCTCGATCGCGCCACCGACACCGGAGCGACCACAGTAATCGACGGAGAAACCCTGCCGATCTACGACGTGCAACTGGGCGAGGAGATAGCCCGCCTTGCTCTCGTGCGGAACACCTCCGTCGGCCGCTTCGTGGGTATCGACGATGGCTCGGTCGAGTCCTTCGCGGTGGTGCGCACGACCGAAGCCGCCGAGTCGGTGGAGGCTCAGTGGCAGAACTTCGGCGAGGTCATAGAACTCCGCGATTTCGATCGGTCACTCACGAATACGATCCTCGTCACCATCCTCGTCGTAGGCGGAACGTTGTTCACGTCCATCACCGGAGGGTACGCCTTCTCGCGGGTTCGTTTCGCCGGCCGGGACAAGATCTTCGTCGCGTATATCGGTTCCATCATGATCCCGTTCGTGGTGCTCATCGTTCCGCTGTTTCGCCTGATCGTCGCCCTCGGGTGGGTCAACACCCTCGGTTCGCTTGTGTGGCCCTTCCTGTTCAATGCTTATGGGACCTTCTTGATGCGGCAGTTCTTTGTCGCGATTCCCAAAGAGCTCGAAGAAGCCGCCTTCGTCGACGGAGCCCGTCGCTGGACCATCCTGTGGACCATCTTCGTGCCGCTTGCCTGGCCGGCCATCGCAACCCTGGCCACCTTCATGTTCCTGTACGCCTGGAACTCATTCATATGGCCGCTGGTTTCGATCAATCTGGCCAACTCGGATGATTACGTGCTGACGCTCGCCCTCCAGACCCTGGGTGGCCAATCGGGCGAAGGCCCCAATCTGATCTTTGCCGCCATCGTGCTCTCGGTGATGATCCCGTTCACCGTGTTCATCATGGCCCAGCGCTACTTCGTCGAGAATGTGGCGAGTTCGGGAATCAAGTAGCTCTCCGTCACGGGCTCTGAGGGTTGGTAGCCTGGCTCCATGGACTACGACGCGCAGACGGCACTCGTGGTTGTTGATGTGCAGAACGATTTTGCCGACCCGGCCGGGAGTCTGTATGTGACACGCGGCGAAGACGTCGTCCCGATCGTCAACGACGAAATCGCCCGTGCTCAGTCGGCGGGTGCCACCGTCGTCTACACCCAGGACTGGCATCCCCCGGATACGCCGCATTTCGCAAAAGATGGTGGCATCTGGCCGGTGCACTGTGTCCAGGATTCGTGGGGGGCAGAGTTCCATCCAGCGTTGGACGTGGTTGGCCCGTCGATTCGGAAAGGGACGGGCGGCGAGGATGGGTACTCCGGGTTCACCGTGCGCGACCCGGAGTCGGGGGAGGAGACCCCGACCGAACTGGGTCCCATGTTGCAGGAAGCCGGGATCGAAAACGTCGTGGTCGTCGGTCTTGCGCTCGACTATTGCGTCAAAGAGACTGCGCTCGACGCCATAGCCGCCGACTTCGCCACCTCATTGCTCACCCATGCGACGGCTCCGGTGAATCTGGAACCGGGCGACGACCGACGTTCCCTTGCCGAGCTGAAGGCCGCCGGGGTCGCCCTGGTCGGACCGGGGATGTGACCCGGCCCGTTCGCTTCGGGTTGCGGATTCCTTCTTACGCCTGGCCGGGTATCTCGTACGACGACTCGAGACAGTTGCTCGATTACTGCCGCAGGGTCGAAGCGCATCGCTTTGAAGACATCTGGGTCATCGACCATTTGCTTGTCTCAAAGGGCGTGTATGGCGTGTCCTGGATGGATTCGTTGGTCATGTTGGCCGCTGCTGCGGGCGTGACCGAAAGGGTCGGGTTGGGTACTGCGGCCCTCGTGCTGCCTTTGCGTCACCCGGTCGTGCTGGCCAAGGAGATTGCGTCACTCCACCAGCTCTCGGGAGGAAGGTTTCGATTTGGAGTAGCTGTTGGGTGGGACCCGGACGAGTTCGACGCGATCGGCGTGCCGCTTCGCGAACGCGGGAAGCGCACCGACGAGGCTCTGGAGCTCATTCGCCGCTTGTTGACCGAGGAAAGCGTGACATTTGACGGACAGTTTTGGCAGGTAAAAGATCTGACTATGTATCCCAGGATCCCAGATCTTCCCCCGATCTGGGTTGCGGGCGGGACCCTGACCCATGCGCCGGACACACCCGACAAGCCCTATATTGCCCCCGGCGTTCTGCGACGGATTTCCGCCGCCGACGGGTGGATGGCGCGCTCGAGCGGCTCCGACCCCGGCGACGTCAAAGACGATTGGCAGGCGGTTCAGGATCACCTGATCTCGATCGGGCGTGATCCAGACACGCTCACGTTCGGGGCCACCCAGTTTCTCCATGTGGTCGAGAGCGCGTCCGCCGATCAAGCCCTCGAGGCTCAGATGCCCCACTTCCTGGCCGTGATGGGCGAGCACCGTACGTCCGAAGACCTGCAGGCGTCATACCTGACAGGGACGGTCGAGGACATGCAAGAGACAGTGGCGGGTTTGCAGGCGGCCGGTCTCGAGTACTTGATCCTCACGCCGTTGACCAACGACCCTGATCAGCTCGAACTGATCTCTCGCCACGTCGTGGAGCCTTTCAGCTGACCAATCCACGTCTGATTGCGTCGAGGACCCGGGCCGGGGTCGCCGGTAGTGCCCGGACCGGTGCTCCTGCCGCATCTCGAATTGCATTGAGGATTGCCGGAGCGGTCGGGATGAGGGTGTGCTCGCCGATGCCCTTCGCGCCATAGGGCCCGATGGGGTCGTTCGATTCGATGAGGATCGTGACGATCTCAGGGACGTCGCCGAACGTAGGGATCAGATAGTCATGCAGGTTCTCGTTGCGTCCCGGCACATATTCCTCCATCAGGGCCATGCCGATGCCCTGGGCGATACCGCCCTCGATTTGTCCCTCAACCAGGGTCGGGTTGACCGCTTTGCCCACGTCATGGGCGGCCGTGATGCGACGCAACCTGACTGTGCCCAACTCGAGGTCGATCTCCAATTCGGCCATCTGCGCCCCGAACCCGAAGACGGCATATGGCTCGCCCTGACCGAACTCATCCAGAGGCGTGGTGGGTGGGTCAAAGGTCGCTTCGGTGAGCGCAACAAACCCGTCTTGATCCGCAGCTAGATCCGGGAGCACAAGCACCGTGCTGGCTCCCTGATCGTGAATGACGAGTCGGTTCCCGCTCAGTTCCAGGTAGGCATCGTCGGACGCATCGCCCATTGCCAGGAGCTGGACACGGAGGCGGCGGCTCGCCTCGAAGGTGGCGTTGCCGGACACGAACGTTTGGCGTGAAGCGGACGTCTTGCCCGCGTCTGGAGTCGTTTCCGTGTCTGCTCCGACGAGAGAGATCGATGCCATGTCCATGCCGAGGGCATCGGCACAGATTTGGGTCATCGCGGTGTTGGCGCCCTGGCCGATGTCTACCGCCCCCTGGAACAGCACGATGCGGCCTTCACGATGCAAGCCCACTTTCATCGTCGACGGATTTGGCAACGCCGTGTTCCCGCACCCGTACCACATGCCGGCGACGCCCACCCCGCGGCGTGTGGTCGGGCTCGTTGCGTTATATATGGCGTTCTCCGCGCGTGCCCGCTCCCAGCCGGGTTGCAGCGCTTCGAGGCACTCGCGGAAGCCGACGCCCGATTCGAACACCTGGCCGGTAACGGTGGGTTCCCCCGCGGTCAGCGAATTCCGAATCCGGAATTGGAGTCGATCGATCCCCACGGCATCCGCCAGTTCGTCAAACAGGCTCTCCTGGCACACCGCCGATTGTGGAACTCCGAACCCACGGAATGCCCCCGACGGAGGCGAGTTCGTGTGTACTGCCATGGTCTCAGCGTGATAGGCCTCATAGACATAGGGGCCACCTGCGTGAACCGGTGCCCGGTTCGCCACGGTCGGTCCCCACGACGCGTAGGCGCCGGTGTCGAAGGTGCCGAAGAACTCCATAGCCAGCAGCTCGCCGTTCGATCTGGCAGCAATCCGGGCCCGGAGCCGGGATGGGTGGCGCTTGGTGGTCGACATCATCGACTCCGGTCGGGTGTAGGTGATCCGCACCGGCTTGCCGAGTTTCCAGGCGGCGATTGCCAGGAACGGTTGCACGGACATGTCGAGCTTGCTGCCGAATCCTCCGCCGACTGCAGTGGGGATGATGCGGACTGCCCCGGCATCTATATCGAGAATGGCAGCGACCTCGGTGCGATCCATATGCGGAGTTTGGGTGGTCACCTGGATCGTGATCCGGTCGCCATCTCGACGTGCGGATCCGGCCTCCGGCTCTATATAGGCGTGCTCTACAAAAGCTGTGGCGTATTCCGACTCCACGACTGTGTCTGCGTTGGCAAATGCAGCATCCACATCGCCCCGCCGTACCAGCCCCCGCACGAGAACGTTTCGTTCCCGGGATTGATGGATCAGATGAACCCCGTCGGCCATGGCAGTTTCGGGATCGGTGATCGGGGCGAGCTCGGTCCATGCGACGGGAAACGACTCCAGATCCAGCGCCTCCATCGACCCCTTGTCGCCCGCCACCAGAGCCACAGCCTCACCTCGGAACCGGGTCTCGTGTTCCGCGAACACCGGCTGGTCGGCAGTCGCCGGGATGACCCCGAACCGGTTGCGTCCCGGCACGTCGGAAGCCGTGAGGACAGCCTCGATCCCGGGATGGTCGACGATGAAGCGCTCTAGATCACCGAACTGAAACGTGGCGCGGTGGTGAGGAGATCGAATGACCTTGAGTACGAGCGAGTCATCGGGTGTCTGGTCGTCTCCGAAAATGTCACGACCGGTCACCTTCGGAACTCCGTCGACGCGCTCAACCCGTTGACCGATGGCCTTGCCCGGCGCCGGAGATGCGCCGGCCAGATCGAAATCAGGGGCACCCATCACCGCGTCGACGATCTTGCGGTATCCGGTGCACCGGCAAAGCACGCCGCCGAGTGCATCCTCAACCTCCTTCTCACCGGGGTGGGGAACCCGGGCCAGGAGCGCCTCTGCCGCGACCACCATGCCGGGAGTGCAGATCCCGCATTGGGCTGCTCCATGATGCAGAAAGGAGCGCTGCAGACGGCTCAGGTCGTCGTCATCGCCGAGTCCTTCGACGGTCACGACGTGTTTGCCCGCGAGGCGCCCGAGTGGAACGAGGCAGGCACAGACGAGTTCGTCGTCGAGCAACACCGAGCATGCTCCGCAATCGCCGGCATCGCATCCGACCTTGGTGCCCGTCATACCGAGGTCGAGCCGCAAGACGTCGCTGAGGCGACGCAGATGGGGCCCATCGACCCCTACCGCGGCGCCGTTGACGGTGAACTCGATCCGGCTCATGAGAGGCAGCTCGCAACGGTTCGCCTGACCAGATGGAGGGCGGCATTTCGCCTCTCGTCCACGCCGGCCCTGATGTCGTCGATGGGGGACAGGTCGGCGAGGTGCTCGACCGTGACTGCGTCCGCCGCATCGCCGTGCCGGCCGGCGAGATCTGCTTCGAGTGCGTGAAGACGCTTGGCGACTGGAGAACACGCACCGATCGCGACCCGGGCTGTTTCGATTGTTCCGTCTGCGTCGCAGACGATGGTTGCGGCCACCATTGCGACGGAGATCACGAGGTAGGCACGCGACCCCAGCTTCCAAAACGAGCTGGTGGCATCGTCGAACTCTTCCGGCACGAGCACCGCCGTGAGAAGCTCGCCGGGCTGTCGAGACGTGGAGCGGTAACCGGTCAAGAACTCTTCGAGCGCGACCACGCGTGTGCCGGCCGGCGACGCCAGCTCAACCGATGCGTCTAACGCCAGGAGCGGAGGTATGCCGTCGGCCGCGGGGGAGGCGTTGCAGAGATTGCCCCCGATGGTGCCCACGTTCTGGATCTGGATACCACCGATCTGGCCAGCTGCCATCTTCAATCCATCGAAGCCGGGTGGAAGCTCGGTGGTGATGAGGTCCGACCACGTGGTCAGCGTGCCGATGCGATGGAAGCCCTCCACCCGGTTGATACCGCGCAATCCATCGATGCCGGTGATGTCGATCACCGGCTCCGTCAAGGGTCTCCCAACGCGAGCCGGATAGAAGTCGGTGCCCCCGGCCAGGATCGTGTGCCGGCCTTGGGCGAGGATGTCGAGGGCGTGGCTCAGATCGGTGGGAGCGATGAACTCGGCGATATCGGTGGCCATCAATGAGCAACTCTACGCACCCTTGCGTAGTCTCGGCCACGAGCCGCGAGTGGGTGATATGAATATTCGCAAGATCGTCACCATCATCGACGAGATCCGACTCGAAGCCGGTCAGGCCATCGATCCGCCGGTCCGACGCGCAATCGTCGCGGCCGTCATCTCCAACCCATACGCCGGCCGCTACGTCGAGGACCTCTCCGGGCTGAGCGATGCGAGCGTCGAGCTGTCCGGCTCGCTATCCCGGGCTGCCGTTGCCCACTTGGGAGGAATGCCCGTCCATTCCTATGGCAAAGGGGGGATCGTCGGAATAGCCGGCGAACTCGAACACATTGCCGCAATGCTACATCCCAGGTTCGGTGCGCCGCTGCGCGAGGCATGTGGAGGCGGGACGTCCATCATCCCGTCTGCCAAGAAGCGAGGAGGTCCCGGTACCACATTGGACGTGCCGCTTCACTACAAGGACGCAGCATTTGTGCGAAGCCATTTCGACGCAGTCGAGCTGCGCATCGTCGACGCCCCCGCGGACGATGAGCTTGTCATCGCGGTGGCGGTCACCGATGGCGGACGGCCGCTGCCCCGGATCGGGGGCTTGACCATCGACGAAGCCATTGGAGAGGACGGCCTCCGGTGAGCGACCTCGTCGTCCGCAACATCGGCACCATCATCAGTGGAGACATCGCATCACCCATCGCCCAGGGTGACACCATTGTGGTGCGCGACGGCACCATCTCGTTCGTCGGTGATGAGACCGAAGCGGACACGTCAGACATCTCACGTGCGATCGATGCGGCCGGTGCCACAGTGATCCCGGGTTTGTGCGACAACCATGTGCATCCGGTCATCGGCGACTACACGCCCCGGCAACGCCAGGCCGGATTCATCGAATCGTGTCTCCACGGCGGCGTAACCACGATGGTGTCCGCGGGCGAGCCCCACACTCCCGGGCGTCCCAGGGATCCGGCTGGTGTCAAGGCGCTCGCGATTTTGGCTCACAAGTCGTTTTCCATCTTGCGTCCGGCCGGGGTGAAGGTTCATGCCGGCGCCGTGATGCTCGAGCCGGGCCTCACCGAGGGCGATTTTTTTGAGATGGCCGATGCCGGAGTTCGTCTGGTTGCCGAAATCGGCATATCCGGGGTCAAGGATCCGACGGAAGCTGCGAAGATGACCCGGTGGGCTCAATCGCTCGGCATGAAGGTCATGGTCCATACCGGAGGCGCTTCTATTCCCGGTAGCGGAGTGATCGGGGCTGACTTCGTCGTGGAGGTTCAACCAGACGTTGCCGGACATACCAACGGTGGGCCAACTGCACTGTCGATCGCAGACGTGGCCACCATCCTCGATCAGACCGATGCGTTCATCGAGATCGTCCACAACGGCAACGTGAAGGCTGCCGCCGGGGTGGTGCAGCTTGCGGCCGAGCGCGGCGAACTCCATCGAGTAGTCATCGGCACCGACAGCCCGGCAGGGTCCGGGGTGCAACCGCTCGGCATGCTGAGGGTGATGTCCTGGGCAGCTTCGCTGGGCGGCGTCGCAGCTGAGCAGGCAGTGGCCATGGCCACCGGCAACGTTGCGCGCCTGCACGCCCTCGACGTCGGCGTGTTGGAGGTCGGTCGCGAAGCGGATCTCAGTGTCATCGATGCGCCGCTGGGGTCGCAAGCCGAAGACGCGCTAGGCGCCCTCACGATCGGAGACACCCCGGCGGTCGCAACAACGGTGATCGACGGACAGGTCAGATTCATCAAGAGCCGCAACACGCCCCCTGCGGTTCGAGAGATCACGGTTCGGCCCACGCGGTAAGGTGTTTTCACCATGTTGAAAATCTACGAAGTCACGGTTCCGGCGGAATGGATCGACTACAACGATCACCTCACCGAGGGCTATTACGGAGTGGCATTCGGTTACGCCAGCGACGCTCTTCTCGAACACGCAGGTTTCGATGAGCGCTATCGAAGGGATGAGCGGGGATCGTTCTACACCGTCGAAACCCACGTTCAGTATCTACTCGAAGTGAAGGTGGGGGAAAAGCTCACCTTCGAGACAATGGTGCTTGGAGTGCGGCCCAAGAGCTTGCACGCGTTCCACACGATGAAACGTGAGGATGGACGGATTGCGGCTACCCAGGAAACTCTTCTGGTGCATGTCGACACGTACGAGGTCAAAGTGCGGCAGATGGCTCCCTGGATCCTCTCGAATTTCAACGCACTTGCCGATACGCACGGTACGCTTGCGAGACCCGGTGGGGTCGGGCGCTCGATCGAGCATTGAGCCCGGTTCCTCGGTCCGCATCCACCGTCATCTCACCTCTATTACCCACCCCTACTACCCACCCCTTGATAGGCACATGGCCGCTGCAACACCTTCCCCATCTCCAACAGAAGCACCTGGGTCGATCCCATCCCGCGATATGAGAGGCGCGTCGACGAGTGCCACCGTCAGACATTCGTGGGGGTTGTTTTCCGCTCTGCTTCTGATGATGCTCGGCAACGGCCTGCTGGCCTCCACCCTGGGCATCCGGGCCGAAGGGGAAGGATTCTCCGGCACCGCCATCGGCCTCATCATGGCCGGCTACTACGTCGGGTTCCTGGCCGGTTCGCGAGTTGCGGTCGTGCTGCGACGCGTGGGTCATGTAAGGGTGTTTGCGGCGCTGGCGTCGCTGGCGTCCTCGGCGGCGCTGGTGCACGCAATCTTCGTCAACGAGATGGTGTGGGGCGGTATGCGGATCCTCTTCGGCTTCTGCCAGGCCGGTCTCTATGTCGTGGCCGAGAGCTGGCTCAACGCCTCCACCACCAACGAGAATCGCGGCAAGATGATGAGCTGGTACATGGTGGTGCTGATGGGCGGCGCCGCACTGGGTCAGCTGTTCCTCAACGTCGCTGACCCATCCTCTTTCGAATTGTTCGTGATCGCTTCGGCCCTGGTCTCCCTGGCCGTGGTGCCTGTCTCACTATCGATCGGTACCGCTCCCCAGATCATCGATCTGCCCAAGCCGCTGTCCACGTCGGAGATGTGGCAACGGGTGCCGCTCGGCATCGTGGTGGCACTCGGGACCGGGCTCGCCAGCGGCGCCGTGTTTGGCATGGCATCGGTGTATGCCACCCGGGCGGGCATGTCGCCGGGGCGGGTGGGCCTGTTTGTGGCCGCCATGAGCCTGGGAGCGATTGCATTTCAATTCCCGATTGGTGTCATGTCAGACCGTATGTTGCGACGACGCGCGATGTTCCTGGTCACCATGGTTGCGGCCGGGGTTGCGGTTCTGGGCACGACAGTCGATCCGACGAGCTGGCGCATGCTTGTACTGATCTTTGTGTTCGGCGGCTTTACCTTCCCCATGTATTCACTGGTGTTGAGCCATATCAACGATTACATGCCGGTCGGCCAGGCCATGTCGGCCAGCATGCAGGTGGTGTTCTGGAACGGCGTTGGTGCCATTGCCGGACCGCTCGTCATAGCCGGAGCCATGGGGCTCATGGGCATCGAGGGATACTTCTGGGTACTGGCGCTGGTTCATGCTGTTATGGGGTTCTTCATCGTGGCGCGGATCATCACGAAAGAGCCAATCGCACGTGCGGATCAGCAGCCGTGGAGGAGCATTCCCTATCGTTCGGGCGTCGTGCTTGCCGTGTTGGGGCGCCACCGTCGACCCGACGGAGGGATCGAACGACGGCTGCGGCCGCGGCATGGTGGAAGGGGCGACGAGCCCGCCCCCGGCGAGTCCGCTAGAACTCCTTAGCCAGCCGGAGGGCGTCATACATTGCGGCGTGGATGTTGCGTCCTGAGACAGCGTCGCCGATGCGAAATAGCTGGTAGGCGCCGCCCGGATTTGCCACCGTCGCCTGTGCACGTCCCTCGATCAGCGCGTCGATGTCGATTTCTCCGAGGTTGGTCGAGTTCTCTTTGAGATCGAAGTAGACGTCGTCGAGCGGGAGGGTTCCGTGTTCGACCACTACGGCGTCGACGAGCCGTTCGGTGTACGTGTCCGTGTACTCGTTGTGGAGTGTGGCCGCCAGGCCATCGGGGTGTTGGGTGACGCTCACCAGCCGGAGATCGGGTGTCATCACCACATCGTGCTCATAGAACGACTTGAGATACGAGGGGTGGGCGGTGCCTATGACTTCGTGACCGACCATCCGATCGGGTGTGACCACCTCGAGCAGGATGTCAGGATCTGCGGCTAACTTTTCGGCGCAGGACAGCGCATGCTCGTTGCCATGGTCGTCGAACAGCAACACCGAGCCGGTCGGCGAGCTGCTGCCGGCGATGACGTCCCAGATAGACGTAACGAGCTCTTCGCCCTTGTCCAGAAATGAGGTGTTGGGGAACCCCCCGGTCGCCACGACCACCACATCGGGGTTCTCGGCGCTTATGTCAGCGGCTTCGGCGTAGGTGTTCAGCCTCAGGTCGACACCCAGGTGCCCGACCTCGGAGACGAGCCAATCGACGATGCCGATCATCTCCTCCCTGCGTTCGGTAGCCCGGGCCAGCAGCTGCACCTGGCCGCCCGCTTCGTGCATCGCCTCGAACAGCACCACGTCGTGACCACGGGCGGCGCTGACCCGGGCGGCCTCGAGGCCGGCCACCCCGGCACCCACGACTACCACCCTTTTTCTCTCGCCGATGCTCGGCTCGATGACATGGGGCATGGTCTCTTCCCGGCCGGTCGCCGGGTTCTGGATACAAAGGGCGTCGGCACCGGTGTAGAGACGATTGATGCAGTACGACGCTCCCACGCAGATTCGGATGCGGTCCTCTTCGCCCCGCTCCAGCTTCTTGACGATGTAAGGATCCGCCATGTGTGCCCGGGTCATGCCTGCCATGTCGATGAGACCCTCGCTTATGGCGTGGCGGGCGGTGGCCAGGTCGGTGATGCGAGCCGCGTGGAAAACGGGTAGACCGACCGCCTCTTTGATCGCTGCGGCCAGGGGCAGGTGCGGGCCCAGGGGAGTGCCGTAGCCGGGGATGACATGGCTGATCGCCTCGTCGCTGGCGATGAATCCCTTCACGATGTTGACGAAGTCGATGACGCCCGACCGGGCGAGGGTGGTGGCGATGTAGGTGCAGTCGTCCTGGGTGAGCCCGCCTTCGCGGTCCTCGGTGCCGGACATGCGGATTCCGACGATGAAATCGTCGCCAACCTGGTTGCGGACCTCCTCGAACACTTCCCGACTGAAGCGCATGCGGTTGTCGATATCGCCCCCGTATTCGTCCGTTCGCCGGTTGACGAGCGGGGTCCAGAACTGATCGACGAGGTGGCCGTAGGCGATAATCTCGACGCCGTCGAGTCCGCCCTCTTTGGCTCGCCGCGCGGCCTGGCCGAAGGCTTTGACGATCCGCTTGATGTCTGCACGTTCGAGGGTCTTCGGAAAACTGCGATGGGCCGGTTCTCGAACCATCGACGGAGCTACGGTCGGCAGCCAGTTCTCCGCATCCCAAATCGTGCGCCTTCCCATGTGGGTGAGCTGGACCATGGTGTAGGCGCCGTGTTTGTGTACCCGATCGGCGAGCTGCTGGAAGTAGGGGATGATCTCGTCGGTGCCTGCGAACAGCTGCCCGAACGCGGCGGGTGAGTCTTTATCGACGTTGGTCGATCCGCCGAACATCGTCAGCGCCAGCCCACCTTTCGCCTTTTCTTCGTGGTAGAGCTGGTATCGCAGCTTGGGCAGCGCGTCCTCGGCATAGGCGGGCTCATGGGAGGTCGACATGATCCGGTTCTTGAGCGTGAGGTGCTTGAGCTGAAACGGCTGCAGCAGGGGATCGGTAGCCATTGAGATGATGGTAACGAGGCCAACATCGGTTGCAAGCACGTACCCTGCCACATGCACTTCTATCGGTACTGGACCAGGGCCGACGTGCCGATCTCGGATCGGAGAACCGTCACCGGCTGGGGTTTCTCCGACACCGGCCTGGATGATGCGCGGCGAGTGGCACAGGAACGGGCACGGACGCTGGCGGAGATGATAAAGAGCGGGCGCCGGCCGGTTGATCGCTACTACGGAACCGATCGACCGTTGCGCGAGGAGGTTCTCGAAGAGATCACAAGTGACGGAGAGATCGAGGCCGCCGTCACCCGGAACTCCTACGGTGCCCGCGTGCTCAATACACGACGGGTGTTCTTTGCTGACGTGGATCTTCCACGGCGCCGCTCTCTTTTCCGCCGCAAACGAGAAAAGGCCCGCGAGGTCTTTGAAGCCGATCTGGTACGACGCATCCAGCGGACCGTGGAGATGGAAGGCGACCTGCGTCTCAGGCTCTATCGGACAGCCGGCGGCTATCGAGTGATGATCACCTCTCACCTGATCGAAGCTTCGGGTGCCCATGCGAGCACGTTGCTCCAACACTTCGGTTCCGATCAGCTGTACGTCGCGCTGTGTCGGACCCAGGATTCCTATCGGGCAAGGCTTTCGCCGAAACCCTGGCGCATGAAGTTCTCGAGGCCACCGGCCCGCTTTCCTTATG
>JAHEJY010000068.1:0-10956 GCA_024638625.1 Actinomycetes bacterium
GCACCATCGCGATTGGTGTGCTTCTGGTTGTGATCGCCGCGATACTGGCCCGCGAAATGAAATCGCTGCTCCTGGGCGAAGGTGCTACGAGAAACAACGAAGCCATCATCACCCGAACCATTGAGTCCCATCCACTGGTTTCGCGTCTCATCAGCATCCGAACCCAGCACATGGGACCGGAAGAGCTGTTGATCGGTGCCAAAGTTCACTTCGCCCCAATGGAACCGGGAGAGGTCTCGGATGTCATCAATGAGGTCGAGAATGCAGTCCGTGCCAACCTCGACGTGAAAGCGGTCATCTACATCGAGCCCGATCGATTCGACCCGGGGCGAACCTGAGGCCCTCCGGTAGGGTCTCTCGCGTGAATCCCACCAAGCGCTCGGAGATTGCTCCCTTCTATGTGATGGAAGTCATGAAGGCGGCCTCGGAACGTCAAGTGACGCACGGCGACGTGCTCCACCTCGAAGTCGGTCAGCCGTCGACCCCGGCGCCTGGCCCGGTGCTGGCGGCCGCCAGGGCTGCACTGGAAACGAATCGGATCGGCTACACCCACGCGCTGGGACTACCGGAACTCCGGGAGCGGATCGCCGGCTCGTACCAGGATTCCTATGGCCGTCACGTCGAGCCGGCCGGCATTGCCGTCACAGTCGGCGCCTCGGGTGCCTGTGCCCTAGCGTTCCTCGCCTGTTTCGAGGCAGGCGATCGAGTGGCTGTCACGGAACCGGGCTATCCCTGCTACCGCAACATGCTGGCTGCCCTCGACATCGAGGTAATCGGTCTACCAACCGGTCCGGAGCAGGATTTCCGGCTTCAGCCCGACCAGCTCACTGCTGATCTGACAGGACTTGTCGTGGCCAGCCCCAACAACCCGACAGGCACAATGCTGTCGGGCACCGAATTGGCGGCGGTGGCCCGGCGCTGCGACGAACTCGGAATTCGGCTGATCTCCGACGAGATCTACCACGGAATCACCTACGGAGAGCCGGCTGAGACGGCTCATTCAGTCTCGGATTCGGCGGTTGTCGTTCAGAGCTTCTCGAAGTACTACAGCATGACCGGCTGGCGCCTGGGTTGGCTCGTGCTTCCGCCCGACCTCGTCGAACCGGTTGAGCGACTTGCGCAGAACTTCACGATCTCGGCACCCACGCTCGCCCAATATGCTGCGATGGCAGCTTTCGAGAGCAGCGTCGAGGCGGAGGCCAACGTCCGGCGGTATGCGGAGAATCGTCGCATACTTCTCGATGGCCTCCCCGAGCCGATAAACCGCTTCGCCCCGGCCGACGGAGCGTTCTATCTCTATGCCGACACCAGTGCCCTGGCCGACAATGCCCAAGCCCTGTGTAGCTCGTGGTTGGCCGACATCGGGGTAGCCGCCACCCCCGGGATCGACTTTGACCGCACCAATGGACACCGGTACGTGCGGTTCAGCTACTCGGAATCCACCGCCGACATCATTGAGGCCGTCGACCGCCTCGGTGGCTGGGTCGCCGAGCATCACCGACCATGATGGACCTGGTGCGCAACGCTCTCCACGAGGCGGATGCCTCCTACGAAGAACGCCCGTGCGACCCCGACCTCGCTGACACCGCTGCATTCTGTAAGCACTATGGCGTTGCACTGGACGATTCGGCCAACACCATTCTCATTGCGGCCAAGCGACCGGCCGGGCTGACGGCTGCTTGCGTTGTGCTCGCCACGCATCGGCTGGATGTGAATGGTGCTGTACGGGTCGCCATGGGTGCAGGCAAAGTTTCGTTTGCCAAGCCCGAACTGACAGTCGAGCTGACGGGCATGGAAATGGGCGGCGTCACACCCTTCGGCCTTCCTAAAGGTATCGAGGTGCTGGTTGACAGCTCGGTGATGGAGCGAGAGACGATCATCATCGGCGCCGGGAGTCGCGACGCCAAACTCTGGGTTCGACCGGCCGAACTACTGAAGCTAGATGCGGTGAAGGTCGTCGCAGGTCTCTCGAAACGGCTTCCGTGAGAACCGCCGGGTCAGGGTACAGCCGTGGCCTGGCTCGGATGGACCGGTTGAGGCGGCCGCGAGGAATAGCAAGATGCCCGAGGAGCGATTAGGAAAGATCGTCCTCTTGCCTGCCAGTCCACTCCGGACTGCGCTTTGAGAGAAAGGCATCCATCCCCTCTTGAGCATCGGCGCTTGCGGCGTTCGCTGCCATGACGGGCTCCACGCTTCGGTAGGCATCGACGATCTCGCGGTCGACCTGACTGTAGAAGGCAAGTTTGCCGCGCCCGACAGTATCGGCTGAGAACTCGAGAATCTTCTCGGCGAGAAGCTGGACTTCCTTGTCGAGCTCGGGGCCAGGCACCACCCGATTGATCAAGCCCCAGGCGGCTGCTGTCTCGGCGGATATCGGCTCACCGGTGAGGAGCATTTCCATGGCTCGCTTCCGACCAACCGCCCGGGAGACCGGCACCATGGGGGTCGAACAAAACAGGCCGATTCTCACACCAGGGGTCGCAAACCAGGCATCCTCTGCGGCAACCGCGAGATCGCATGACGCGACCAGTTGACATCCTGCCGCCGTTGCAGGTCCGCTGACTTTGGCGATCACGGGTTGGGGGATGCGCTGGATACTCATCATCATGTCGGTGCACGCGCCGAACAGCTCGTCGTAGAACCCGGCCGTCCGGTCGATCATCTCGGCGATGTCATGACCGGATGAGAACACCGGACCCTCGGCTTCGATGATCACGACGCCGATATCGGATGGAGTCGTCACGAACGCATCCGTCAGCTCGCGCAACGTGGAGAGCGACAGCGCGTTTCTCCGTGCAGGCGCGGCCAGGCGAATCGACTGGACACGGTCCTCCTGGGTTACCTCAATCGCGGCCATACATCTTCGATCCTTCGCTGATATGTGAATGCCGGGGGAAGAGCCGCCTCCTCACACTGTGGCCTGAATCCATGCATGAACGTCGGCAAGAATATCCTGCCACTCTGGCTCGTTATGCAGCTCGTGACGATGCCCGGCATAGGTTTTTCTCTCGACTCCCGGCAATCCTTGGAGTGGTTGGCTGGCTTCGACCGGAACGATCGTGTCAGCTTCACCGTGGATCACCAGCGTTGGAATCCCGAGCGCAGCCAGTCGGCCGAGCGTGTCCTGTTGAGCCTTGATGATTTCAGAGCCGAGACGGGTGGTCGCATTGATGTTCACGAGCGGATCCGCAAAATACTTCTCTCCGACTGACGGATCCCGGGACAGTTGGTCGCCTTTGAGAGCCAGCGGGACCGCCAACGACGGTGTGAGTGATCCCAGAACCCTGGCGGCACCCTTCTTCCAGCCTGGCTCGGTCGAATCCAATGCCGGAGCGCTCAATACGGCGGCGTCGGGCAGTGCTTCATGGCGCGTAACGAGATATGACAATCCGATCAATCCGCCCAGCGATTGCCCATACATCACGACCTTGCGCCCGCCAATCCTGGCTGCCGACAGCCGATCCTCTAGATCGAGAAGGAATTCTCCCCAGTCGACGACAAAGAGTCGCTTTCCGGAACTCTCACCGTGGCCCCGATGGTCGTAGGCCTGCACCTCGAAACCACGCGAGGCGAAATAGTCGCCGACATGCTCATAGCGCCCACTGTGCTCACCGATTCCGTGCACGATGACGATCACGGTGTCGGCGGTGTCTTCGGGATACCAGTTGCGGACGAGCAGGTGCGCGCCGCTGCGAGATGTCTCCTTGGTGAACTCACTGGGCATTATCTGCCATCCAGCGTTGTGGCGTGAGCCAGTCCGACGATGCCTGCCCGATTTCGGAATCGAGCCGGCACGATTGGCGCCCTGGTCTTGATCTTCGGTATGAACTCATCTGATTCCTTTGATACTCCTCCGCCGATGATATAAAGCGAAGGTGAGAACAAGAGCTCCAGGTGCTCGAAATATTCGGTGAGGCGTTCAGCCCACGCATCCCACGTAAGATCTTCGTCTTCCCGGGCGTTGGCTGAAGCCCAATTCTCGACGTCGGTGCCACGCAGCTGGAGGTGGCCCAGCTCGGTGTTTGCGATCATCCGGCCGCTGAGAAACATGGCGCTGCCGATGCCGGTCCCGAACGTGAGAAGAATGACGAGACCGTCCTCGCCCTGGCCGGCCCCCCAACGCATCTCGGCAAGTCCGGCCGCGTCGGCGTCGTTGATGACTGTGGTCTGTACGCCCAGAGCGTCATCGAAGAACTCGGCGGCATGGACCCCCAGCCAGGATTTGTCGATGTTGTATGCTGACCTCACCACGCCGTCGACGATTTTGCCGGGGACTGCGATTCCGGTGGGGCCATCCCAGGAGAAATGGTCGAGGATTTCGCGTATCACCCGGGCACATGCGTCGGGGGTAGCAGGGTCCGGTGTGAGAAGCCGGAATCGATCGCCGATCAGCTCCGCATCCGTCAGGTCGACGAGTCCACCTTTGATGCCCGTACCCCCGATGTCAACGCCTAGTCGTTCCATACATCCTCGAAAAAGGGCGGGTCGGCCAACGATACCGGAAACCACGTTCCATCCACGTGCGCCTCGAGCTGCGGGAGCGGGTCGCCGAACGCCTTGGATCCGCGATGAAACACGGGCGCCGGCTCCAGCCACCCCATGCCGACGCTCGGAGCGTCGTCCGGCCATGTCGCGACCGAGATGACGAATCCGTGGCTGTCGCCGGCTCGCAAGCCGTCGCCGGCTTGCGGTTGACACGTATCAGTCCTGAAGCCGACGACCACCCGCTCATTGCCCTTGCGCAGTGCCCGCCGATACGATCGCCGGCCGGTGAATGTGGCTTCGGGGTCGACCAAATGGGTCAGGTCCGCTTCGAGAGGGGTCAACGGGGGAATCCCATCTGCGCCCCAGTCGAGCTCACCGGCACGAGTCCTGAGAGCATGGAATGCATCGACACCGCCCAGGATCGTCCCCTCGGCCATGGCGGCGGACATCACCTCAGCAGCCACGTCAACCGGCATCGCAATGGTTGCGGTTCTTCCGTAAGCGGGTCCGTTGCCTGCGCAGAGAACTCGCACGCCGTGCCAATCGCTGCCAAATACCCGTCCGGATTGTGGGACCTCTCCGAAAATCGAGCCGACTACAGCACCTGCATCCGGACCGACCAAAGCAACAATCGCGTGGCTACCCGGGCCGGCAGCATACGTTCGCCAGTACAGAAAGGCGGCCGAGTTCATCCAGATGTCGAGATGCGATGAGATCTTGCCGCCTTCGTCGAGGATGAGAGCTTCCGTACACGAGCCGTCACCAAGGCTTCTGACGTCGCGGGTAATCGTGTCTGCGAGCTCGTCCGAGATTCGATCATGGAATGCGTGGCTCAAATGGGATAGGTCGAAGGCGGCGACACCCTCTCGCGCCGTTTCCAGTACGCCCGCGGTAGATCCCACCAACGCAGGAACGGCCCATCCATCCCGAGACGCAAAGATGGATCCGGAGGCTTCATACATAGGCCGGAGCGGGCTGGCGAGGTCGATGGTGGACCCTCAGAGCTCGCCGAGATTGACGATTTGGGGAGGGCCGGGAACCCGGGTGGGTGCCTCCCAATCGCCGACATCGTCGAGCCCGTATTTCATGAGGAGGTGAAGGTAGTCGCGTTGATAGAAGACCTTGCAGGCAATATCGGGATAGAGCTCCCGCAGCCTCCGTACTTTCCGATTCTTCTTGGTCACGAGCCGCTGATTCATCGTGGTGATCTCAATGAAGACATCTTCATCAACGAGGTAGAAATCAGGCGTAAACAGCTTGCTGGGTTCTCCGTCATCATCGAACTCGATCGGAAATGAGCGCGGTTCGTACAGATAGGCGATGCCGTAGAACTCCAGCAGTTTCGCAAATTGTCGCTCACTCTCGTGGGCGAAATCGTGGACGTCAGAGGCTGGTCGCCGGCGAATGCCGCTTCTGGAGCCGCCGTCTTCCCGGTTCTTCTTTCGAGGCCGTTTCTTGCCCTTGCCAGGGCGGTCCGACGCCGGTCGCCGGCGAACCTTGCGATCGTTGTGGTCCAGATGTCCTCCGGTTACGTCGCTTTCGCAACGGGAATGGCCGGAGCTTCGGGGAAGAGCTCGTGTATTTGTCCGGCAAGCTTTTCTTGTACCGGGCCGACGGTGATGGCGAACACTCCTTGTCCACGCTGGAGCACGTCCACAACTTCGGACGGACTCTTGGCGGCAAAGATCGTGGTGCCGTCGGAAAGCAGCGTGACATCCGAAAGGTCGGCGTCGAGCTGCTCGCGGAGAATCTTGATCGCCTGCCGAATCTTCTTCAGACTCAATCCGGCGTCCAGCAGGCTCTTTACAACCTTGAGCTGCACGATATCGCCGAACGAATACAGGCGTTGACTCCCCGATCCGGTAGCCGAGGAGACCGAAGGGACAATGAGATCCGTGCGCGCCCAGTAATCAAGCTGCCGATAGGTGATATCCACCAGCTTGCAGACCTGCGGTGCCCGATACCCGGGCTGCGCATCAGTCTCGAGGGTGTTTTCGAATTCTCCCACGCGTTTTCCCGCGTGTTGTCCCGCGTCGTCTGCCATTTCGTCCTCTCTCAGCATCACCGATTCTACATGACTACTTACACAGATGTAATTCGAGGCGTGTAATTTCCTCATCGTAATTACGGACGGAACCGTACAGCCGGATGACAAAGTTGTCAACAACCCCTGTGGACGGCAACGCTTCGCGTTGCTTGGGAGTTTGCTTCGCAAACTCCAGGCAGATCCCGGAATCCGGCAACGATGGGGGTTGCTTGGGGAGGGTGCTTCGCAAACTCCAGGCAGATCCCCGGAACCCGGCAACGATGGGGGTTGCTTGGGGAGGGTGCTTCGCAAACTCCAGGCGGCGATCTCGAAAAGTCCGGCAACGATGCGGGTTGCTTGGGGAGGGTGCTTCGCAAACTCCAGGCGGCGATCTCGAAAAGTCCGGCAACGATGCCTGTTGTCGGCGGCGGGAACCCTTCGGGTTCCTTGGGAGTTGCTCCGCAACTCCACATGAGAACGTCCTAGGTCGTCTGCGTTGGCCGTGATCGAGGTCACGAGCTACCGCCTCGTGGCCGGACCAAGATGTCACGAAAAGCCAGGGCCCTCAGAGTGTCGGGGTAGCAGTTGACGTTGAAGAGCGTTCACCACCAAACATCGACGCACAGGGGCTTGAACACTCTGCGCATGCCATCAAAGGCAACTTGAACACTCTGCGCATGCCATCAAAGGCAACTTGAACACTCTGCGCATGCCATCAAGGCGGTAGCTCCCCCAGACGACTCACGCCTGACGGAAAACACCTCGCCACGTACGGTCGTTCCATACGACTGGAGCGTTAAGCCGCCGACATTAAGACGTCGTACCGAAGTCTTCCGGGTTGATTTCGTCGAGGAACTCGCGGAAACGCTCGACCTCGGTCTCCTCATCGGGGCCGTCTTCGTCCCGGATCTCGACCCCGGCTTCTTCCAGAACATCGGGATCGGCGAACAGGGGCGCATTGGTGCGCGCTGCGAGAGCAATCGCATCTGAAGGACGGGACGACACGCGAACCTCCTCGCCGTCGCGATCGAGGACGAGGTCGGCGTAATAGATGCCGCCACGAAGGGCTGTGACTTCTACCCGGGTGACGCTCGAGTGGAGTGATTCGGTGACCAGTTTCAACAGATCGTGAGTCAGGGGCCGCTGTGGTTCCACTCCTTCGAGTGCGAACGCGATGGCGGTCGCCTCTACGGCGCCGATCCAAATCGGTAGATACCGCTCCCCCGACTGCTCGCGTAACAAGACGATCGGTTGGTTGGTCGGGAGTTCGATGCGCACGCCAACGAGTTCTACCGGTATTCCATTTGTCACGAGCGAAGCCTATCACCGTCGTAGGCAGCAATAGTCAGCACTTCTGGATCATCTTGAAATGTGGGAAGGTCGAGCACGGCCCATAGCGATGGAAGTCCTCGAAAACGGCCTTCCCAGTCCAATCCGTAGCCGAGGAGATGTTCTTCGCCGACCTCGAACCCGCGCAGCTCGACCGGCACATTGACGATCCGTCGCTTGACTTTGTCCAATAGGGCGACCGTCTGGACAGACGCCGCCCCACGATTGATCATGACTTCCCTGAGGTAGGCAAGCGACATCCCGGTGTCGATGATGTCTTCGACGATCACGACGTGGCGGTTCGTGACATCTGTGCTGATGTCCATCTGGATGTTGACCCTGGTCTCACCACCGAAGCTGCTGAGGGACATGAACTCGAGCTCCACGTTGCTGTCCATTGCTCGAGAAAGATCGGTGAGAAACATGAACGAGCCGTTCAGGATCGAAACCATGACAGGTATCTCGCCATCGAGATTTGCGGTCAGTTCTTCGCCCAGTTGCGCGACCCGCATCCGAATGGTGTCGGCATCAACGACCTCGCGAACAACCTCAGTCATCGCCGACCAGCTTGCGCAACTCGCCCCTTAGCACCGCATTCTGGAGTTCAGATATCGCCTGACCGCACTCTGCCAGGATTTCGGATGCCTTCCTTCGCGAAGACTCGGTCCCGTGTGTCAGGAGCGGCTTGGTGAGGTTGTCCAGCAAATCCAGGGACCGTTCGGCGCCGAGACGGACCTGGCGTATGTGACGCGGATCCAGTCCCTGATGGAGGAGGCGCTTGGCGGCTCTCAGAACGGCGAGTGCTTCCTCATCGAACAACGGCTCGCCGTCACGCGCGGACACTGCGGAAATTACATGGTGGTCGACCATCGATGCGACCTGTTCGGGCGTCAAGCCGGCTGAGCGGGCAAGCTCCTGGCCTGTCATGGCAAGAGGTGTTGTTGCGAAATAGGTGCCGGCCGGAGCGCCCGTGGGGCCGTCGTCTCCGACCAGTTCTTCACCCCGTTCCCAAGCAGCCAAGTTGGATTTGATCACCTTCAGAGGTAAGAAGTGGTCGCGTTGCTGCTGGAGGATGTATCGGATCCGACTGAGATCGTCGTGCGAGAATGCTCGATATCCGGATGACGTTCTTCCTGGTTTGATCAGCCCTTGCGTCTCCAGGAATCTGATCTTTGATACGGTGACCCCAGGGAACTCCTCCTTGAGTGTCGTAATGACCTGACCAATGGTGCTGCCCTCAGTCATTCCGCCCGGCGATCAGGAGGTGGTACTTTCCAATGATGACCTCATCGCCGGCCGCGAGTTCGATGATCTCGACCCGTTCACCGTTGACGTAGGTTCCGTTCGTTGACCCGAGATCTTCGACCGTGAGACGTCCGGAAGATGCCACCATCCTCACGTGGTGGCGTGAGACGGTGACATCGTCCAGAAAAATGTCATCGTCTGGATGACGTCCGACCGTCGTTTCGCCGTCCTCCAGCAGCCATGTCACACCCCGGTAGGGGCCCCTCTCGACGACCAGGGCGTACCTCTCGAAGTCTCCCGGAGTTGTCACAAAAGATTCGTCGGCGGTCGGGTCCACCACGAAGGAGACGGTCGGCTCTTCGGCGTGGTCGCTCTCCGGAGCACCTTCGACCTCAGCTTGACTGTTGTCGGCAGGTTGGCGGTCGTCGCTGTTCATGGCGGCCAGACTAGCGATCGGCCTTGCCAAGCCGGCGGCCCCGCTGCAACTGTTCCCATCCATCAATTCCGTAATAGCCCATGGCGATGTAATACATCAACAAGCTGAGCGCGGCAACGGCCGTCGCGACCACGGTTAGCCAGTCCCACCGATACCCTTCCGCCAGGATGAACCAGGTGATTGCCGTGTAGATTCCGAACGTGGCACGCTTGCCAATGATGCGCACGTTGATCTTTCCTCCTCCCATGAGGCCGATGATGCCGGCGCCCAGCGCGACGATCACCTCTCTGACCACGAGAAGGATTACGAACCAGTCTGGCAGTGCATCAACCCACCAGCCGGCGAATACGGACGAAATGACCGCCAACCGATCGGCAACGGGGTCGAGGAGCTTTCCGAACTCGGTCACCTGGTTCAACCGGCGGGCCAGATACCCATCGACCCAATCGGTCGAGGCAATGACGAACAGCAGCCATCCTCCCCAAACCAGCTCGTCCGCGCCGATCAACAGCCACAGAAACAGTGGGATCAGGGCCAGTCGCGCCAGCGAAATGGTGTTCGGGACGTTGAAAATCGAGCCCATGGAGTCGAATCTAGGCCACCGTGCCATCGCTAGCCTGGCGGCTGTATGGAGACCTTGTCGTCCGCGTCCCAAAGATTGGCCGTCGCCGCAGCCGAGCTAGGCCTTGCTCCGCTCAGGTTGCGGCATTTCCCGGAAGGTACCAAAACCGCCCGTGACGCGGCGGCCGCGATCGGTTGTGAGGTCGCGATGATCGTGAAGAGCCTCGTTTTCGTGGTGGATGATGATCCGGTGCTTGCACTTGTCCCCGGTGATCTACGCGTCGATGCGATCAAATTGGCCACTGCGGCCGGGGGACGGGAATCGACCCGTGCGAGCCTCGACCTGGTTCGCCAGGCAACCGGTTACGTCGCAGGAGGAACGCCGCCGTTCGGTCATCCTCGCCCGCTACCGATATTCGCAGATGAACAGCTGGGCCGCTTTCACGAATTGTGGGCAGCAGGCGGTACGCCGTCGACAGTGTTCCCGATAAGCCACGACGACCTCTTGCGGGTCACCCGCGCCACAATAACGGATATCACCGAATGACGATCCTCGCGGTTGGTGAATCTCTGGTGGACCTCATCTCTGACGACCCGGGCCCGCTCGCCGACGCCACGTCTTTCACAACGGTTCCGGGCGGCGCTGCAACCAACGTCGCTCTTGCGGTGGCGGCGTTGGGTAGCAGCGCCAAACTCGCTGCATCGATCGGACTCGACGAATACGGTGACCTGCTCATGGAAGCTCTTACCGGTGCCGGTGTCGATACGTCGCAGGTGGTGCGCTCGCAAAACCCGACCACGGTTGTGCGTGTTACGGCCAGACGCGGTACACCGGAGTTCAGTGTTGAGCGGGGCGCCGACCTCCTGCTGGACG
>JAHEJY010000068.1:11056-14069 GCA_024638625.1 Actinomycetes bacterium
TATATCGACCCCTCACCCGGGCTGCCAAAGTCAATTCAGATGATCGGTCCGGTAGCGGTTGCCCGGCATGACTCCGGCCATGCGCCCTCCGTCGACCGGTATCACGTGACCGGTCACGTAGCTTGCCTCTTCGCTGGCCAGGAACACCACCACGCTGGCGACCTCCTCGGGCTGAGCGATCCGGGCGAGCGGAATATTCGCCGTGAGGGCCCCCATGAGATCATCGACGTTCTGCGAGTTCGGCAGAGCCGCTCGCAGCATCGGAGTATCTACTGCGCCAGGGGCAACGGCATTCGCTCGAATGCCGAGGTGGGCATAGGCAACGGCGATGGATCGCATCAGACCGGTGACGGCATGCTTCGATGCGTTATAGACCGGGTCGGTGGGACGGCCCGCAATGCCACCGTGCGAGGACATGAACACCATCGAACCCGATTCCTGCCCGATCATGGCGGGGAGGAACGCCCGGGAGGTCAGATAGTGCGATTTGACGTTGATCCGCATCACCCGGTCGAACTCCTCGGGGTCGGAATCCGGGATCTGTGCTGAATAATGAATACCGAGATTGTTGTAGAGCACGTCAATGCGACCGTGTTGGCGGAGGACCAGGTCGGCAAGCTCGTCCACGGCGCCGACGTCGGATGCGTCGAGTCCATGAAAGGATGCGCCGGTGTCCTCTCCGGGCTCGAGGATGTCGGCAATCGTCACGACGGCACCTTCGAGCATCATGAGTTTCGCTGTTGCGAGACCAATCCCCCGCGCACCCCCGACAACCACCGCAACCTTGTCCTGAAGCTTTCCCATGGTTCTCCTCTTCCGAAGTAGCGTCGGCTCAGACGATAAAGGTCTCCTGGGCACTCGAGTATTCACCCTCGAACCTGGCTGCGTCTAGAGGCGCAATGTCGATAAAGGGCTCCTGTCCGAGAAACAGCTCACTCAGAATGCGACCCGTGGCAGGACCCATCTGAAAACCATGACCCGAGAAACCTGCCGCATACAAGAACCGGTTTACGCCGGCGTACTCACCGATCAGGTGATTGTGATCAGGAGTGATTGCGTACAAGCCGGCGTAGCCCGATTGGATTCCTAACTCCAGGAGACCCGGCGCTGCCCGCCCGGCCTTTTCAAGCATGCGCGGCAGCCAATCTGTTGGATCGAATGTCAGGTTATAGCCTGGTTCCTCTCGTGGATCTGAATAGCCGACGGTGAATTTCCTCCGTTCCTGATGAAAGTAGAAGGACGTGGCAAGGTCGATCGTGAGTGTCTCGTGGGGCTCGATGTCGGGCAGGTCGGTCGTCGTGACCACTTGCCTTCGATACGGGGTGATCGGCAGGTCCCACCCGACCATCTTCGCCACCGCCGGTGCCCAGGCGCCGGCACAGTTGATGACGCATCCGGTGGCAATCGAGCCCGCGACCGTCGAGACCGAGTGAATGGAGCCATCCACGGTCTCGATGCCGATGAGATCTACGTGGGTGAAAAGTCGGGCCCCGGCGGTGCGGGCCGCCCTTGCATAGCCCTGGGTTGCCGGTTCAGGCTCTGCCTTCGCGTCATCGGGCGACCACAAAGCCGCAACAAACGCGTCCGCATTGACCAGGGGGGAAATCGCGTGAATCTCAGACGGTTCGATGATTCGGGAATTGACGCCAAAACCCGCTTGCAGAGCTACGGCCGCCTCGATCTGTTCCATGGGAATGGTGTCATCGATGAGGTAGAGGTAGCCGCCCGGGACAAAGTTGATCGGCTGGTCGAATTCCTCGGCAAAACGACCGTAGACCTCTCGTCCATATACCCCCATCTGCAGATTGGCCGGATGGTTGAAGGACGCCCTGATTCCACCCAGCGCCTTGCCGGTTGAGCCAGACGCGAGTGCACCGCGTTCTATCAAGACGACGTCGACGCCGGCCACTGCCAGGTGGTAGGCGGTACTAACGCCGCTGATCCCTCCACCGACGATCACAACCTCGGCCCGCTGTGGGAAGTCACCACTCATGGGGCGAGGCTACCGCCCGGCCGCCGGCTCACCAGCAGCTTGACCGATCACTGCCTACCATGAGATCAGAAGTCGCGTTCGCCCCACGAGAGGAACAGTATGCACTCGTCCCGGATCGTCACCTTGCTAGGCGTTATCGCAGCAGTGCTCGGACTGTTGTTCACCGGAGCCAATACCGATGCCGCCGAGCTCCTGCCACAGCTGAATGCCGCCGACCCTGCGTTCCCAGCGGAGATCTCAACGATCTGGGGTGGCTTCGATCTCTGGCAGCAGATTGTCGTCGTCTTGTTGCTCGTGGCTGTGCTGGTCATGGCGCTGCGGCCTGACCGTGCGAACCCCATGGATCGGAACTCGGCGCTCATCGTCGGCGGTGCCGGGGCGCTCCTCGTCTTGATCTCCGTGCTGGCATGGTTCGAGGGAGCAGATCGGGCCGATACGTTGGCGGCCGGACTGGCGCAGGCGGCCGAGGCGGGTGTAATACCCGCTGCGTTTGACGTGACACCGTCGATTGGCTTTCTCGTTCTGATCATCGGATCCGTAGCAGCGACGGTCGGCGGACTCTTCAGCCTCATGAAACAGGGCGAGCTCGGCTAGCACACCCAGCCAGAACGCACATCAGGAATCCGGGAATCGTGCACGTGCCCGACCGCATATGGTGGGTTATAAACCACCTATAGTGAGGCGAACGTAGCACCCAAGGGCGGGACCATTCGACCATGCGACCATGGCCCGAACCGGCGCGAAAGCTTTCCTCGTGAAGGCGTTTGATCGGATCTCGGATACCGAAACTCAATTCCAACTTGCGCCGGGCGCAAGAAGACACTCGACCGACCGTTTGTTGGGCCGACCCTCGGCTCGCGGAAAGTTCCTCTTCGTGGGCGACGAAAAACTGACCGTACGCGGCGTCACCTACGGCGCCTTTCGGCCGGATGAACACGGAAACGAGTTCCACGACTTCGATCAGATTGATCTTGACTTCGCCTCAATGGCTGCAGCCGGATTCAATGTTGTACGCATCCC
>JAHEJY010000201.1 GCA_024638625.1 Actinomycetes bacterium
AGCGCCTCTCGCCGTAGCCGTACCGCACGACGTGCGGGCAGCGGTTGATGGCATATCCAATGGCATTCCAATCGTGTCCACTCGCCGCTCGTTCAATCCGGTGGACCGTCGATTCGGCCGGCGTCAGCAACGTCGCTCAGATTGTGCAGTCCGCTAGTAGCCCTTCGTCGCTCTCGGAACCAGGAAGCTAGGCCCGACTAGTAGAGCGACTCCAGCGATTGTCAGCAGAACCATGTCAGATGCCAGCAAAGTTCGTGGCGGCATGACCTCTCCTCTCGTCGGTCCTATTGGTGGAACGATTTTGCCGAGCACGGTGAAGACTGGTTGAGCCGGTTCACCACGCTATTGCGTTTCTGGATGCTTGGTGGCGCCCGGATCGCCGGCAGGGGAAAGATTCCGAAAGATCAAACTACACGACCGTTCAGTTTGGGGTAGTCTACTGAACGATCGTTCACATAAGTCGCGGTGGGAACACCGTTCTCTCCGCCACCGCTAGTAGGAGGGGATCCATGTTCACCAAGCGGTCCATGTTGGCTGTGTGTGTTTCGCTTTTGATAGTCGCAGGGTTGGCACCGTCGGCCGGGGCCTCCGGGTCCATGCTGCAGACCGACTGCAACAACCCGCCTTCAGTCATGGCGATGACGGATGTGAGGGCGGGGATGATGGGCAAGGCCTATACCGCTCTGTCGGGGCGCACTATCTCAGAGTTTGATGTCGAAGTAGTAGGGGTCCTGCCGGGAGCGATATATCCGCTCATCGACATGGTGCTCATCAAGGTTTCTGGTCCAGCAGTAGACGCCGTCGACGGTATCGCCGCCGGCTTCTCGGGATCGCCGGTATATGTCGATGGCAAGCTGCTCGGAGCCATCGCATACGGTTTCTGGGGCAATTCGTACATTGGGGGAGTGACGCCGGCCGAATCGATGGTCGATATCGCCAGCCTTCCAGCCACTTCTGCGTCGAGATTGAATGCCCGGGCTGAGCGGGCACTCAGCACAATCGAATCATCGGTGGGCGAGCTGGGCGCACCCCGCCCCTTGCCGGTACCGGTGGCGGTCGGGGGTGTGAGCCCGCAGCGGATCGCCAAGCTCCAGGCCGAAGTCGACGCCGCCGGTTTGCCTCTCAAGGTGTACCGAGCTGCCGGATCCACCCAGGGCGGATCAGGGGGAGGCTCACCTGGGGTGATCATGCCCGGAGAATCGTTGAGCGCAGTGCTGAGTGACGGTGACGCCTTCGCCTTTGGCACCGGCACGGCCACGTACTGCGACGGTGCCACCGTAGTTGGGTGGGGCCATCCGTTCTTTTGGACCGGCACGGTCACGATGGGCATGAACGAGGCCGACGTTGTGACCGTGATCGAAGACAGCAGCGGCTTCTTCAATTTCAAAATTGCAACGCTCGGAGAGCCGGCCGGTCGCCTCGACTTCGATGGTAACGCCGGTATTCGAGGGATCGCCGGTCAGGCTGCGCCTTCTGTGCCGATCACGAGCTCGGTTGAGTTTGCGGCACACGGCGCCACTCGCGAAGGAACGACCAACGCTTTCGTGACCAAGAACATCTTCTTCAGTATCGGTTGGACGTCGGCGTGGCATCTGCTTACCAACCTCGACTCTGTATCCGGAACCGGGTTTCGTCCCGGTAGCAGCCTGGTGGAATGGACGGTGACGGGAACCCGTCAGGACGGCACTCCGTTCACCGCGTCATTCGACAACCGTTACTGGGATTCGTTCAGCATCACCGATGCGAGCGTCTTTGAGCTGGCGGGATTTATTGATCAGCTCGTGTTCAACCAGTTCGAGAGGGTCACTATCGATTCGGTCGATGTGGGACGCGCCGAGCTCTTTACAGATCGCCGGACCATCGACATCACCAAGACGGAGGTTTCGACGACCTCGAATCCCGATCCGGTCTCGGATTTCGGTTTCCTGAGGGCGATGCCGGGAGACACCGTCACGGTAGATGTCACGCTCCGTGCATTCGCCGGTGAGGAGTCGGTCGAGACCTTCGAGCTGCAGATCCCCGAGGACTTTGTGGGCGGCTTCGGTTCGCTTTCGATCCACGGGGGCACGCTCGACGACTTCTATTACGACCCGTATAACCCGGAGCTCACAACGGGTGATATTCAGAACTTCGACGATCTGCTCGAAGCAGTTCAGGGTCGCGACCACAACTACGACCTGGTCGCGGAGCTCACGTTGTTCGAGTCTTACGCGGAGGGCGTGGCGATTGCGCAGGACGGTCCGGCCGAACCGCCCGTTGGGCCTGTTCCTTCGAACGGATTCTCGGGAGATCAGAACATTGTCCGGGTGAAGGAAGTGAGGGAGTTCGACAAGGTCGTGAGAGGCGACCGCTTCCTCGACCTGGAAGTTCTGCCCGAGACTCCTCCTGTTTTTGGAACGCTGTTTGCGGATCTCAGCGGGGACAACGAAGTCGGCGGTGGTGACCCCGACGGAACCGGCACCGCTGAGCTGAACTTCGAAGGCGACCAGTTGATGTTCGACATCACGCTCGAAGCCGTCGCCGAGCCGATCACTGGTGCGCATCTCCACACCGGAATTGCGGGCGAGAACGGTCCGGTGGTGGTTGACCTCGAGTTCGAAACCAATGGACTGACCGGTGTCGTGAATGCCGATCCCGCCATCCTTGGAGAAATGTTCGCCTATCCGGAGCAGTTCTATCTGAACGTGCACTCCGACGCCTACCCAGACGGTGCCGTACGCGGTCAACTCGCTCTGGAACAGACGGGGGGTGACGGTGGTGCTGGGAGCGAGTCGTCTCTCGGCTTCGTCACCAGCGGCGGTCTGTGGACGCTGCCCGGACACGATTCCTTCTTCTTCGGCAATCCCGGTGACATCCCCTTTGTGGGTGACTGGGATGGCGACGGAGTGAAGACGCCCGGCCTGTACCGGCCTACATCGGGATTCGCCTATACCCGAAACTCCAACGACACAGGCGTTGCCGACAACTCGTTCTATCTGGGGGTAGGTGGCGACATACCTATCGTTGGCGACTGGGACGGCGACGGGGTCGACACCTTCGGCGTGTATCGGGCCTCCGAGGCCAAGGTGTACTTGCGCAACAGCAACACGACCGGTGTGGCGGACGTCGAGTACCACTTCGGTCGGGTTGGTGACGTTCCATTCGCCGGCGATTTCGACGGCAACGGTGTCACCGATATCGGTGTCCATCGCAATGGTCGGGTGTTCTTGCGGCTGAGCCATTCCGCAGGCCCGGCCGATCTCGAGTTCAGCTGGGGGATTGACGGTGACCGGGTTCTGGCAGGCGACTGGAATCATGACGGTTTCGACACGGTCGGCCTGGTGAGGGCGTCGTCGGGGATGTTTTATCTCCGTAATGCCAACTCCTCAGGCGTCGCCGAGGGGGAGATGTCGTTGGGATCCACCGCCTGGGTGATCGTCAGCTGAGCCAGTGAATGGTGGGCGGGCGTCGGGCCCGCCCACCAGTCGGCCACTCCG
>JAHEJY010000202.1 GCA_024638625.1 Actinomycetes bacterium
GCTGACTGCCATGACCTGGGAGGAAGCGCCTTCACCTCCAATGGCCACAACCTGATCGGCGTTTCCGGATGCGGCGGCTCATGGCTCGATGCGACCGACCAGGTCGGAGTCGATCCGCAACTGGGTCCTCTCCAGGACAATGGTGGCACCACCGAGACCATGGAGCCGATGGCCGACAGCCCAGCCATCGATGCCGTACCGAGCGCCGACTGCATCGTCGACCAGGATCAGCGTGGCGTGACGCGGCCCAAGGGAGGTGGATGCGACGCCGGTGCCGTCGAGGTGGAATCGTTCACCGATGGCGTGGCGTTGTTCAATCCGGCGACCGGCGAGTGGCATCTGCGCAAGCCCGACGGCGGCGAGGTCACGTTCTACTATGGAACACCGGGCGACGTCCCGCTGATGGGCGATTGGGACTGCGACGGGATCGACACCGTCGCGATGTTCCGTCCGTCGAATGGCTTTATCTATCTGCGCAACTCCAACACCCAGGGCGTGGCAGATCAGGACTTTTTCTACGGCATCGGTGGAGACATCCCGCTGGCGGGTGACTGGGACGGGGACGGGTGCGACACCTTCGCCATCTACCGCAATGGAGAGGTCTATGTCGCCAACCGGCTCGGCACCGTGACGGCGGAATTCTCCTTTTTCTACGGTAACCCCGGCGATCGGCCCTTCAGCGGAGACTTTGACGGCGACGGCATCACCACGGTCGGTCTGTACCGTGAGTCTTCCGGTTTCGTGTACTTCCGTGACTCACTGTCTTCGGGATTCGCCGACTTCGAGTTCTTCTACGGCGCTCCCTCGGACCGGATCGCCGCAGGCGATTGGGACGGCGACGGCGACGACACGGTCGGCATCTTCCGGCCCTCGGAAGCCCAGTTCTTCCTATCCAATGAGAACCGGCAGGGCTTTGCCGATGTCGAGTTCGCTTTCGGTGATGGATCCTGGATGCCCACCGCAGGGCATTTCTCTTTCTCGACCGGGCCGGTGGGTCCCCCCGCCGATCGAACGTTCACCGGACCACTCGAATCCCAGCCGGGGCTCTCCGGTGATGTGGCATTCCAGGTGTCGGCCAACAGCGATGAGGTGAGGGACCCGACGGTGCATGTGGTGCTGACCGATTACCAGTGCGACGGTGTCACCGTCAGCACGGATTCGACCACGACTCTCTTCGCCACGGCTCAGGTAATCAACTCCTCGTTCAACATTTTTGGCCCAACGACTTGGCAGGGAGTGTTCGATTCCACGTCGTCGGCGTCTGGAACGGTGGCTGGCGAGATCACGCTCGGCGACCCCTTCACAGGGCCGAAATGCGCGTGGGGCCCGGTGTCATGGACTGCCACAGATTGACCGACTGCGCCCGCGTGGTCCGACATGAATGCGGATGATAAGGGAAGTCAAGATTGCCGAAATGGGAACCCGAACGTGAATCGTCTGAACGTTTGGTTCAGACGATTCACTCAACTACAGAGCGCCTCAGTGGTGTTGTAGCTCCCTCTTCTCGAGCTCCGCAGATTCGACTTCGCTCACCATGCGAGTTTCCGACCTTCCGCGGGAGAACAGGAATGCGTGGATGGCAAGACCGATACCCCAGGGGATGGTCATCAGGTAGGCGTAATCGAGCCCGGTGCCGAGCGCGAAGTCTTGAGCCCACACGAACGCATTGACCAGGATGAACACGCCGGTGTGCCACAGCAGGTCTCCGCGTGCCGTGCTTGTCTTCGATATGCGGGACCGGCCTTCGATCACCATGAACAAAGCGCCGGCGAGGAGTCCGAAACCTCCGAAGAGCAATCCGAACATCCAGACCGACGAGATGTCACCGACCTGCCATGCAAAATCACCACCGAGTCCGACGTAGTCGTCCTCGGGGCCGAACATGATGAAGAACCCCAGCAAGGCTGCTACACCGCCGAAAACTCCCATGAGCCACTCGACGGCCCGCCAGCCATAGCCTTTGGTTTTCGCGAGTTGTATGTCTCGCATCGCAGACCTCCTTTTCGATCTCTAGCTAACTGGAAGGCGTGTCAGGCCACAAGAGTCAACAGTCACGATTTCGTGCCATATCTTGAAGTCCAACCGGCTGATCCCACGTGGGTTGGTCAAATGTTCCATCAGCCCGTTTTCCACATAGGGTGTATGGCGTGCAGGGGACATGGCGCCTGCGGTGGAAAGGATGTGATCGTGGCCAAGAAGCAGGAGCTCGAAGGACCGGATCTGGCGGAGGAGGGACTCTCGATCGATCAGGTCGACAGTGAGATTCCGGCTGCCGGGCATGTTGACGGCCAGCCGGTAGTGGTGGTGAAGACAGCAGGCGGATTGCGTGCCGTTTCGGGCAAGTGCACCCACTATGGAGGTCCGTTGTCGAAGGGTCTTTGTGTCGATGGGCAAGTCCGTTGCCCCTGGCACCATGCGAGGTTTGATCTCGAAACCGGTGAGCCGGTGGGTGCGCCGGCACTCGATCCCATTGCGGTGTTTGAGATCGAGGAACGTGACGGACGGGTATTCGTGACCGGACAGCGTGAAGGGACTGCGCCCACGGCTTCGCCACCCCATTCACCCGAGTCGGTGGTCATTGTGGGATCGGGTGCGGCCGGTGCGGCAGCTGCCGAAGAGTTCCGCCGGCGAGGTTACGAAGGGCCGATTTCGATGATCGGCCAGGAGAAGCCGGTGGACCGGCCGAACCTGTCCAAGGACTACCTCGCCGGCACCGCCCAGGAGGATTGGATACCACTGCGCTCCGATGATTTCTATGCCGACGCGGGGATCGAGCTTTTGCCAGAGCAGGTCTCCAAGATCGACACAGATGGGCGCACTGTCCATTTCGAGAGCGGCGGAAGCCTGCCATACGGGGCGCTCCTGCTCGCAACCGGGGCGGAGCCGCGTCACATCCCCGTGCCCGGCGCCGACTTGCCGCATGTGTATTACCTGCGGACCTTCGCCGACACCAAGCAGATCATCTCGGCCCTCGACAAAGCGACAAGCGCAGTGATCATCGGGGCAGGGTTCATCGGATTGGAGGTGGCAGCCTCATTCCGACAACGCGACCTTGCAGCGACAGTGGTCGCCCCCGAAGAGGTCCCGCTGGCGGCGATCATCGGTGACACGCTGGGCAGATTCGTGAAGAGCTTTCACGAAGAGCACGGCGTGGAATTCCGTCTGGGAAGAGGAGTCGCGGAAATCGGACCCGACGAGGTCACGCTCGACGACGGATCCACGGTGCCCGCCGATCTCGTCGTGGTCGGCGTCGGAGTCATCCCCCGCACCGGTTTGGCGGAAGAAGCCGGCCTGGATGTCGACAAGGGCGTCATGGTCGATGAGTATCTCCAAACCAGCGATCGTCACATCTGGGCAGCCGGCGACATTGCCCGCTACCCGGGTCCCGAGGGCGAGCCGGTCCGGATCGAGCACTGGGTGCTGGCCGAGCGGCAGGGACAAACCGCCGCCCGCAACATGCTTGGCCACAATGTCAC
>JAHEJY010000203.1:0-437 GCA_024638625.1 Actinomycetes bacterium
AGAAGTAGAACTCGCCCTGGTAATAGCGGTCACCTTCTATATAGCTGAACGAGAGCAGCACCGTGACGAACGCAACAAAAAGGAAGAACGCCTTCAGCGCTATGGCGAATTCATCAACCACATATGAGCCGCCCAACATCGAGCGGGCGCCGACCTCGGAGAATCCCAGGGTGACGAGTGGGAATGAAGCAACCACGATGCCCGCCATCGCCGTCAACGCCGTCAGGTACTTGCGTTCGTGACGGGTGAACATGTCGACGACCAATACCACCATGACCGTACCGGCCATGATGAGATCGGGCGCGAGGGCGTGGTAATCGATCATCTAGCTCCCGACGGCCCGCGTGATGTTCTCCACGATATTGGCAACAGCCGGGTCCGTCGCACCGAGCACGATCTTGGGATACACGCCCAGCGCAACGATGGCCACCAGCAGC
>JAHEJY010000203.1:447-3413 GCA_024638625.1 Actinomycetes bacterium
CCAGGCGAGCAGCTCGGATCGCTCTACGTCGTGCAGCTCAACGCTCGTCCATTCTTCTTTGGGCTCACCGAGGTTGACTTTTTGCAGCATCCATAGGAGATAGCCGGCCGTCAGCACGGTCCCGATCGCCCCGATCACCATGGCCGTTCGGAACAGCGTGAGGTCGAGACCCGCCAGCGGATTGAATGCGCCGACCAGCGACATGAACTCGCCCCAGAATCCGGCCAGACCGGGTAGACCCAGCGAAGCCATGGCAGTAAATCCGAGGATGCCGCCCATGACCGGCATGAGTTTGAGGTTTCCGCCCAGCCGTGACATTTCCCGGGTGTGATAGCGGTGCGACATCGAACCCGCCACGAAGAACAAGAGGCCGGTGATGATGCCGTGGGCCACCATGCCGATCACAGCTGCATTGATACCGATCGTGGTCATGGTTGAGATGCCAAGCATCACGAAGCCCATGTGGCCGACCGACGAAAAGGCGATGAGCCGTTTCATGTCGCTCTGGGCGAGACAGGCCAACGAACCATAGATGATGGAAATCACCGCCAGGATGGCGATGACCGGAGCCCAATCCATGGACTGCTGGGGCAAGATCGGCAGGCTGATCCGAACAAAGCCGTACGTGCCCAGTTTCAGCAAGATGGCCGCCAGCAAGGCGGAGCCAACAGTGGGCGCCGCGGTGTGGGCGTCTGGCAACCAGGTATGCAACGGCCACATAGGTACTTTCACGGCGAACCCAAGGAACAGAGCTGCGAAGATCCATGGGCCTGCGGAACCGAGGAACCCGGGGTCGACCCGGCTGGCGATGTCGCTCAGCACCTCGATATCAAACGTGCGAATCCCGAGCTGGCTGTCACCGCTCTTGAAGTACAGAGCGAGGAAACCCAGCAGCATGAACGCCGAGCCGAACAGCGTGAACAGGAAAAACTTGATGGATGCATACAGCCGCATCTCGACGACGCGATTGACGATCGGCAGGGTGACCCGTTGCTTGTCGCCCCACACGCCGATCATGAAGTACATCGGCAGCAATACGAGCTCGAAGAAGATGAAGAACAGCACCAGGTCCCGGGCGATGAACGTGCCGGCCATGCCCGTTGCGAGAAACAGAATCAGGATCAAGAAGGCCTTGGGGTTGTGCGGCTCCGGCCAGTGGTCCCACGAATAGATGATCGACAACACAACGACAAACGTCGAAAGCACCATCAACGGCAGGCTGATGCCGTCCACGCCGATCGCGTAATTGGCGTTGATCGACGTGATCCACTCGAGCTTGGTGCCCAGTTGCATCTGCTCGGCCCGTCCGAAGTCGAACTGAAAGATCGCAACAACACTCAGGAAGAAAGAGATCAGCGCCGCCACGAGGGCGATCATCTTGGCCGCGCCTTCCTCGCGTCTGGGGAGGGCCAGCAGAATGGCAGCCGCCACGGAGGGGACAAAGACAATGAGGGTCAGGCCCCAGCCGTTATCGAACCATTCCATATCTCTTCCTTCCTACCTGCTTGTCACAATCTGCTTGTCACGATGAAAAAGCCCACGGCAAGCAGCAACACCCCGGCGAAGAGCGCCGCCGCATACTGTTGAACCTTGCCGGTCTGGATATACCGGAGCGCACCGCCGGCTTCGCCGGTACCCCCTCCGATCGCATTGATCGACGCGTCGATGCCGCGTTGATCCAACCCCTCGTACACGAACTTCCCGAGCGTCGCCATCAGAATGCCCGTACCGGAGACCGCGGCGTCGATGAGACCATTGAGCCAGTTGGCGGCGTTGGCGAGCGGCCGCTTGATGAAGTTGACGATCAGCATGTAGAAATCGTCGATGTAGTACTTGTTGACGAGCAAGGTGTGGATCGGCCCGGGCAG
This sequence comes from Actinomycetes bacterium, assembly GCA_024638625.1. Lineage (GTDB taxonomy): Bacteria > Actinomycetota > Acidimicrobiia > Spongiisociales > SHLN01 > JABDOU01. The sequence continues at coordinate 2,316 of JAHEJY010000203.1, forward strand.
GCGGAATCGGCGGTCGCGAGCCTCCTGGCTCTCCCCATCGGCGAAGAAGAAGGAGTAACCGATGGCGATCCCTGCAAGCCCGGCCAGTGATCCGAGCACCAGGACGAGGAAGTCGAAACTCTCGGGGTGGTGATCGCCGGGGGCGAATTCCCTCCCCGACAACCAGTCGGTAAACGGAGTGAAGATGCCCGGGACGTTGAAGTAGCCGGCCACGATCGCACCGACCGCCAACGCCTGCAGGGGCACCGTCATCAGCCGCGGCGACTCGTGTGGTTCTGCGTGGGAGAGATCACCCTTGTATTCGCCGAAGAAGGTCAGAAAGACCGCTCGAGCCATATAGAAGGCGGTGATGAACGCGGTGGCGATGCCAATCCACATGACGAACGTGGCGCTTGGGGTTCCGTGACTAGATGCGTAGTTCAGTGATGCCAGCACCTCGTCCTTGGAAAAGAAGCCGGCGAGCAGCGGAAAGCCGGCCAGCGCCAGGCTGCCGATGCCGAACGTCCAGAACGTGGTCGGCATGTACTTTCTCAGCCCGCCCATATCGGACATGTTGTTGGAGTGCACGGCATGGATGACCGATCCGGCCCCGAGGAACAGCAGTGACTTGAAAAAAGCATGGGTGAACAAGTGGAACAGTCCGGCCGTGTAGGCCCCGGCCCCCATGGCGGCCACCATGTATCCGAGCTGGGACACGGTGGAGTAGGCCAGCACCCGCTTGATGTCGTCTTGCACGATCGCGAGGAAACCGGCAATCAACATCGTGATGCCGCCGATCCACATGACAATGGGCAATACGTCGATCGCGACCGAGTTGAAGAACGGAAACATCCGCCCGAGGAGGTATACCCCTGCGGTGACCATGGTGGCGGCATGCATCAGAGCCGATACGGGCGTTGGGCCGGCCATGGCGTCCGGCAACCAGACGTGAAACGGGAACTGGGCGGATTTGCCCATCGCCCCGATGAACAGCAACAAGCCGATGATGAAGCCGTACTTGACGAGCCCGGGATTGCCCTCGACCGCGGCGCCGAGGATGTCGTGGAAGCGAAACGATCCGACGATCAGCGCCGGTATCAGGGCCCCGATGATCAGGCC
>JAHEJY010000069.1 GCA_024638625.1 Actinomycetes bacterium
GGTACGCGACGTCGAATGGCTGTTCGTCGTGGAGGCGTCGCGCGGCACGTCTAGCTTTCGGAACCCACGCCAGGTACGCGATGAAGTAGCCCCAAAGATGCTTTCTGGCCTTGTTGTTTGGCTCGTGCGGTATGAACCGGACCCATCCCGGTTCCTCAACCTCGACGTATTTCACAGGGTTGTCAGGGTGATCTTCCTCCCACGATCGAATCGCAGGGATATTGTCGGGACTGACGAGACAGGTGACATCCGCTGTTTGGCCCAGAGTCTGAACCAGCCCCCATCCGGCAGCGTGCTCAGATCCACGAAGTGGTTCACAGGCGTAGGCAAATGCGACAACGCGTGGCCGCCCTTCCCGCCGGCGATCGGCGGGATCTGCATATACGCCGATCAAGTCGCTTCGATAGCCCCGCCACCGTACCCACTGGAGCGCCATGATGCTCAACGGGAAAGCGAAGGCGCCGGTCCAGATCGCTGACGCTCCTACTGCAAGCCTCGTGAATGTTGCTCGCCACTCGACTCGAGCGAGCGTCTCCTGTCGACCGCCTCCGATCAGTTCGGAGCGTGGAGACTCGAGGAGTCCCTGAAACACGTTGGAAAGTGACGTCACCGCAACGAGTCCGGCTACGATCCACGCGCCGTCCAGCTGGGAGATGTACGTGAGTGGATTTCCCACCCAGGGATGCCCTGCGACTCCTATATACAGGACTCCTGCGAGGATCATGCCAATGGCAAATGTCTTTGAGATTCTCCGTGCCGAACCCGTGTTGCCCAACGAGGCCGATTCCATTGACCGTGGCGCCAGCACGGCTCTGAGTCCTTCGGCCAAGACGGCCAGCGGCCTGGCGGCCTGGCGAGCGGCTTCGGCGAAGCCCGTGATCTCGGCACCGATAAGTGCTGACATCGTGCCCAGGACCGCAAAGTCACCGATCGCGAAGAGAAGCTCGTGGGTTGAAAGGTGCCGTCCCGATCCCATCAACTCCCTGGCGTCGAGCTTCTCGCCGAATGGTTGTGGCTGAAGGCCACGAGCCATCAAGAGTGCGATCGGCAGCGAGATTGCGTTTGCGAGCGCAAGCGAGCCGAACGGAATCCACAATGGCGAGATATCAGATCCACGAATTGCTATCACTGCGCCCAGGATGGCGCCCAACTGGATACCGGAAACCAGAGCCGCCCGCCATGATGCGTCCGAAAGATGGAGAACTCTGCGAACGTGGTCCTGAATCGGCGACAGGAATGCAGCTACCACTCCTGCCAGAGCGAATGCCACGAGCAGAGCAGAATCGGGCTGTTCCTCGGGTTTCCACAGCAGGTTGATCCAGAGGATCGGGAGCAGAACCAGTGGTGCCGCCAGCAGCGACGGTCCGATGCCGAGCTTGATCGACTGGGCCAGCACCCCGGCGCGTTGACGCCGTTCATACTGGAGTGAAGCAACCTCGCTGGGAACGAACATCAGCCAGGTCGGTATGACGGTAGCAATCCGGAAGGCACCAAAGAAGAGGGCCCAGGCTCCGGCGGCGCTCACGAAATCTTCTTTCAGGCCGAGGGCATAGAGGCCAATCGCAAACGTGGCGAGCGACGCGAATCCCTGGTCGACGAGGCCGGCCGGGATCAGCCGCCGTGTTTCCCTGGTCTTCATCTAGCCGTTCCCACATACAGGAGCGTGGGTCGTTGGTGGGCAGTCGGCGCCAGCATTCCCAGATAGGCGCCTATGCCGAAGAGGCTCCATAGCCAAATCCCAACCTGGGGACCTTCGACGGTCGGATCGAAGAAAGCGTTGACGAGTATGGCCAAAGCGGCCAGGGCCAGCCAGAGCGCTTGCATGGCACGTTCTCGATCCGCAGTCGAGCGAAACGTATCCCACACCTTGTACATGCGGTAGAACCATGTGCTCCAGAGGGCGATCCACAATCCGGCACCGACCAGGCCCATCCGGGCCAGGACGCTGAGGTGCGAGTTGTGGGGGTTGCGGAGCCGGAGTTCACGGTCAATCGGTCCGCCCTCGTAGCGATACCGGTCTGCCAAATTGATCCCGAAACCGAAACCCGAGACTGCTCGCTCGGGCACGAGCAGGTCGTCGAGCACATTGGTCCATAGCACCGTTCTCCAGGTGGCAGTGTTTGTGACTTCGTCGACGCCCTGGCCCTCCTCGGCAAATCCGGTGGAGAACAAGCTTGTGACATTTCCGAAGAACTGTCGGGCCGACAGCTCTCTTCTTTCCAATTCGAAGGTCACATCCAACGCGGCTGCCACCAGGAACACGACGAGCAGACCGCTTGCTCCAATCAACATGAGCCGCCGGGTTTGGCGCTCCAGCAGAAACGCAACGGCCATTGCCACGGCGGCTGCGATCAGTCCTCCCCGGGTTTGGGTTCCGACTGCTATGAGCAGAATGAAAGCCGGAACGGTGTAGAAGGCGATCCGGCGGCGAACCAGAGCGCTCGCTTTGGGCCAGACAATGAGCGCCAGGAACAAAATGGCCATGCCTGCGTGGACCGCGATGTTTCCGACCTTGTGATACGTGATCGAAACGTCGGAATCGGGAATGCGGATCGGCCACTCTCTGTTCGCCACGGCAAGCCGTGCAAACGCGACGACCAGCCAAAACGGGATGATCCGGGCATACAGCCGGGCGAGGCGGTCAAACAGAGTGGGACGGGTCAGCATCAATGTGCCGAGAACGAGGGCGAAAAGGCCGTAATACCAGAGAGCGCCGTCGCGCACCGCGTCAATGCCCCACCTGGGAAAACCCTGCAGCGTCAGGGCGAGGCCCCACAGCATGAACAGAACCAGAAGCTGAATCGATCGATTGCGACGAATGAAGATGGCGAAATTGGGTGACCAGATCGCCGTCAGCAAGCCGATCCCCAGCACCGCCTCGCCGATGAACAGCGGCGTGCCTGGCACATGCAGCCAAGCAAATGTCCGGTCGAGAAATAGATAGCCGGCCAGTACGAAGATCACCGCTGTGATGAACGGATCGGTTACCCGTTCCATCCATTTGGTGGATTCTGTCGGGCGGGCTCGAAGCGTCCGCAATCGCCCGCGACTCGCCTCAGGAAGGTGCCAGGTCTGGCCCGTGTTCTTCCTGTCGGTGGCCGTTGTCATCGGTTGCGTCTCGCCATCATCGCGGCTGCATCGAGCCGCGTACCAGCTGTTGGCGGGCCTGGGATCGTTCGATCGTTCGACGCCACCGCTCCCGATGACCCTCGAAGGCGATGGCGGAGCCCACTCCGAAGATGAACCATAACCAGATGCCCACCTGGGGACCCTCGAGCGTCGGATCAAAGAAAGCGTTGATCAAGATGGCGATTGCGCTCAGCTGACACCACAGAAGCAACTTGGCCTTCTGATCCTTTTCTGACAGCAGCAGGTTCCTGCGTGCCTTCGAAAGCGTACGGAACCAGATGACGAAGAGCATGATCCACAACACGGCACCTGTGACTCCCATGCGGGCGAGCACACTCAAGTGAGAATTGTGAGGATTTCGGAGTTGAATCTCCTCACCGAGTCGCGTATCGGCTTTGTCGTAGCGCTCAGCCAGGCTTTCTCCGAATCCGAAACCGGCGATGCCCCGCTCGAAGCCCACGACGTCCGACCACACATCGCCCCACAGTTCGAGCCGCCAGTTGGCAGTGTTGGCATTGGGGTCCGGCTGCGACACCTCGTCCTCGACGTTGCCCTCCTCGCCGCCCATAATGATGGAGAAGATATTGCCTGCAAACTGTTGCACCGACACCTCTCGTCGGTCGAGATCGAACTTGATGTCGAAACTGACGGCCAGGACGGCGAGAGCCAGGGTGATCAGCGTTGCCGATACCATCGTGCGCCTCGTCGCCCTCGACATCGCCCAGAGAAAGATGAAGGCAACACCTCCGGCCAACATACCTCCCCGGGTCTGGGTGCCCGCCACGACAAACATGGCGAGACCGCTCAGACTCAGCACTGCCCAGCCTGTCTTCTGTGAAGTCTTGGTGAGACGCGGCCAAACAATGAGCCCGATGAAGATCAGTCCCATCGAGGCCTGTACGGCAATGTTCCCGGTTTTGTGCGACGTGATCGGTACCAGCGAATCGGGCATCATGGGGAAGCCATTCTCGATCTTCTCGAGTTCGCCACCCTGGAACAAGAGTCGGATCCAACCAATTGAGAAGAACAACACCAGCGCCCTTGTATAGAGGCTGACCATCCGATTCTCGAGATCCGGACGGGCGAGAAGGATGACGCCGGCGGCCAGAGCGAAAAACGCGTAATAGAACAGTGCGGCATCCCGGACGGCATCAATCTGGGCAGACGGAAGCCCGATGCCCATCAGGATGAAGCCCCACATCACGAACACGCCGAGGGCTTGCATCGGGCGACTCAGTTGGAACAACCGAAGGACGTGGTGGCTGAGGAACGTGAGGGACAGAACGATCACCATCACGATTTCCCCGATGAACAGCGGTGTTCCTGGCACATGGATCCACGCAAAGGCACGATCGAAGAACAAGTAGCCTGCCAACAGCGAAAGCGTCAGATACATGGCCAGCTCGATGTTGCCTTTGCGGCTCTTTTCGCGGGCCAGAGACGCCGCCGACTGGCTGAGCTGGTGGCTGCCGGGTTCGAGGCCTATCTGTTCGGTTTCTGTCGTCATGTTGTTCCGCGTGGCTCGGCGTTGGAATGTGTAGTTGCTGGTATTCGGAGACCCCACGTCCCGGGAGTTACTTGCGGGGCGTTTGAGTAACGAGTAGTGGCTCTAATCGGTTATGGACCCCGCCTGAGTCACCTACGACGGCGCATCGTGGGGGCCCTGTTCAGTGTAACGAGGCTTCAGGAGCGAGGTTTCGGCCTCCTGACCTATTTTGCCGGGGTTGAAATCGAGATGAGCTTTGGCGGTTCACGCAGGATGCGCATGACGAAACGCGGGTTGTTTCTGAAGTAGCGACGCCACAGCCGTCTTGGTTCCTTGATAACGCGATAGAGCCACTCGAGTCCACGCTGTTGCATCCAAGATGGGGCCTGCTCCAGCTGTCCCGCATGCATATCGAACGCAGCACCGACTCCGAGAAGAGCAGGAGCGTTCAGGCGATCTCGATGTGCTGCCATCCATCGCTCTTGTTTGGGTGTCGAAAGTCCAACCCATACGAGATCGGCGCCGGAATCGTTGATCATGTCGACGATCTCCTGCGATTCGTCCTCGGTCAAAGGGCGGAACGGCGGTGAATAGGTTCCCACGATGTCGATACCCGGGAATTGCTCAGACATTCTCCCGGACAACAACCCCGGCACGTCTTTGGCGCCGCCGTAATAGAAGTGTTTCCAGCCCCGTTTGATCCCGACCTCGGTGATCGCGAGCATGAGGTCTGGACCATAAACACGCGACATGTGTTGGGCACCGGCTTTGTGTCCGGCCCACACCATCGGCATGCCGTCGGGGGTCGTCAAACCGGACTCATTGTGGATCACCTTGAGTTCGGGGTCGTCCTGGGATTCCATGACGCCGTGGACCCCTGTGACGCACACGTACTCTCGCCGTCGTTCCTCGATCCAGCGGGTGATTTCGGCCACAGCCATATCCATGTTGATGGCAGAGACGCCGACACCAAGGACGTCGATACGATCGATTGTCATCGGGCTAGCTCTGCGCTGCTTGGACTTGCTTCTCGATCCACCGGTAGGTCCCCTGCAACCCCTGCTCTAGGGCAATCTGTGGCTCCCAGTTCAGCTTTTCACGCAACAGCGAGTTATCAGAGTTGCGACCGCGGACTCCCTGGGGTCCGTCAACATGCTTCAGAGACACGTTCTTCTTACCCGAGATGTCGATGATGATCTGAGCGAGCTCGTTGATCGTGACCATTCGATCGCGCCCGAGATTCAGCGGCTCGTGGACATCGGACATCATGAGGCGGTAGATCCCTTCGACGCAGTCGTCGACGTGGCAGAACGAACGCGTCTGCTCGCCGTCACCCCAGATTTCGATCTCGCCGCCGTCTTCGACCTCGGCGATCTTGCGACAGAGAGCGGCGGGGGCCTTTTCGCGTCCGCCCGTCCACGTGCCATAGGGCCCGTAAATGTTGTGGAAACGAACGATTCGGACGTCGAGCCCATGATCGAGCGCGTAGTACTGGCACGCAATCTCGGAGATCAGCTTCTCCCACCCGTATGCATCCTGAGGGGCTGCCGGGTAGGCGTCGGACTCTTTGAGAGGGACAACATTTGCTTCGGTCTGGAGATGCTCGGGATAAATGCATGCAGACGACGTGTATAGGTACTTCTTGGCACCGTTCTTACGCGCCGACTCGGTCATCTGGAGGTTGATCAGAGCATTGTTGTAGAGAATCTGAGAATGGTTGGCGGAGATGAAGCCCATGCCGCCCATGTCGGCGGCCAGGGAGTAAACGTGATCAATCCCCTCGGTGGCCTTGTCAGTGTTTTCTTTCCAGCGGAGATCCAGCAGCTGGAAGTCATCGGCATCGATGTCGCTGAACTCGGGCTCCTTGATGTCGACCCCGCGCACCCAGTATCCCTTTTCTTTGAGATATGAGACGAGGTGGTGACCTATGAAGCCGCCGGCACCTGTTACAAGAACGCGTTCCATGACTGCCTTTCGTTGTTCCCGTTTGCCCGTTCCCCCACAAGCGGGATCGGAACATTCGTATCGCGACGAGCAGTACTCGCCTGATTCCCCAAAACCCACCGTCACGATCCGAGAATCGGTGCATGGCGGTCTTACCGATCAAAGTGTACAAGCGGCAAGTAGGTCCGTCAGGGGCTATCACTAGTTCTTTCGACCCAAAACCATCCCCTCTTGAGAGATTGGGAACCCCGGGCAAAGACCCAAGGGCGCCCGAAGACCAACACTCCGCACACGCCACGCCCGACATTGACGCGAAGGGGCGTGAACCCTCTGCGCATGCCACCCCCACATTGACGCGAAGGGGCTTGAACCCTCTGCGCATGCCATCAAGGCGGCGCAGCCGCCGCTAGTAGGTTGAACCCTCTGCGCATGCCATCAAGGCGGCGCAGCCGCCGCTAGTAGGTTGAACCCTCTGCGCATGCCACCCCCACATTGACGCGAAGGGGCTTGAAGACTCTGCGCATGCCATCAAGGCGGTACAGCCGCCGCCAACAATCTGCGCATGCCACCCCCAACATTGACGCGAAGGGGGCTTGAAGACTCTGCGTATGCCATCAAGGCGGTACAGCCGCCGCCAACAATCTGCGCATGCCATCTAATAAGCATTCTTCGTCATTCTCCCAACCCAACCCGGAACCCCGACCAGCAAAGTTGTCCATGATGGTTGACTGAGCGCTGGTTGGGCGTGTTCGTGGGAGTTGACCGGTCCAGGTTGAGGTTTGCTTGTGTGGTTGACGAACGATGCTCTTTGTCGGCGGTTTAACGCTTGTTGGTTGGGGCGGTCCGTGCACTTACGAGGTGGTCGACGTCGGCCGTGCTCGCGTCATCGGGCTACCGCCTTTGTGGCCCGGACGTCGATGCCCCGAAAAGAGAGGGCCCTCAGAGCCTCGGGGTCGCGCGGGAGTTGTCCGTGGTAGATCGCCGAGCGCTGGTCGCAGGTTTTCGTGGGAGTTGACCGGGTCGTCTGGCGACGCTGATTGCCCGCCCTTTCCTCTGTGACGCGAGCCGTCGCGTACGCGTCACGGTAACGCCCCGGGAGCTTGACTTGGCGCCCCCGCAGGGGGCGCATTAATAAGCATTCTTCGCCAATCTCCCCACCCAACCAGAGGCGCGACCGGTGAACTCTTCCGTAGGTGGTGGACCGAGCCGCTCGTTGGGGCCGGGAACTTTTTGAGACTTTTTTCGGGGGTGATTGGTCAGGACTAGTCCTTTTGGATGCCTGATCGGTGGTCAGGGCATGGTTGAGCGGGGGCTCGCGAATCGGTGATGCTGGGCCGTTCAGTCCTTTCGCCCCGATTGGAAATCACTGGGTGTGGTTGAGTCGGCCACGGATTCAAGTTTTCCTGAGGGGTGTTCGTTAACCACCCCCTGCGGTCTTTTGGCTACTCACCGCGGGCGGAGTGAAATGATGAAGCGGATACTGATGATCTTGACGCTGATTGCGTCGATTCTGGCAGCACCGACGGCAATGGCTCAAGAGACGACCGGCGACGAAGTCGGGTTCTTCGACCCGGCAACCGGACTCTGGTCCATGCCAGGACAGGAGCCGTTCTATTTCGGCAATCCGGGGGACAAGCCCATCAGCTGTGATTGGAATGGCGACGGTATCGCATCGGTTGGCCAATATCGCGACAGCACCGGCTTTCTGTATCTCAGCAACGACAACTCCACGGGCATGGCCGACACCTCGATTTTCTACGGCATCCCTGGCGACCGGCCAATCTGCGGAGATTGGAACGGCGACGGGATCGACACCATCGGTATCTATCGCAATTCGGAGAACCTGTTCTATTTGAGGAATTCGAACACCCAGGGCGTGGCCGACGAGGTGTATTCGATCGGGCTCTGGAACGGTGGCGTCCCCTTCGCGGGTGACTTCGATGGAGATGGGGTCGACACGGTGGGCGTCATGGATCCCAATACCGGCTATTGGCAGTTCGGCAACCGGGGTGGCGGTTTCGATCAGGAAGGCTATTTCGGGACAGGCGCGGACGATCTGGTGTTCGGTGATTGGGACGGCGATGGCGACGACGATTTTGGCATCTATCGTCATGCCGACGGTGCTTTCCACCTTTCAACCCACGGCGATACGGCCGACCTGGTTCTCTCGGCGCCGGCGGATGGTCGGGTAGTGATGAGCGGAAACTGGCTCGGGGAAGGCGGGCTGCAGGCGTTCGGCAACGACCTTCCGATTGAGCCAAAGCCCATCCCGGTTGTCAACGACAATCCCACCCCCGCGGTGCCTTCGCCCGACTGGGTTCCGACCAGCCCCGGAGGGACGGCCGACAGCGGCCTGTCGATTCCAACCTCGGGGGTCACGGCGTATCCGGGCGACGACCTCAATTCACTGGTCAGGGGAGCGGGTGTCGGGGCGACCATCATCTTGCATCCCGGTACCTACTACGGCCAGACCATTGAACCGCTCTTCAACCAAACCATCGTCGGGCACGGTGCCGTCCTCGACGGACGAGGAACGGCCAAGTATGCGATCAAGAGCCGCAATGATGCCGCCAACGTGCGCATCGTCGGGCTCGAGGTTAAGAACTATGCGCCTGGCAAACATCACGGTGCGGTGGACTTCCGTTCGACCGAGTACCACGGCGGCGGCTTCGGTCCCCAGACGAATTGGATACTCGAGGACATGAATGTCCATCACAACTACGGTGACGGCGTGTTCGTCGGCGATGGCGGACGCCTATACAACGTTGTGTCGACCGACAACCATTGGCTCGGCCTCGGAGCTCATGGGCGCAATATCGGAGTGTTCGGCGGAGAGGTAGCCCGAAATTCCAGAGGTCTCAGCGACGGCGACGTGAACGACCATGCAGGCGGGATCAAGTTCGTAAAGGTCGAAGACGTCGTCATCTCAGGCTTGTATTCCCATGACAACGGCGGCCCGGGAATCTGGTTCGATATCACCGCCAGGGACGTGATCATCGAGAACAGCCTTGCCACCGACAATCAGCGAAATGGGATCTTCTATGAGATCAGCTACGACGCCGTGATTCGCAACAACACGCTACTGCGAAATGGATGGGGCGATCCCGGCTATGTGAACGGCGATCCGTGGCTGTGGGGCACCGGAATCCTCATCGGAACCAGTCGCAACGTCACGGTCGAGAACAACTACATCGCCGATTCGGCCGGTGGGATCGCAATCCACGACATGCCTCATCGCCAGGGTGAGCGCTTCGACGTGCAGCCCTGGTATCGGGATGGCCGGGATTACGCCGGCATCGACAACGTTGTTCGGGACAACACCGTTATCAACTCGGGTCGCACCGGGGCGGCGGCCGGCGGAGACGATGCATGGTCGGCAGCGGCGTTCGATCGCAACACATTCGTCAGCAACGACTACCTGGGTGGTGAGTTCTGGTGGCGCAACAGCGGCGGCAGATTCTACGGTGAGAGCTACACCTGGAATGAGTGGCTTGCAGCTGGAAATGGCAGCGGCGGCAGCATCCTGAGTGTCGCACCGCCGGTGCCGTAACGGTAGGAGTTGGAATCGACATACCTCGATCAGAATTGGGCGAGCCGGCGCAGCGAAGAGACCGGCCAACTCAATGCCACGAAGGGTCCGACAGCGCTGTGGCTGTCGGACCCACTCCGCGTTGTGTCGCTGGGAGCGGAGTGGCGACGGAAACGAGGAGCTTCACGTTCGACGATATTCCGTGATCGGTGGTCCGATATGGGACTAAGACCGCAACTGGGATACGCTTAGTCCGTGGAGCGTCAAAGGTGGATACTCGGGTTGGCGGGACTTGGCGTCCTCGCACTGTTCATCGTGATGCTGATGGTTGTGTCAGGCGGTGGTGAGACCCCGATCACATCCACCACAACCCCGCAATCGATCTCATCAACGCCCGGGACCTCGACGGTCACCTCGACGTCAACGATCGCGACCGAAGCGGTCGAAGCGTTTGTGCGGCTTAGCCCCGATCTCGACGTGGCGACAGTGGTGGCTGCACATCCCGAAGGCACCCGCTTCGTGTTTGGAGCAGGCGTCTACCGCCATGTTTCCATTTCTCCCCGTTCGGATCAGGTCTTCGAGGCCGAGGAGGGCGTTGTTTTCACCGGATCGAAAGTGCTGACCGGATTCGATTCGGCCGACGGCCGGTGGTTTGTTGATGGGCAGAGCCAACAGGAGTGGGACCACGGCGAGTGCTTTTCGAGTCATCCCCGGTGCCGCCACCCCGAAGATCTATTTGTCGATGGGGAACTACAGACGCACGTCGGGTCTCTCGATGCCGTGGTGCCGGGATCCTGGTTCTTCGATTATGACGCCGATCGGATCTATGTTGGATCAGATCCAACGGGGAGCACGATTGAAACCTCTGTCACCCGGCAGGCGTTCTCCAGTGACGCCGATCGGGTGCAGATACGAGGATTCACGATCGAGCGCTACGCAAACCAGGCTCAGCATGGCGTGATCGACAGCCGATTGGACAACAGGTCAGACAGCGATCGGGGTGATGGTTGGATCGTCGAAGACAATGTCATCCGTCAGAATCACGGAACCGGAATCGTCGTAACCGACCATGGGGTGGTGCGCGGCAACCAAATCATCGAGAACGGTCAGCTCGGCATCACGGCATACGGACGTGACGTGGTTGTAAGCGGAAACACGATCGCCGGCAACAACACGACTGGCTTCGATTACGGGTGGGAAGGTGGGGGTTCGAAGTTCAAGAGAACAACCGGCTTGCTGATCGATGGGAACGTGGTTCACGACAACTTTGGTCCCGGATTGTGGACCGACATCGACAACATCAATTCCACGATTCAGAACAACGTTGTCCGGGACAACGCCTATATCGGTATCTTCCATGAAATCAGCTACGACGCGGTGATTCGCGACAACGTCGTCGAGGGCAACGGGTTTCATTACACCGTTGACCTATGGGGCGCCGGCATCACGGTCGCTGCCTCGTCCGACGTAGAGGTAACAGGGAATACCGTCCGCAACAACGCCGGTGGGATCGTCGCCATTCAACAAAATCGCAGCGACGCGCCGGCCAGCTTTGGTGCCGTTGAGGTGAACAATCTCCACGTGCACGACAATCTCGTCGAAATGAACGAAGGGTTCACGGGTCTACGCCAGGAGATCGGCGATGATTCTTATTACTCGTCGCGCAACAACGTTTTCGAAAGCAACCAGTTCGTGATCAACGACGATGGCCAGTTCTATTGGGACAATCGGCCGATGAGTCTCGCTGAGTGGCTCAACCTGGGCCTCGGCTGAGGCTCCTGCCCTCCCTTGACGTCAGCGCGTACGCTCCCCGGCTTTCTGTTCGCCCGGGTGGGCGGCGGCCCGTTCGCCCCGGCTGTTCGCCCGGCCGGTGCGCCCGTTCGCCGAGCCCCGGGGCTCGCCGGATCCGAGAATGTCTGCCAGGGATCCTTCGGTGAGTAGCTGGTCGGCGCGCAGCGGCGAGCGGTTGTAGACATAGCCGACAGAGCCGGTTCCGATGAAGTTGAGACGATCGACCATTTCTTCCAGGTCGCTGACGGATCCGTTGTGCGATACGACCAGCATGGCGGCGTCGGCGAAACGAGCAATGCTCGACGCATAGGCGACGTGCAACAGTGGGGGCGTGTCAATGAGGATCACGTCGTATTCATCGCGAATCGACTCGAAGAACACCCGGGTGGCCGCAGATCGAAAGAAGTTCGCTGCCACAACCGGCCGCTGGCCACGGCTGAGCAGTCCAAGCGTTGTGCCGTCGGCAACCGGGACGCTGGTGACGGCCTGTCGGAGGGGCATCCCGGAGTCAACGGCCTCGGTGAGGCCGGCCGGCGGAGGAATGTCGCCAACCAGTGCTCTCGTCAACGATTGGTTGCCAAAGTCCGCATCAACCACCAATACTCGGTTTCCTTCCCGGGCAGCTGCCATTGCTGTGTTGGCGACGACTGTTGACTTGCCATCGTCAAGCGAAGCGGAGACCACGACGAGCATATTGGCATCGGCGGCCGCAAGTTGAATGTCGAGAGCTGCCGCCGCAAACCGGAATGACTCTGCGGCTCGGGTAGTGGGAGCCTCTTGAACGGGCAGATCTGTGGTGACGTTCTCCATCTCGAAATCGGGAATCTCTGAGATCAATGGGACCCCGGTGATCATCTCGGGCTCGCCCCTATGAGAGAAGCTGCGCCGGTTGATGGCGAACGCGTACGTCACGGCAAGAGCCGCCAAAACGCCGACTACGCCGCCCAGGATTCCGGCCTTGCCCAGCTCGCGTCCATTGCCCTTGGGAACGGAAACATCGGATGCTTGAAAGAAGGCCTGTCCCTCGGTCAGGGCGCTATCAATCTCTATTTGGTCCTTTCGGCCGGTCAGGGTCGAGCGACGGTCGATGGTCTGATCGAGTTCACGGACCAATGGGCCCAGAGCGGGCCTGGATGACTCGGCGGCTTGAACCGATTGGTATGTGTCCACCTGGAGTTTGAGTCGGTTCAATTCGGCATCGACGGCGGCAGCTTGTTCGGGCGTGAGGCTGGCGCTGCTCAGCTGGTCTTGGAGTGCAACGATGCGGTCGATCGTGGCTTCGAACTGTTGATCGAGTTCCGTACGGGCCTCACTCGTTTCTCCACGTATCTGTGACTGCAGTGCTGAGATGCGGTCGTTCAGGGATGCGATCGTGAGATCGAGTTCGGCGATTGCAGCTATCGACCGGGTAGCTATTTGCTCTGAGCGCACCTCGCGGTACGAGTCGATCATGGCTTGGGTCAAATCGATCGCGACTTGTTCGTCTTTATAGTTGACGCCAATGGCGATTTGGTTGTTGGAACGGTCGGCTTCGACAGTCAGCAGTTTTTCGGCGAAGTCCTGGGCATCGACGGTCAGGTCCGGTTCGACGGCCCGAACCTTATCGAGGGCCTTTTCCCGCACCAGGAGCGACTCGATGAGCTGGACCTGGTCAGCGACATAGCGTTCGGCGGCATCGGTCGACGTGGCGGTTTCGAATACAGCAGAGGCGCCGGGATCGACG
>JAHEJY010000204.1 GCA_024638625.1 Actinomycetes bacterium
ACCCAGCAGCGAAACCTCCAGAAGATCTTCCACTGCGACGTCGTCGATCGAACGGCCGTGATTCTCGACATCTTTGCGCAACATGCGACGTCTTCCGCCGGAATGCTGCAAGTCGAACTCGCCCAACTGCGGTATTTGGCGCCGAGGCTGCGCGGCAAGGGAATCGAGCTCAGCCGGCTGGCCGGCGGCATCGGGACTCGCGGACCCGGCGAATCGAAACTCGAGACGGACCGCAGGCGCATCGCAGGCCGGATCACCAAGCTCGAAAAAGAACTCGAGCACATCGACCAGGTGCGCACCACCCAGGCCAAGGCACGCGAGCAGTCCGGACAGTTCCGTATGGCGCTCGTGGGCTATACCAATGCCGGTAAATCGACGCTGCTCAATGCTCTGACAGATGCTGATGCGCTCACCCAGGATCAGTTGTTCAGCACGCTCGACTCAACGGTCCGGCGGCTCGAGATGCCCGGACGTGATTGGCTGGTCTCTGACACCGTGGGATTCGTCCGGAGCCTGCCTCACGAACTCGTGGAGGCGTTCCGGTCCACTCTGTATGAGGTATCCGAGGCCGATCTGCTCCTCCACGTCGTAGACGGATCGGATCCGGAACCGGAACGCCAGGTGGCGGCCGTCCGCGAAGTTCTATCCGAAATCGATGCGCACGAGATTCCCCAGGTCCTGGCCGTCAACAAGACGGACCGGGCCGATCCCAACACGGTCCGCAGACTTCTCGCAAGCCACAACCCGAGCATCGCGCTCAGTGCAACCGAGGGAACGGGCATTGACAAACTCAAAAACCTTCTGATCGAAGTGGCACGCTCCCAGGCACGGGTCGTCGAGCTCCGTATCCCCTATGACCACAGCCGGATCGTTTCCGAGCTTCATGACCTGGGTGAGGTCATCGAACAAATCCACGAGGAGCGGTTCACCCGCTTGAGGGTTCGGCTCTCCCCCGTCCTCGCCAATCGATTCACGGATTATCAACTGTGACAGAAGCTGACATCCACGGAACCATCCATCCCGGTTTCGAATCTGTCGCCGACGCGATGCTCGCCAATTTTGTCGACCCGGGTGAGATCGGAGCATCGGCAGCAGCATTCATCGAAGGAGAACTTGTCGTTGACATCTGGGCCGGGCACGCCCGGAAGGGCGTCCCATGGGATCGCACCACCATCGTTCCCGTCTTCTCGGCCACCAAGGGAGCCACCGCCCTCGTGATCCAGCTGTTGGCAGATCGCGGACAGCTCGATGTTCACATGCCCGTCTCCCGGTACTGGCCCGAATTCGGAACAAACGGCAAGGAGTCGGTGACGGTCGAACACGTGCTCACACATACGTCGGGCGTTCTGCGCGTCGGCGATTACATGGAGCGGATTGGTGACGAAGACTTCCTCAATGATCTCGACCATATCGCCAAAACGATCAGCGGGTGCAGCCTCGACTACGAACCCGGGTCACAGGTCGCATACCACGCCGTGACCTATGGCTACATCCTGGGCGAAGTCGTACGGCGGGTCGACGGGAGGTCACTCGGAACGGTTTGGAAGCAGGAAATCGCAGAGCCGTTTGGGATCGACTTCCACATCGGGCTGCCCGCTGCCGAGCATCACCGCGTAGCCCAGTTGTACGACGCGCCGCCGCCGGACGAACCTGCGGTCCAGTTCTATCTCGCCATGTTCACTCCAGACACACTGCAAGGTCAGGCGATGATGGTCGACGCCGGCGGATTCCTCGAGATGGCCGACCGCGCCAACGATCCCGGAACCCTCACCGCCGAGATTCCCGCCGCCGGCGGCGTGGGATCTGCGTCAGCGATCGCCACCTGGTATGCAATACTCGCCAATGGCGGAACGCTGCATGGGCACCGGCTTGTCTCGGAAGACTCGATTGCCAAGCACACAACCGAGCGCTCCTCTGGAAACGACATGGTGAGCATGATGGATAGCCGCTTCGGGCTCGGCTATGCACTACCCACTCTCCTCTCACCGTATGCGAACATCGACACGGCATTCGGTCACAGCGGATTTGGAGGGTCCGTGGGCTTTGCGGATCCCGCCCGCCGGCTCTCATTCGGCTACGCCATGAACCAGTTGAGGATTCCGGGACCCGATCAGACGACCCGGGCCGAGCGTCTCGTAACTGCCCTCTACAAGGCCATGTGAGGGCAGGCCGAGATGACGATAGGATCCCCTCGATGAAGAAGGTCCTGCTCCTCAATGGCCCCAATCTCAACCTTTTGGGAACGCGCGAACCGGAGGTCTACGGACACGAGACGCTCACCGACCTCGTCAACGTCGTCACAAAACATGGTGCCGCAGCAGGTATCGAGATCACCGCCCGGCAGTCGAACATCGAAGGCGAACTCGTCGATTACCTTCACGAGGCCCAGGCGTGGGCCTCCGGCGTGGTCTTCAATCCCGGTGCCTACACGCATTACAGCATTGCGCTGCGCGACGCCATTTCTGGTACCGGCCTACCCGTGGTCGAAGTTCACCTATCGAACACAAAGGCGAGAGAGGAGTTTCGACACGAAAGCATCGTCAGCGCGGTGTGTCTCGGAACCATCGCAGGATTTGGGGTTACGTCGTATCTGCTGGCACTTGACGCATTGTCTGACCATTTCGGCAAACACAACGACTAGCGCTGCCGTAGTCGGGTATTGGCCAGCCAGGCCTCCAGGGCATCGAGCAGCAGCCCCCACGCCCGTACGAAGTACGCCCGATTCTCGTCCCAGATATGACCCTCGCCGTGTCCGGCGTGCGTCAATGTGAGGATCGTTCCATCCGCCACCCTGGCAAACCGCACGATGACGAACGTGAGCTGATTCCTGATGTCGGCGAGCGCCGGGGGCGAGTTCCACGTGAACGCCAGCATCTCGTCGGGAATGAACGCCAGTATTTGACACCCCTCCGACCCCTGGCTTCCCAGCGGTTGGTCCTCGTCGAACAGAATCTCGTACCGACCTCCGACCTCGAGATCGATTGTTGCGGGGGCCTCCAGCCATTCCGACATGAGTTCGGCATCTGTGAAAGCCTGGAACACATGCTCGGGGGAGGACGCCAGGCGGCGGACCTCCATGACCGGGTCGCGGAACGACCCTGGATCTGCGAATGCACCGCGATCAACCATCAGCTCAGATTATCGACCCCCACCACCGAGTGCGACGGAAGCCGTGTCCGGCTCGACGGCGACCTCAGTTGAGCGTCTTGAGTGCGCTTCTGCGTACTTGACTGCAATCACATGAACACAGACGCCGGATTCCCCGGTCTGCTCTCCGAAAGAGCATGTGCAGGTCAACACACCATCCTCGCTCCGCACACTGTACGAAACGGTGCCCTCGAAGACTCGAAACACAGA
>JAHEJY010000070.1 GCA_024638625.1 Actinomycetes bacterium
CCCGGAGAGGAGTCTCACCGTGAGCTTGGCGGGCAGTTTGTAAGGATTGGCCTCCATCACCATATGGAGTCTGGTGCTTTCGCCTTCGGCGGTGACGGTGAACAGCGTGTCCCAGATGGTTCCGGCTGCGTCTGAGAGCATCCGTACCCGTTTGTCTTTTTCGTATTCCGTTACCTCGACGTCGGTAGTTGCCTCTTTCCCACGTATGTCACGGATTTCACGGAATCTGGTGCCGACGCCCGAGCGCTGATCGGTCAAGTATTCGACTCCCGTGATATCGGGTACGGCTTCTGCAAAGTTGTCTATGTGGGCGACCACGTCGAAGACCCGCTCGACCGGAGCCTGGATGATTCGAGTGAAGGATGTTGTACCCATGGAGTTCCTTCTGGCGACCAGATGGTAACCATGTCTGTCCAGGCCAACCCTCCGTAAAGCGAGCACAAAGGAAAGGGCCCGCAGCCTGAACGGCTGCATGGCCCTTTCGTAGCCCAAGAAGGGTCTAGACGCCCCAGTCGATCGGATCTGGGATTGGTTCTGAACTGGCATTCCGATCGGATGACGAACCTTGTCGACAGCACCGTCTTTGACTTTGATCTGTCGCATCGACCACCTGCGATTGCGAACCGGCGGCCGGGTCGGAGAGTTCACGTGGCGGTCGAACCCGGCGCGACGACCGTAGAGTTTCTGATTCGCCAAGAAGGAGCGAAATGCGGATCGGGATTTTGACCGGTGGGGGGGACGTGCCGGGGTTGAACGCGTGCATCAAGGCCGTGGTCGGCCGGGTTGCCGAACAGGGCCACGAGGTCGTCGGCATTCGCCGCGGGTGGGCAGGCCTGACGTATGTCGATCCGGACGACCCGGACACGGCGGCCGACTTGTTGATGCCGCTCGATGATGCCGCGGTTCGGACAGTGGACCGAAGCGGAGGAACCTTCCTACACACCTCACGCACCAATCCTGGCAAGGTGTCATCCGCTGAAGTACCCCACTGGTTGGCGGACACCGTCTCAGGCGATGGCCCGCACGATCTAACCAGCCACGTGCTCCGTGTGATCGAAGACAATCGTATCGATGTGTTGATTCCCATCGGGGGCGACGACACCCTTTCCTATGCGCTCCGAATGCATGAAGAGGGGGTTCCGGTCATTGCGATTCCCAAGACGATGGACAACGACGTGCACGGCACCGACTACTGCATCGGATTCTCGACAGCGGTCACCAGAGGAGTGGACTTCATCCACAATCTTCGGACCAGCGCCGGCTCTCACGAACGGATTGCCGTCGTCGAGCTGTTCGGCAGATACAGCGGCCAGACCTCGCTCATTACCGCCTATCTGTCAGGAGTAGATCGCGCCCTGATCTCCGAGGTGCCGTTTGATATCGAACGCCTGGCCAAAATGCTGATGGAAGACAAGTCAGCCAATCCCTCCAACTACGCAATGGTGACCGTGTCTGAGGGCGCCACCATGATGGGAGGTGAGATGATGCTCACCGGCGAGGCCGATGCCTACGGCCATCGCAAACTGGGCGGTATCGGCATCGAGGTCGGGGAGGCGCTCAGAGAGCTGACCGGACAACGCATCATCAACCAGCAGGTCGCGTACTTGATGCGATCGGGTCGTCCCGACTCGCTCGATCTGATGGTGGCCACCAACTTTGCGGTGATGGCTGCTGACATGGCGTTGGAGGGCTCGTCGGGACGGATGGTGGCACTCCGGGGCGGCACCTATTCCAACGTGCCGATCAGCGTCACCGGCGAAGGAGTGAAGCGAGTCGACGTCGGCGAGCTCTACGACGATCAGGCGTATCAGGCCAAGGTACGCCACGTGGGCGGCAAACCGATGTTCCTCTACTGATTCAAATGCTCGCGGAGTCGCCACCGTCCCAGTGGGGAGCGGGAAGGGATTGGCGAATCTTCGGTACTAGGAGGGTTCGTCGGCCCCGGTGCTACCGGTTTCGCAGTATTCCTTGACCGAGTGCATATCGGCTGCGAGGGCTTTGGTGAGCATGCCGGAGATCAGCGGGACGACCAGCTTGGCCATGAACTTGTACGGCCGGGCCTCGCCGACCATATCGAGCCTGGTTCCGCCGGCTTCGGGCGTGACGGTGAACACCGTATCCCAGATCGTGCCGCCGGTGTCAGAAACCAGGCGAACCCTCTCGTCTTTCTCGTACCCGGTGACCTCGAGATCGGTGGTGGCTGTCTGCCGCTTCATCCTTCTCGTTTCACGAAACCTGGTCCCAACGCCTGCCTTCTGGTCGGTCAAAAACTCGACATTGGTGATGTTGGGGATGGCCTCGGAGAAACGCTCGATGTGGGCGACCACGTCGAAAACCTTCGACACCGGAGCCTGAATCTGGCGACTGGCCGAGATGGTGGAGATGATGATCCCTTCGTGGCGGTTGGTTGATTGTAGGACCGATGGGTCGCCTGATACCGGTCGCCCATCGTTCGAGAGAACGCGAAATCTCTTCCAATATGGAAATGCCTTCCATACACTCGTGCGCGGGAGACACGGATCGGGGGATCATGCGTTTCGGGGAATCCCGGGCTGTAACGGCCATTCTGCAGGGGGCGTTCTACATTGAGCGAGCTGGGGAAAGGGGTCTAGAGATGCGAAGCAACGAAGCGGCGCGCCGCGAGCGATTCTTCCGCATGACCGAACGGCACATAGGGGGAGCGGTTGACGCCGGTGTGTGCCGCATCAGCGTCCACGATGATGCACTCGATGGTGCCTCGATAACCATCGACGGCCGGCAGCTCGTCAACTTCGGGTCCTGTGCCTACCTGGGCTTGAATGTCGATGATCGATTGAAACAAGGGGCGATCGAGGCGGTCGAACGATTTGGTCCCGTGTTCAGCTCGTCGACGGTCTACACGTCTGTGGACCTCTACGATCAGCTGCAGGACCGTCTCGAATCCATCTTCGGTGGCCACGTGGTGATGCCAACCACAACGACCCTTGCTCACCTGTCTGCTCTTCCAGTTCTCGTGGGCGTCGACGACGCCGTCATTGTCGATGCCCAGGCTCACGCTTCCGTCCACATGGCTCTGCAACTGCTGGAAAACGACGGAGTCCCGATTCACGTTGTGCCGCACAACGATGTCGAGGCACTCGAGGCTTCCGTCGGCGAACATTCACCCGACTTCGAGAAGGTCTGGTATCTGGCCGACGGTGTCTATTCGATGTGGGGCGATGTGGCGCCTGTTGAAGAGGTCGCAGACCTCATGGAAAGGTACGAGAACCTTCACGTCTATTACGACGACGCCCACGGAGTTGGTTGGGCCGGCGAACACGGCCGGGGGTACGTCCTGGAACGCGTTCGGTTGCACGCCCGGATGGTGGTCGCTGTGTCACTTGCCAAGTCGTTCGGGAGTGGGGGAGCGGCTCTCGTTTTTCCAGACGCTGCGACCGCTCACCGGGTCAAGGTCTGTGGAGGCACGATGACGTTCTCCGGTCCGATTCACCCGGCCGAGTTGGGCGCAGCTGTGGCTGCTGCCGACATACATCTCGGCCTCGAACACCCCGGGCGGCAAGCTGACCTCCTGGAGCGAATCGACTTGACGGGGAAGCTGCTGGCAAGCCTCCAACTGCCGGTTCCGGTGTTTGATCGCACGCCCATCTGGTTTGTAAAGGTCGGGGGATTCCGTGCGGCATTGGCTCTGACGCAACGTTTGATGGATGAGGGCTTCTTTGTGAACATCGCTGCGTTTCCGGCAGTCCAGATCGGAGAGGCGGGCATTCGTTTCACGAACACGCTGTATCACGACGGCGATCAGATCCGTGATCTGGTTGGTGCCATCGCCCGCCTGCTGCCCGAGGTCACCTCGACAGATGCGATAGCGATAGACCTGCGGATGACCGATGCCGGTTCAAGCGGGAACGGCGAAATGACGACGCAGGGCCCGTAGCTTCCAGCGGTATCGCTTCACCGGCAAAGTTTTCCAGCCGATACAACCGTATGGAGATCCAAGCAGACTCTCCAGGGGGTCAACAGCGCACCGATGGGTTAGGCGCGCACCCGTGGGCTCCTGTACTGGTGCTCGTCGCAACGGCGTTGCTGGCGTCGGCGACAAGTGACGAGGTTGCCGACATCATCGGTCCTTTTGGCGTGATGGTAGGACAGACCATGGCGGGTTGGCTCATAGTTCGCAACGCCACGGCCTTCGCGGGAAGAGAACGGGTTTCGTGGACGCTGGTGGGCTCCGGGTTCCTGGTCGCGGCCTTCGGGGTACTGGTGGTAGCGACCCTCGGAATCCTCAACGGTTCGGCTCCGGCATTCGGGCCGACGGACCTCATTTTCGTTGTGGGCTACCTCTTGATTCTGACCGGTTTCATAACGCTGCCTCACCTCGCCAGCAACACCGCCCAACGCTCCCGGGTGTTCTTGGACGGGTTGATTGGTGCCGTTTCACTGGCCGCCGTGCTCTGGACACTGTTTCTGGCGGACCTGCTCGCCCAGCTCAGAGATGCCCCATTTTGGGAGCGTCTGATCGCCTCGATCTACCCGGTTCTCGACATCGTGATGCTGGTGATGTTGCTATGGGTAGCTGTCCGCCGGAGCACCTACCGGTTTGATCCGCGGTTGCTTACGTTCGGGTTTGCCCTGGCTGTCCAGGCCACCGCCGATATGACGTTCTTCGTCAACGGCGTAGGCCAAACATTCGAAGAAGCCAGCCCCGCCTACGGGCTTTACATCATGGCTGCTGCCGGTTTCACCGCGGCCGGTCTGTTGTTGCGAAATAGCCCGGCTCCCCGTGAATATGCGAACCAGGGCCAACCGCTGTGGGCGATCGTCGCCCCCTACTCGGCGATGAACGCTCTCATCGTATTGGTCGCCTATTACCAGATCACGAGTCCAGGGAGACCCGAGAATCGTGGCCTTCTCGCGATTGCGGCGGTCCTCGTCGCTCTGGTCATTCTCCGGCAAGGCGTTGAAATCAGGGAGAACCGCAAGCACGTGAGACGAGAGCGCGAGGCGCTGGTTGCCTCGATCTCGCATGAGCTCAGAACGCCACTGACGTCCGTTGTCGGGGTGCTCGATATTCTCCTCGAGGACGATCAGATGTCTGCTGTCGAGGGTGATGAACTCCTGACGATGGCTCGCGAGCAGTCGGTCTACATGAGCCGAATCGTTCAGGATCTGATCCTTTTGGCCAGAGACAACTCCGAGAAACTGCACATCAACCGTGGCGAATCCGAGATCCGGCCCCTGGTTGAAAAGGCGATTCGGTCCGTTACGATCTCAACACGCGATTTGATCGTCGACGTTGAAGCGAATCTTGTCGCCAATGTCGACGCCGATCGCTTCAGGCAGGTCGTCGTGAACCTGCTCACGAACGCGCTCAAATACGGTGACAGCCAGACGCGTCTCGTCGTCTCGGGCCGCGACAATGAAGTGGTTGTCGAAATGCATGATGCCGGAAATGGGGTGCCCCAGCGCTACCAGCTGATGATCTGGGAAGGTTTCGAGCGAGGGGAACATCGCCTCGACTCGGTCGTTCCGGGATCTGGGGTCGGACTAACCGTCATCAAAACGATTGCGGAAGCTCATGGCGGGCGTGTCTCATACCGGCAGTCTGAACTGCTGGGCGGTGCCTGTTTCGAGGTTGTGCTTCCGAAGCAGGCTTCGGCTGCGACCGCAAAACCAGCCAAAGATCATCGGACCCCGCCGATTTCGGGAGCGGCCTAGCTGTCGGACATCTCGAAGGGTAGCGGTCTGGTGATCGCGGCTTTCGGAAGCAGTGCGGGTATCACCAACAGTGATGTCGCAGCGGCGACGGTCATGGAAACCCACATGATCATCGAGACCTGGCTGTGGATGGCGAGAGGGGAAAGCCACAACGCGGTCATGGCTACGGCTATGCCAAGCGCGTTTGCGACAATCGGCCGCCCTGCACTGCGGACCGCGCGATAGGCGTATCCGTCGCCGTCGCGTCTTGCCAGGTCGATCGCCGCTACGAAGTGGATCGCGTAGTCGATCCCGACACCAATGACAATGCTCGACAACACGGCAGTCATCAAATTCAGTTGAATACCGGATGCGGCCAGGAACGCCAAAAGGGTCAGAACGGTCAGGCCGATCGGAATGATCGAGATGATCGTTTCACGGAGACGCCGGTATGAGAAACCCAGCAAGATCGTCACCAAGACGAAGGCAGCTGCGAGCGAAACCACCTGCGAGCGAAGCACGAGACGCGCGATCTCGTCCCACACAATTGGCATGCCAGTCAAGAGCGTGATCCGCGGTTCGCCGGCTGCGAAGTCGAGCCAACCCCTGAGGTCACTCGTCTCGAAGTCAGACGGGAACAATATATAGCGGACACCGTCGTCACTCACCATTTCGCCAAACGGCAGATTGGCCGACCCCGACAAGAGATCGGCGAGCTGATCGGGTGGGACGGAGGTCGACAAATCCGCCACGGAGAAGACCGTTCTGATGCCTGGAAGCGCTTCGAGGTTTCGTTCGATTTCGAGGATCGCAGCCAGGTCCTCGGAGCTGTTTGCTCGATCGAAGGCAAACTCGCCGAAAAGTGGGGTTGCTCCACCGAAGAGCTGCTCGGTGGTTTCGAATGCCGTTCTCACCGGATCGTTGGCCTTGAAGAAGAACAACTGGTCCGGGTCGACAGACAACCGTGGAATGAACACGGCGGCAAAGGCGAGGATCAACGCGACCAGGCCAATCGCGGGACCGCGTGAGCTGATGGCTCTCTCGAGTCCGCTGGTAACCCTTGGTCCCATAATCGCGGTGGTGTGTCTGGCATGGATCGTGATCCGGGACATCAGCGCAGGTAGGGCAAACAGGGAGATAATCCCCGCATAGGTGATGCCGATGGCCGCGAAGACCCCGAGTTCGGCGATCGGCTTGACGCCCGTAAACGTGAGCGAGAGAAACCCAACCGCAGTGCTGATCGTCGTGAGGATCATCGGCACACCAACGTGGCGCAACGCCGAGGCGACGATCTCGACTTTGTCATCGGTTTCGATTGCCTTTTCTTGGAAGTGAGTGATGAAGTGCAGCCCGTCTGCGGAGCCCATCACGATCACGAAGATAGGCACGATTACGGTGATGACGTCCACCTCACGCCCGAGCCCAAACACAGTTCCGAACGTCCACAATGACCCGACGATCGCCGGGATGACGGCAAAGGCACTCAGGCGGCGATCGCCAATGTTGAGATAGAACACTGAAAGCATGAGGACAATCACCAAGGGCGGCACGGCGAGCAGGATGAGCGACAGCACGTCGAACACCTCGGCGAACACAACCGGGTTACCCGCGAATGTCAACTCGGTGCCCTCAGGCGCCGTCACGTCCCCCAGGGTCCGGGCCGTGGCTACCGGATCGTCCAGAGCCGTAACGAACAACATCGTGGCAGTGCCGTCAGCAGAAACGAGAACCTCTGCAACCGGGTTCTGATTGATGAGAGATGCGACCGCCTGAGGCGGAATGGATGCAAGTGCGTCCGAAGTCAAGGCCGCTCCCGTCAGGGGGTTGACCTGGGGAACGACCGATGCCACGGCGTCCACGCCATCGACGTGCCCGAGCTGATCGACCAATTCGACCAACGTGGCCAGATTGGACGGCTCCCGGAAGGTTGTTCCGTCGGTGAGCTCGACCACCACCGTGATCGGATCGCCCGCATCATATTTCTCTTGCAGCTCGGCAAACGCCTCGCCCGTCTCGTTTCCTTCGAGGATGAACGAGGCGACGTCTGCATTGAAGTCCATCCGGAACATCATGGCGACCGCGACCAGCGTGACGAGGGCTGTGACGCCCAGGATCCGTCTTGAGCGACGGACAATCACTTCGGCCAAGCGGTCCATTGAGCTTCCCGGTTGAGGTCCTCTCACGTTACCCAACGGTGGTTCTTGACCTGCTAGGGAAGAACGTCACGACCGGGCGGGTGCCGGACGAGCTCCTCGTTTCCGACTCTGCCGTCACGAGCCATCAACCAGCAATCTCTGGTGTACCCGGAGTCCACGATGCCGGTGGTGTGTCCACACTCTGGACCGCGATTCGATCGGCCAATGCCAACCGTTTAATCTGCGTCGGCGTGAACGCTCAGTACATCTACACCATGCACCAGCTCGGTCGGTTTTATCCGCCCGACCGGGACGTGCTGAAGAACATCAACCTCTCGTTCTACCCCGGCGCAAAAATTGGCGTGCTCGGTCCGAACGGCGCGGGGAAATCTTCTCTGCTCAAGATCATGGCCGGTCGTGATGATGGATTCACCGGGCAAGCGCGACTGACCCCTGGATTCTCGGTTGGTCTCCTCGAACAGGAACCAAAGCTGGATCGTGAAAAGGATGTACAGGGCAATGTGATGGATGGCGTGGGTGAGGTTGCAGCACTTCTCGAAGAGTATGAGCACGTGTTGGCCGGGTGGTCCGACCCCGAAGCGGATTACGAGAAGCTCGGCGAGCGCCAGGCCGCCGTCGAGGCCAAGATCGAGTCGGCCAAAGCGTGGGATTTGCAGAGAAACATCGAGATTGCCATGGACGCCTTGAGGCTTCCACCTGGCGACGCCGATGTGAGCCTGCTCTCGGGCGGCGAACGCCGCCGCGTCGCCCTTTGTCGCTTGCTGCTGAGTCGACCGGATTTGCTACTACTGGATGAACCGACCAACCACCTCGACGCGGAGTCGGTCGCCTGGTTGGAGCGGTTCCTCAAGGACTACGAGGGGACCGTGGTGGCGATCACCCACGACCGCTATTTCCTCGACAATGTGGCAGGTTGGATTCTGGAGCTCGACCGAGGCAGAGGGATTCCGTTCGAGGGCAATTACAGCAGCTGGCTCGAACAGAAACAGGCTCGTCTCGACTCGGAAGATCAGAAGGACAAAGCCCGGGCAGCAACGCTGAAGCGTGAGCTCGAGTGGGTTCGGATGGCACCCAAGGCCCGCCAGGCGAAGGGTAAGGCTCGATTGAGTTCCTATGAGGAGCTATTGGCGGAGTCGAAAGCTGCTGATGGCCGTCTCAACAAACTCGAGATATCCATTCCGGCCAATCAGCGCCTTGGTGACGTTGTGATCAACGCCGATCAGGTATCCAAAGGCTTCGGGGACAAGCTGCTCATCGAGGACCTTTCCTTCATCCTTCCCCCGGCCGGGATCGTCGGAGTGATAGGGGCCAACGGAGCCGGTAAAACGACCCTGTTTCGGATGATCGTCGACGCCTTTACCGGCGCCGGTGGCGAGGTCCCCGATAGCGGGAAACTCACGGTCGGCCCGACCGTGGAACTCGCCTACGTCGACCAGAGTCGCGATACGCTAGACGGTTCGAACACGGTTTTCGAAGAAATCACGGGTGGCCTTGAATATGTGAAGTTGGGTGGCCGTGATATGCATAGTCGCGCCTATGTTTCGGGCTTCAATTTCAAGGGCTCAGACCAGCAGAAGAACGTCGGTGAGCTGTCGGGGGGAGAGCGGAATCGGGTGCATCTGGCGAAAGTGCTCAAGTCCGGGGGCAACGTGCTGCTGCTCGACGAGCCGACCAATGATCTTGATGTCGACACGTTGCGTGCCCTCGAAGACGGCCTCGACAACTACGCCGGTTGCGCGGTCATCATCAGCCACGATCGTTGGTTTCTCGACCGCGTGGCCACCCACGTCCTCGCGTTCGAAGGCGACTCCCAGGTTCGATGGTTCGAGGGAAACTTCAGCGAATACGCCGACTTCATGAAACGCGAGCACGGCACCGAAGCAATGCGACCGCATCGCATTTCGTACAAACCACTGGTGCGCTAGGCGGCGAAGCGGGTTATGGCAGAGGTGAGGGGTCCGTGTCGGTAGACGTGCTGCTTTCAGCGGGCTTTGTGATCAACTTCGCCCATCGACAGTGCCGGTCGAGATCCGGGAGCCTTCTGGGGTTGGCAGCAATCGTGGCCTACTGGCTGGCTTTGAGCGGTTAGGTTCGTGGGCATGACTGACCGTTCGGCTCGCTTCCTGGTGTTCGCGAGTTCCGCGGCGATCCTGGTTCTCGAAATCATGGCCGGCCGGTTGATGGCACCGTTCACCGGTGTAACGCTCGAGAGCTTCACGGCCATTATCGGGACTGTGCTTGCGGGCATCAGCTTGGGCAGCTGGGGTGGTGGCCGCCTGGCCGACAGCTACGATCCAAAGCGACTGATCGGTACAGCTCTGATGACGGGGGGACTCCTTGCTCTGGTGAGCGCCCCACTCATTCAGTGGCTTGGGCCGTTACTCCGTGGTGGGACACCGCTGAACGCAGTTGTCTTGGCAGGCGTGGCCTTCTTTACGCCGGCGTTGGTGCTCAGTGCCGTCACTCCGATGGTTATCAAGCTTCGTCTCGCGGACCTCGGCGAGACCGGAACCGTCGTCGGCCGGCTATCTGCTTATGGCACCGCAGGTGCCATTGCGGGGACGTTCATAACCGGTTTCCTCTTGGTAGCGACCCTGCCGTCGCGGTGGGTGCTCCTCGGTCTGGGCCTGTTTCTCGCCTCCGTCGGTTTTTGGTGGCTCGTGACATCGCACCGTGCGAGAATCGGACTTGGCCTGCTGGCTCTGGGGGTCGTCGGCGGATTCGCCACGTTGACGGTGACCGGGCCATGCGAGGTGGAAAGCGCCTATTCGTGTATTCAAGTGGTGGACGTATCCGAGTCGGGTCGGCTGCTGCTCATGGACAACGTCCGGCATTCGTTCGTTGACGTAGCAGACCCCACGCACCTCGAGTTCCGCTATGCCCGGGTCTTTGGTGATGTCATCGAAACCCAAACCCGGGGCCCACAGCGCGCCCTCTACGTTGGGGGCGGCGGCTTCACCTTCCCGCAGTGGCTCAAAGCGGTTCGACCAGGAAGCACGAACACGGTCCTCGAGCTCGATGCGGCACTGCCGGAGGTCGCCGCGACGCGTCTGGGGCTCGAACCAGGTGAAGTCGATCGGCTCGAAGTCGGGGACGCTCGCTTGTCGGTCCGCAAGATTGGGGCCGGATCGATCGATCTCGTGGTAGCGGACGCCTTCGGAGGTCTTGTCACGCCCTGGCACCTCACGACGTCCGAATTCAACGCTGACGTGAAACAAGCGATGACACCAGACGGGCTTCTTGTCATGAACCTGATCGACCTCCCCCCGGTGAAGTTCGGGCGGGCGGAAGTCGCAACGCTGCAATCGCTGTTCGCCAACGTGCTCGTGGTCGCTCCCCCCGGCTACTTCTCCGATCAACAGGGCGGCAATTATGTGGTCGTTGCCTCGGATGCGCTCGTTGAACCGGACCTCATAACCGCCGCGATCAGGGCCCGGGGTGGTTCGGAGGTGATTCTCCGCGGCCCGGAACTTGACGTGTGGACAAGCGAAGCGCGCGTTTTGAGCGACGATTTTGCCCCGGTGGATCAGCTCATCTCGCGATGAGTTATCTTGGTGAGATGGCTGACGAACGCGACGATCGCATCGACTATCTGGAGATCAAGACCCGGGATCTCGTTGCCAGCAAAGAGTTTTTTGGCGCCCTGGTGGGATGGGCATTCACCGATTTCGGTGACAGCTATGCCGCGTTCAACGACGGGCGACTCGACGGAGGATTCGAGGTCGGTGAGCCGGGTCCGGGAACCCTCGTGGTCTTCTACATGGATGACCTGGTCGCCGCCAAATCGCGTGTACTCGAACTGGGAGGGCAGCTCACCAGGGACACGTTCTCGTTTCCTGGAGGGCACCGATTCGAATTCACCGATCCCGGCGGCGCCCATTTCGCCATCTGGTCAGAAGCCGAGGCCACGACCGGCGGGGAGAATGTCTAGAGCCCTGAGCCTCGCACGCTTCGGGTCAGCTCCGAGCCATCCATGGTGAACAGCAAACAGTTCGCTTCCCGGTCATCCCAATCCTCCCAGCCTTCCTCGACCGGGTACAGCGGGGCGACGTCGATCGTGGATTCCAGGTAGGGGGTTCCGACATATGCATCGAAAGCCTCGACACAGCGGTCATAGGCTTGCTGGGCTACCTCGGCTTCACCCGGATACTCGTCCGCGCCAGTCAAGGTGATGGTGGCTAGAACCTCGAGGTCGTGGGGTTCCGAGCAGGGGACGGCTTCCATCGATTCGACATACTCGGCGTCGACATCGATCAGACAATCGCCGACTTGCATGGCCTGCACACCGAGTCCTCCGCCTTCAATGATTTCTCCGGCGTCGTTTCGCGTGGTGTTGTCGTCAACCGCAGTCGCTCCGGCGGCGACTGCCACGGCTACGACCACGCCGCCAATCAAGCGCTTCATCTGGTGCCCCTCTTCTCTTCGGTTCTCCGTTTACGAGTCGGCCTGGCTCCGGATCGCTGGATAGGTCGATCGACCTACACGAGCGATTGAGAGCCCATCGGCGCTAGCCTTCCGGCCATGGCATCCAACGGCAAGAAGTCCTCGCGCACCAACGGCGACAGTGGCCGCGCCGACAAATCTCGCTCCGGTCAGGCCGGCGGCGGGAGAGGTGGCAGCGGCAAGAGTCGAACTTCCAAGAGTGGCACGGGAACGGGGAGCTCTCGCAAAGGCGGTCCCACCTCCAGAGGTTCGGGGAATGCCGGCAGGGGAAAGAGCAGTTCCGAAAGAAGTGGTGGCGGAAGAGGCGAGAGCGACTCGGGGAGAAACCGCGGTGGCTCCGGCGCGGACCGAACCAGCGCACGTAGGCGTGCCGGTACGAAGTCGTCAGGCGACGACCGGCGCAAGGCTGCCGGCAAAGGACGGGGAGCGCCCCGCAACGTTGATGGACGTTCGGGCTCGCGATCGGTCTCCGATGATCGACAAAGACCAGGATCGCCGCCGCGGGGGGATTTTGTGTTCAAGGGCCACGAGTTGCCGAAATGGGTCAAAGAAGAGCTACGAAGAACGGCGAAAAGAGGAGCCGGTGATGCGGCGATCATGGCGTTGACGAAAGCCGCAGCCCATTTTGCGGCGGGACGCCACTCGCAGGCGTTGTCCGAGGCGCGCAATGCCAAACGCCACGCCCCGCAGTCGCCGACGGTCATCGAGACAATCGGGATTGCGGCCTATCGGAGCGAATTGTGGGACGAGGCACTCCGCGAGCTCAAGGCCTTCAGAAGGCGCACCGGTGAAGGAACTCACCTGGCCCTCGAGATGGACGTCTTGCGGGCGCTCGGCCGTGACGCAGATGTAGAAAAGACCTTTGCGCTGGTTCGCCCCGCCGAGATGGACGCAGCAGCGCGTTCCGAAGCCAAGGTGGTCTATGCCTCCTACCTCCTGGACCACGGTCGGCCGCGAGAGGCGTGGGCGGTCGCCAAGCCCGGAAAGATGGGCGATTCACCCAGCGAGGCCGCACTCCGTCAGTGGTACGTGGCGGCCCGGGCGGCGGTAGCAGCCGGTGATCTCGAGACCGCCACCAAGATCGGACAGCGAATCCGCAAGAACGACGCGGCTTTTCCGGGTCTGGAACTTCTCGATCAAGAGATCTCCGCCGCAGCCAACACAGGCCCGTGAAGCCGTTATCCTGACAGTAGGCAAGCGCTGATTGCCTGCTGCGATCTTGCAGCTCAGGCC
>JAHEJY010000205.1 GCA_024638625.1 Actinomycetes bacterium
GCCAGAACTGCGGCAACCTCCTCTCTGCGATCGGACCGTTCGCACTTGAGCGCGGATTGATATCCCGCCCAGATGGAGACGCCGCCGTTCGGATCCACATGCTCAACACCGACGGCATCGCTGTTGCGAGTTTCGACGTTGCTAACGGAATGCCTGTGTACGAGGGCTCGACGGCTATCTCGGGAGTTCCCGGTACCGCCGCCGCCATACACCTCGCATTCGAGGACATCGCAGGCGGTTCAGCGGGGACGCTGCTGCCGACGGGCAATGTGATCGATGAGGTGGCGGGCATCCCGGTCACCATGGTCGATAACGGTATGCCCGTGGTCGTCATGAAGGCCTCCGACCTCGAACTATCGGGCTACGAATCATGTGACGATTTGGAATCAAACGAGGCACTTCGGGAGCGGCTCGAGCAGATCCGTCTAGAAGCGGGACCGTTGATGCACCTCGGTGACGTCGCCGGCACCACGGTTCCGAAGCTCACGCTGGTCGCTCCCCCGGCAGGTGCGGGAGATCTGTGCACCCGGACGTTCATCCCGCATCGGTGCCATCAGGCGATCGGTGTGCTTGGAGCGGTATCGGTTGCAACTGCTGCCCTCATACCAGGCTCGCCGGCGTCCGAGGTTCTCCGGGTTGGCCACGATTCCGACATCGTCACGCTGGAACACCCTTCGGGAACATTTGACACGCTGATCAAGATGTCGACCAACGAATCCGGCAACCCCTGGCCAGAGCGTTCCGGTATCGTGCGGACGGCACGCAAGCTCATGGATGGACTGGTATTCCCGCGTGCGTATTGAACAAGTATGGAAACGCAGGTACTGAACTATGGATCTAGAACGAACGATCGCACCCCCGGTACGCGACCCACACCCGCCGACCAGATTCACACCGCCCGACAACGCCTGTAACGGCCATTGCCACGTGTTTGGCCCGGCAGATCGCTTCCCCTTTGCTCCGGACCGCAAATACACCCCACCCGATTCCGGGTTCGAAGAGTTCCAAATCCATCAGAACCGCCTTGGCCTGACTCGTGCGATCCTGGTCCAGGCGTCCTGTCACGGGACCGACAATTCCGCCATGATCGACGCTCTCGAGCGGGGCGGAGGCAAGTACGCCGGCGTGGCCCTGATCGACGACTCGCACAGCGACGACGATTTGGCCGCCTTTCATGCAGCTGGCGTCCGGGGCATTCGCTTCAACTTCGTACAACACCTGGGTGGCGCCCCCGAGCCGTCCTTCTTCTGGAGGCAGGTCGAGCGCATCGCTCCGCTCGGTTGGCACGTCGAGCTTCACTTCGACGCCAAGGACCTCTCGGCCAACGCCGATTTGTTCGAACGCCTCGGCGTTCCTTACATCATCGACGCCATGGGCAGGGTGGATGCCACCGCCGGGCTCGACCAGGAGCCATTTCAGTACCTCCTGCACATGTTGCGCACCGACGAGAAAGCCTGGGTCAAGGTGTCGGGAGCAGAACGCATCACGGCCGATGGAACCCCACCGTACGACGATGTCGTTCCCTACGCCCGGGCGTTGATCGAAGCGGCACCGCAGCGTTGTCTATGGGGGACCGACTGGCCGCATCCCAACGTGCGGCATATGCCTGATGATGGAGATCTGATCGATCTCTTGGCCGATCACGCCCCAGACGAAGCCACGCGCAACCTGATTCTCGTGGACAATCCGGAACGGTTGTACGACTTCAGTTAATTCAGGGTCTGTTCGAGCCGATCCAGGGTCTCCATGGTGCTGAGCGCCTGGGAGACGCTCGAGTTGGGCTCGCGCCCTTCCCGGATCGCGCTGAAGAACTCGGCATCCTGAAGCTCGATACCGTCCATGGAAGGAGCTACGCCGGAAAGATCGATGGGGTCACCTTTGCCGTCTGTGAGATCGTCGTAACGAGCGATGTATGTGCCGGTGTCTCCGATGTAGCGGAACCAGGAACCAAGCAGGCCCTCGTTGTTGAATGACATCGCCAGAGTGCAGATCGCACCACCCGGAGCACCGAGACCCACGGTCATGTCCATCGTGATACCGAGTTCGGGATGAAGCGGCCCCTGCTGAGCCCACACGCGATTCGGCAACTCGCCGGTCTGATACTGAAAGAGATCGACCGTGTGGCAGGCGTGATGCCACAGGAGGTGGTCCGTCCAGGTTCTTGGCTGTCCGAGGGCATTCTTGTTTTCTCGCCGAAAGAAGAAGGACTGGACAACGAAGTGCTGAATCGAGAACGTGCCCTCTGCGATGCGACCGCGAATCCACTGGTGGCTCGGGTTGAACCGGCGAGTGTGACATACCATGGCGACCAGCCCGCTCTGCTCCTGAGCAGCGACCAGCGCTCGAGAGTCCGCCAGGTTGTCTGCCATGGGAATCTCGACCAGCGTGTGAAGGCCAGCTTCCAAGGCCGTTATCGCCTGCGATGCATGGAGCTGGGTGGGAGTGGTGAGAATCACCGCCTCGACGCCAGGCTGCTCGAAAGCCTCGCCGAGCTCGAGGGTCCAGTGGGGAATGTCGAACTCGGCTGCGAAATCCGCAGTGTTGGTCTCGTCTCCCCCGGCAATGCTCACTACATCGACATCATCGATTCGTTCGATGGCTGCCACGTGTTTTCTGGCAATGGCACCCTCGCCGGCAAGTACGACCTTCACGTCACATCTCCTCGCTAGAGCGGCAGCCCGGCGTACTGCTCGGCTGCCGCTGCCATAAACGCGTCAGAGCTGGAAA
Organism: Actinomycetes bacterium; assembly: GCA_024638625.1. Lineage (GTDB taxonomy): Bacteria > Actinomycetota > Acidimicrobiia > Spongiisociales > SHLN01 > JABDOU01. The sequence goes on from JAHEJY010000205.1 coordinate 2,728, forward strand.
GGTAGTCCAACTCGGACTCCTGGATTCTCTGTCCAAACTCACCTTGATCGGGAAACCGGTGCAGCGTGGTGGTGAGCCACCAGGAAAAGCGCACAGCATTCCAGACCCGGTGGAGGGCGGTGTCGCTGTACTGATCGAGAAGGCCCCAGCCACCCGATTCGTAATAGTCGATCAACGCCCGCGACAGGTAGTACACGTCACTCACGGCGAGATTGAGGCCCTTGGCGCCGGTGGGGGGAACGATATGGGCGGAGTCGCCCGCCAGAAACAGGCGGCCGTATCGCATCGGTTCGGCGACGTAGCTGCGGATCGGTGCGATCGACTTTTCCACGCTGGGGCCCGTAACAATCTCCGCCGCTATGTCATCCGGGTACCGGCGATTGATCTCATCCCAGAATCGATCGTCGGGCCATTCGTCGATGGCGTCCTCGAGTGGCACCTGCAGGTAATAACGGCTGAGCATCGGATTGCGCATCGATGCCAGTGCAAAACCACGGGGGCTGTTGCAGTAGATGAGGTCGGGCAGCGGAGGGGTTTCTGACAGGATGCCCAGCCAACCGAATGGATACACCCGCTCATACTCACGAAGAAC
>JAHEJY010000071.1 GCA_024638625.1 Actinomycetes bacterium
TGTCGGCCACCGAAGAGCGGATCGCCAAGCTCGACGAGATGCTTGCCGCTCTCGGTAAACAACTCGGAAGCGACTCCGACGAATCCGGGACAGATGAGGCCTCCGCGGACGGCGCTCCTGGGGAGGAGGCTCCTACCGACTAGTCCTGGTGGGAGTATTTCTCATATTTGTCCAAAAGGCGGTGGGGAAGATTGAGGGCGTCGCGCCGGAATGGCTCTCCGAGCTCCTGGTTCGTCATGATCTCGAGCACGGTCACCTGGTCTGAGTCAACCGCCTCGTTGAGGGCGTCACCGACCTCATCCGGTTTGGAAACCTGGATGCCGTTGCCTCCCATTGCTCTTGAGATCTCGGCGAAGGACGGGTTTTCGAGATTGGTACCGACATACCGATCGTCGTAGAAATCAATCTGATTCTTCTTCTCGGCTCCCCACTGGCTGTTGTTGAAGACCACGGCCACGACCGGGATGTTCTCTCGTACACAGGTCATGACCTCAGCCATACTCATGCCCCAGGCGCCGTCGCCGACATACGCAATCGCGGGTCGGCCCGGCGCTCCGATCTTGGCACCCATTGCGGTGGGGAAGGCGTAGCCGCAGTTGCCCCACATCATGGCGGCGAACAGCGAATTGGGACGATCGAAGTTCAGGTAGCTATTGGCTACCGAGCAGATGTTTCCGATGTCCGTTGTGACCATCGCATTGTTCGGCATGGCGTTTTCCAATTCCCGTAGAGCCCGCCGGGGTGCCATCGGGAGCGCATCCGACGAGGACCAATCGGCCAACTCACGGCTCCAGGCAGCTTTCTGCGACGCGACTTCAGCAAGGCGCTCTTCGCGGTTGCCATGAGCCGCCACTTCCATCCCTTGCAACGCACCCAGTATCGCCTCAGCAGCCAGGCCCGCATCACCGTGGATGGCCACCTCCACATCTTCGACCAGCCCCAGCATGCGGTGGTCGATATCGACCTGCACGATTCTCGCATCCTTCGGCCAGTAGTCGATTCCGTGCTGAGGCAACGTTCCGAACGGACCGAGCCGGGAGCCAAGAGCGAGAATCACGTCAGCCTGGGACACGATGTTCATAGCCGCCTTGGAACCCTGATAGCCCAGCGGTCCGCATGCGAGCTCGTGGCTGGCGGGGAAGGCATCGTTGTGGAGATAGCTGGTGACGACCGGAGCTCCCAGGTACTCGGCCAGATCTTTTGCAGGCATCTGACCGTCACCCATCACGACGCCGCCACCGGCCATGATGACGGGGAATCGGGCGGAACCAAGCGCTTCGGCTGCGGCCTGAATCGACGCCGGGCCCCCGGCTGAGCGCTCGATCACCATGGGACCACGAATCTCATAATCGGCCTCACCGTAGAAGTTGTCACGGGGAATGTTGAGTTGCACGGGACCACGTTCCGCCATGGCCAGCGTGAACGCACGGTGGGTTTGCTCGGCGATTCGCTCGTGCCGGTTCACCTGAGTTTGATACTTGGTGATCTTGGAGAAGATCGGCATCTGATCGGTTTCTTGGAAACCACCCTTCTCTATTCCCATGTTTCCGGTCTGGGGTGTGATGGCCACGACCGGGGAGTGCGCCCAATAGGCGGCGGCTATCGCTGTCACGAAGTTCGTTATCCCCGGGCCGTTCTGGGCAATGCAGACGCCGTGTCGTCCGGTCACTCTGCTATAGCCGTCAGCCATGTGGGCGGCAGCTTGTTCGTGCGCAACAGACCAGAATCGGATACCGGCCGGCTCGAAGATGTCGAGAGCGTCCATGAACGCAGAACCGACGATGCCAAAGATGTCGGTCACTCCCTGGGCAACGAGGCTTTCGACAAACGCCTCGCTAGATGTCATACGTGTCACGGATTCTCCCTTTGCTTGAGTTGACGGGCTTGCTGCTGTCTCTGTTTATGGAACGGTGGATGTGCTCTCACAGCGTGGACTCCTGGGCTGCGCCCGCCTCCACCCCCGCGATAACGGCAACGTGGATGATGTCGTCGACCGAACACCCCCGGGATAGATCGTGAATCGGACGGTTGAGGCCCTGGATGAGCGGCCCGTAGGCGCGAGCACCTCCCAATCGCTCGGTGATCTTGTAGGCGAGATTGCCGGCATCCAGGCTTGGGAAGATGAACACGTTGGCGTTGCCCGCCACCGGCGACCCGGGAGCCTTGACCGCGGCGATGTCGGGAGACCAGGCAGCATCAAACTGCAGTTCGCCATCGACTGCAAGATCCGGAGCCAGGTCGCGAACGATCGAGGTTGCCTCCTGCACCTTGGTCACGGTTGGATGACGGGCGCTGCCCTTGGTCGAGAAGCTGAGCATGGCAACCCGGGCTTCCAATCCCGACAGTCGATGGAAGCTGTCTGCCGTGGCGATCGCGATTTTGGCGAGTTGCTCTGAGTTCGGATCGGGGACGACGCCGCAATCACCATAAGAGACCGGCTTCCCGTCTGGCATCAGGAAGAAAAATGAACTCGAGATCATGCCTCGGCGACCGACAGTACCGACCGCTCGCAACGCACGCTTGATCACGTCGGCGGTCGGGATCCGTGCTCCTGCCACGCATCCGGCAACGTCCAGGGTGGCCACCAATCGGGTCGCAGCTACCAGCGGCTCGTCCCGGGTATCGGCAATCTCAACCCCGTTGAGATCGATTCCGGCCAATTCGGCGATCCTCCGAATGTCGGGTTCGGGGCCCACCAGAACCGGCGACACCAGCTTGAGATCGGCGAGTGTCGCTGCGGCCTGTAACGCACGCTCGTCGGTGCTATCCGCGAGGGCGATCCGGGGCTGCCAGGCACGAACCGATTCGTACCACCGTTCCACGATCGGTGATGTAGACAGGGAATCCCGGTCGACCTGCGCTGCGCACACGGCTATCCGAGAGCCTCGGCTACGACCGGGTTGACAATCTCGCCACCTGTCACGTTGATGCCGCCCTTGAGCTCGGGGCGGCGTTCAACGGCCTCGACAATCGAGTGGTCGGCGAGAAGTCGCAGATAGGGCAGTGTGACGTTGGTGAGTCCGAACGTCGAGGTTCTCGGGACTGCGCCAGGGATGTTGCCCACTGCGTAGTGCACAACGCCGTCGACCACATACGTTGGGTCCGAATGTTTGGTTTCACGTGAAGTCTCGAAGCAACCTCCCTGATCGATGGCAATATCGACCAACGCCGAACCCTCTTTCATCGCGGAAATGTCGTCGGCAGTCAACACCCGCGGCGCTCGTTTGCCGGGGAGCAGAACCGCGCCGATCACGAGATCCGCCTCGCGGGCTGCAGCCTTGATATCGGCCGGGCTGCCGATCCGGGTCTTGAGGGCCCCCCGGTAGACGCTGTCCAGGCGTCGAAGCGGAACCGGGCTCAGATCGAACACGGTGACGTCTGCCCCCATACCGGCTGCGATCTGGGCGGCATTGGAACCTGCCATGCCGGCTCCGACCACAACGACCTTGGCGGGCGCCACGCCCGGGATGCCACCGAGCAGTATTCCCCGCCCGCCAGAGTATTTCTCCAACATCCGGGCGCCGACCTGTGGGGCCATGCGACCGGCAACTTCGCTCATCGGAGCGAGAAGTGGTAGCGACCGGTCGGGCAGCACGACTGTTTCGTATGCAATACCGGTTGCGCCGGATTCGATCAGCGCCCGAGCCACCTTGGGATATGCCGCGAGGTGAAGATATGTGAACAGGATCAGACCGTTGCGGAGATTGCCGAACTCGCTCTCTTGCGGTTCCTTGACCTTCACGATGATGTCGCTGTCTGACCAGACCGAGGCGGCTTCATCTACGAGCTTGGCCCCGGCCAAGGCGTATTCGTCGTCGGAGAATTGGGAACCGGCACCGGCACCGGAATGCACCAGCACTTCATGGCCGTCCCCGATCAAGGTCTCGGCGCCGGCCGGGGTCAGGGCGACGCGGTTCTCGTCGATTTTGGCCTCGGTTACGACGCCAATTCTCACGACAGATCACCGGCGGCGCGATCGACAACCTGATCGACGCCGGCAATGAGCTCGTCTATTTCGGTGTTCCGGGCGATGAGAGGCGGCGACAGCATCAGCTTCGCCTGTCCCCGGCTGTCGGCGCGGATCAAAAGCCCGGCGTCCGAGATATATCGGGGAAGCACCTCATTCACCATCTTCTTCGTGGTCCGATCGTCCATCGGCTCCCCATTCGGCATGCCGAGTTCGACGGCGTAGAAATAGCCGATGCCCCGGACGTCGGTAATGACATCGTGGGCATCTGCCAGCCGATCCAGTTCGCTTCTGAAGTAATCCTGATGGTCGACCACGTTCTCAATGATGTGTTCGTCTCGCATCGCAGAGATATTGGCGATGGCCACCGCCATCACCATCGGATGTCCGCCCCAGGTGGCCCCGTGGGTAAACGAGCCGTCCTCGGACTTCATCAACGATTCAACCAGGGGTCGCCGGATCAGAAGCCCACCGATAGGTGCGTATCCGCTTGTCGCTCCTTTGGCAAAGGTGACCATGTCGGGGACAACACCAACGTACTCCGAGCCAAACCACCGACCGAGCCGTCCGAAGGCATTGATGACCTCATCGGCGTGCAACAAAATGTCGTACTTGTCACAGAGTTGTCGAAGCTCCTGCCAGTAACCGTCCGGGGGTACCAGTGCCCCTCCTCCGTTTTGCACCGGTTCGGCGCTGATCATGCCAATGTGTTCGGGACCCACCTCGAGGATCTTGTCCTCAAATGCCTGGGCCGCAGAGGCCCCATCCGGGTATTGGAGTGTGTTGCCAACCCGGTGCATGTTCGGTAGCAACGGGTGAAACGGTTCGCGAATCGACTCGAGCCCGGTAATCGAGAGCGCCCCGAGCGTGGTGCCGTGATAACTCATGTCCCGGCTGATCACACCCGTCTTCCAGTGATTGCCCCGGTTACGGTGATATTGGCGCGCAAACTTGATTGCGGAGTCGACCGCTTCCGATCCGGAACTCACAAAAAAGACGGAATCGAGGTCGCCGGGCGCGAGCGAAGTGATCAACTTTGCCGCATCGACCGCCGTCGGGTGGACGGCGGCCCACGTGGGCGTATACGACAACTGTTCCATCTGTTTGGCGGCGGCATTCGCCAGATCTGATCTGCCGTGCCCGATCTGGACCACGAACAGTCCGGCCAGCCCGTCGAGGTACTTCTTACCATCCTCATCCCAGAGGTAACAGCCCTCGCCCCTTACGAAAACCGTCAAGTCGCCTTCCAGCCACATACGGCCGGGTGTGAAGTGGTATACCAGGTGTTGGAGATCGGATATCTTCATCAATCCTCTTTCGTCTGATTCCTGATCTTTTCAGCGATCCGGTGCGGATGCCCGTGCTCATCGCAACGGCTCCGGAAAATGCGCGCGGGAAACCGGCCCGTCGACCCAATGTAGCGAATGCATTGGACCCTTGTAAAGTGCCAGAATCGTGCGTTTCGATAGTACCAGTGACCGCGTCGGAAAGGAGAGCTGAGATGCCGAGGAGACGGAGCACTCCACTCATCCGGATGTCTCGAATTGATGACGAACCTCTCTATCGACAGCTACGCAACGGGTTGATCGGCGCGATCGAACAGGGCACGTTCGGGCCGGGCGACCTCCTGCCATCCTCCCGGACCCTTGCCCTCGAGACCGGTGTCTCGCGCAATACCGCCAACCTGGCGCTGCAGGAATTGCTCACCGAGGGATTCATCCAGTCGGTTGACCGGGTCGGTTATGTGGTGAGCCTGGATGTAGGGCCCTTCGTTGCAGCGCAACGGAAGCCGCCCGGTACCCCGATCAACTGGGAGGCGAGGTTCCGGGACACCACCGACCCTTTTCCCCATATGCGAAAACCAAGCGACTGGTCCTCCTATCCGTACCCGTTCGTGGTGGGCCAACCCGATCCGTCCCTGTTCCCTACCCGGGCCTGGAATCGAGCGAGTAGAGCCGCGCTGGACCCAGAGAATCGATCGAATAGCCTCAACGATCTCATCGACCAGGACGATTCACTGCTGACAGCCTTGTTGTGCGAGCGGATTCTCCCGGCCCGTGGGATGTCAGCAACGCCTGATCAAGTCTTGATCTCGCTTGGTTCGCAACAAGGCCTTTTCCTGGTGTCCCATGCATTGGTGGGACAGGAATCACGCGTGGGTGTGGAAGATCCCGGCTATCCGGACGCACGTCATATCTTCAGCCGGCGCCGTGGAGCGCTCCGGGCACTGCCGGTGGATGACCAGGGCGTGGTCGTCGACGGAACCGTCGACGACCTCGATGTCGTGTTCACGACACCCAGCCATCACTATCCGACGAACGTGACGTTATCGGTAGGTCGAAGGCAACAACTCCTTCTCTCGGCTGCTGATAAGGATTTTGTCGTCATCGAAGACGACTACGACGCCGAGTTTCGCTACCAGGGCCAGCCGACGCCTGCGCTCAAAGCACTCGACGACACCGGCCGCGTCATATACCTGGGCAGTTTCTCGAAGTTTCTTGCGCCCGGGCTCCGCCTGGGCTACATCGTCGCCGACGCTCCGCTCATCGACCATCTGCGCGACCTGAGGCGATACATGCTCCGTCACCCTGCCGGACTACTGCAGCGAACCGTTGCGCTGATGATCGAGAGTGGGGATTACGCCGCCGGTGTCCGCAAGACGCGGGTCGCGATGAAAGACAAATGGGAACGGGTTGCTACCAGCCTGGCGCAGCATCTGCCCCACTGGGATATTCCCATCCAGACCGGCGGGCTCAGCATCTGGGTACCGGGACCGCCCGGATTCGACGCGACGGCAATGGCCGGCAGAGCCCTCGCCCGAGGGATTGTGATCGAGCCCGGCGACGTCTGCTTCCTGGACAAACCGAGGCCGGTCAACTACTTCAAACTGGGTTTCTCGGGCATCGACACCGATGCGATCGAGCCGGGCATACGTGCGTTGGCGGGCTTGATTGCAGAATCGGCCGGCTAGGGAACGATGACCCCGGAGACGTCGCCGAACCCGACCATGGCGGTGCCATTCGATGCCAAGCCGCGCAGGATCGCGGTGTCACCGTCTTCCAGAAAGGTTCTCGTCGATCCGTCGCTCAGGTGAATCGGCTCCTCGCCATTCCAGGACAGCTCGATCATGCTCCCAAACGTGCCCGGTTTCGATCCGCTGATCGTCCCGGACGCACATACATCTCCGGTCCGAACGGACGCGCCGTTGATCGTCATGTGCGCAATCTGCTGCACCGGACTCCAATACATGTCTTTGAAGTTCGTTCTCGACACGATGTCCGGTACCTCCATGGTGCGGCTCTGCAGCCCGATTTCGAAGTCGATGTCCAGACCCCAGGTGCCATCGTCCTGCAGATATGGCAACGGCGTCGGCTCTTGCACCGGCTGATTCATCCGGAACGGCTCGAGTGCCGGTGTCGGCACCACCCAGGGCGAGATCGACGTAGCGAACGATTTTCCGAGAAATGGGCCAAGCGGGACATACTCCCAAGCCTGGATGTCGCGGGCACTCCAATCGTTGACGAGGAAGAACCCGAAAAGGTGATCCGACGCGCTACCGATCGGTACCGGCGTTCCCATGGAGCTGTCCCCTCCGAGCACGTAACCGAGCTCGAGCTCGATATCGAGGCGTTGGCTCGGCCCGAAACCGATCGATCCATCGGCCTCCTTCCTCTGCCCTGCCGGGCGCCTGATCTCGGTGCCCGAGAGGACCAGGGTTCCTGCCCGGCCGTGATATCCCACCGGTAAGTGCTTCCAGTTGGGTAACAACGGCTCGGCGTCCGGTCGAAACATCCTTCCGAGGTTGATGGCGTGCTGTTCCGACGAATAGAAGTCCACGTAGTCGGCGACATCGAACGGAAGCAACAGGGTTATTTCTGCGATGCTGTGGCTTGCAGTTTCGGTTACGGAATCCTCACTCTCGATCATGCCCTGCAGGGTTGCTCGCACCTCATCCCATCGACGTTTTCCCGCGGCCATGAGAGGATTCAGATTGCCTGCACCGCACTCGCCGGGAAGCTGGCCATTCTCGACCAGCGCTCTCAACGATATGACCCGGTCACCGAGCCGGACACCAATGCTGGCTTCGCCCCCGAGCTCGAACACGCAGTAAGGAAGGTTGTCCGGACCAAACCCGGAGTTGGCATCAATCACAGCGGGGCCCTTCGATTCGCCTCCCATCAACGCTACCGTCTCGTCCATGGCGACTGAACGAACGCTCCTCGAGGGGATCATCGACTACGCCGGGGTGTTCCCTCCGGCCCGCCACCCGCTCGCGACAGCACTCCAGGTCTACCGGACCGCCACATCCGGCCCCGACGGATGGCTGTTGGGTCCATTTCTTTGCCCGGCCAGCCAGTTGCCAGAACTCAATCAGCTGCTCTCGGCCGGCGAACACATCGCGATCGGTGCCGTTCTCGATATCCCCGCAGACCAGATGGACCGGGCGGTAGACCAGGTCGAGCTGAAGGTGGACGCCGGCCGGTTCGATTACGGGCCGATCAGCGAGTGGGCCCCGGTCGTCTACTCGGAATGCCGCACTCCGTCCGACCTGACCTTCCTGGATTCCATTCAGCGGGCGCGAGACGCCGGCCTCGACGTGCGGGCCAAGATCCGCACCGGCGGGGAATCGGCCGTCTCGTTTCCAAGCATCGAGCACGTTTCAGCCTTTCTCGCTCGATGCATCCAACGTGGGATTCCCTTCAAAGCAACGGCCGGGCTCCACTCCCCATTTCGACACGAGTCAACTATCGAAGGCGCCACCGAGCACGGCTTCGTCAACCTGCTGGCGGCTACCCGGGCGACACTGGTGGACCCGTCGAAATCGGCTTACGCACTGGCCGCGACGGAACCTTCGGAATTCGACATGGTCACTGCAGCCTGGGACGGCATTGGACGCGATATCGATGCGGCCGTGGTTCGAGAATCGCTACGCTCCTTCGGTAGCTGCAGCTTCGAAGAACCGGCTGGTTACCTTCGTGACCTTGGAATGCTCGACACCTAGCTGCTCCGGCCGTGCGGCCACCGATCGGGGCCCTGGCCGATTGCTAGCATCACTGTGTGCACTGTCCTACCTGCTCAACTGATATGACCGAAGGGTCCGTCGTCGGGCGGTCGCCGGGCGTGAAATTCAAGATCCGACGGGGAATAGCCGGCGACCTGAGTGGCATACCGATCACGACCGGCTTCTTCAACCACCACGCCGAGGCGTTCCGGTGCGATTCCTGCGGCACCGTAGTCATTCCGCCGAAAGGCACCGACTAGTGGAATTCGCCACGCTCGGGTAGGGCGTCCGCCTTCGACGGAGCAATTCGCCTCCGCGGCGTCGAGATATCAAACGATCGTTGACCGTGATGAGGCATAGGCGGACATCAATTGACGTGGCAGACTGAAACCATGCCATATGACATCGACATTCTCGATTGGTCGCTCCGTCTCATCTTCGCTGCGCTTCTCAGCGGCATCGTCGGTTTTGAGAGAGAGGCCCAACACAAGGCCGCAGGATTGCGTACGCACATGCTCGTCGGATTCGGAGCGGCCCTGTTCACATTGGTCGGCACCTTTGCGTTCGAAGGGAGCGATCCTTCCCGGGTGGCGGCCCAGATCGTGACCGGAGTGGGTTTTCTCGGGGCAGGCGCAATCTTTCGTCAAGGAGCCAACGTGCGGGGACTCACCACTGCAGCAGGCCTCTGGGCAGTCGCCGCTATCGGGATGACAGCGGGGGCCGGGCTGATTCCCGGTGCAGCCGTCGCCACGGCTATCACCTTCCTCATTCTCAACGCTCTCGGGTTCATCGAGCATTTCATGAGGAACCGGGGGGCGATCGGCGACACCCGCCCTCTGGGAGTGAGGCTGTCAACCCTGACCGATTTCAACCAGGTACTCCAACTCGTACACTCGATCGATGAAGGAGCGGGTGACGTAGGAGTTGAGCGTTCCGACGACTCGTATCTCGCCATCTTCGATGTCCAATCGTCTCACCTCGCAACGCTGATGGCGGCGGTACAGTCGATTGAAAGCGTGATCGAGGCATCGGAAATCGATCCGTCAACCCGCTAGTTCAACAGCGGCCAGGTATTCGGTCAGCCACGCCTCGTCGATGTCGCCAAACGGATCGTCCAGGCCGGGCAGGACCCACACGTGGAACATCTCATTCGTGATCGGCACGTTGATCGCACCCGCCGGACATGAACCGAAGGGGCTCTGCAAACCGGCGATCCCGACAGGCGCCAACGACAGGCAGATGTGGTCGTGGGCATGCCAGACCGTCAGCGGCCCGCCGACCGCGGGACCGGCTTGACCGATCTCTTCCATCTCGAACATGGCTCCCAGCAGAACCGGCCTTTCGCCGGCCATCGCATACACCAGCGTCTCGGGGTGATGAGGATCGAGGATCCGCCCGTCGTGCTTGAGATCTTCATTGCCCGCGTGGAAGTCGTTCCCAAACATGCCGGCCACGTCATACCCGTGAGCCGCGGCGACGGCGGGATCTTCGAACCGGGCGAGTGCCGCAACGGTTTCTTCGTATAGGTGCTCGGCCCGGGCCCGCTCGGCCGCAGTGGGTTCCCGATCCTCACCGCCGGGCAACAGCACTCCGGGCGGGGGCGTTTCACCAAGGTGGTGTCCTCCGTCCCCGCTGCTCATGGCACCGACCCAGGCCCCGAATGCCGTTGCGACCAGCAATCCCACCACCGAGGCGGACCGAACCGAACGAGCGATCCTTCCTGGTCCCGACGCCGGGACCACGATGACGCCTGCCAGAGCGGTGATTTCGATGAGCTTGGTCAGGATCCCCATCTGATCCGGAGCTTCGCCGGCGAGCAACGTGGCCGCGTACGCCAGGACAGAGCCGACGAGCACGTACTTCGCAGGCCGGCGCCAGGGTCGGCCCGCCAACATTCGCCACGCTACCCAGCTGGTGGCGGCCGTCCCGATCAGATAGGCCAGGGAGAATCCCGACGGTTCGTGTCCGAGAACCAATCCGAGGTGGATGACCGCCGAGCTCGTGACGAGCCAGAAGACGAAGCGCTCGGGCAAGGCCAGACGACCATACCGGCGATAGAGACAGGTCTCCTCACATGAGGCGTGTCGGTTGGCACGCCATCGCACCCACCACGCGCCCAGGATGGTCACGACGAGCCCGAAAAGGGCCAACTGATGTTCCGGAATCACCGCATACATCGGGCTTCCGAGATACGAACCGGGATCGACACTGGTAATGACAAGGTCGCTGTGGGCGAGGATGGCAGTCTCGGCGAGGACGCTGGTCATGCTGCCGCTCCCGTCAGGACCGGGGCTTCGATCGCAACAGCATCCTGACCGGGGCGAAACGTGGCCTTTACGTCCGAGCGGCGAAGCGCTCTCCACACATAGACCGGCATCACGATCCGGGTCGTCAACCCGACCAGTTCGATCGACCGGCCCGCCAATCCCAAGGCAAGCGCAAGGTCGAACAGGGCCCACACGATCACGAACACTTCCACGAACCGGATCGTCCGTCGAGCCCTGTCCGATCCATGTCTCAGCCGATTGGCCAGGGCGAAGAGCAGTCCGGCCAGCGCCAGGTTGACGAGAGCCAGGCCCCCGGCCGCAGGCCCGAAGGCCAGTGTTGCGAACGACGCTTCGATCGAAGAAACGACCGAAATCCCGGCTTGCACGAGCACGAGAATGCTTACGATCTGAACAGTTGGGTGGAGCGAGTTGTGATTCATACTCTCAGCATCGGACTGCTCGATGAGACCAGAATTGGCCGACGATGAGAGGACGGTGAGATCCGGGCGGATCAGATCCCCGTCTAGAGCCCGGGCAGACGAACCGTGAAGACGGCACCACCCTCCGGATGGTTGGAGGCCGAGATGGAACCTCCGTGGGCCGCAACGATTTCGCCTGCAATCGCCAGCCCGAGGCCGGCACCCTCCCGGTTTCGACTGGAGTCCGCCTGATAGAACCGGTCGAAGACCCGGTCGTATTCTTCGCTTCTGAGACCCGGGCCATGGTCGCGGACTTCTATGACAGCACCGTGGCCCGACCGATTCACATCGATTTCGATCGGCAGCGAACCGTGACGATTGGCATTGTCGAGGAGGATTACAACCAGCCGGTGGAGGGCATCGCGATCCCCCAGCACCTCGACCGCTTCACCGGCAGTCAGATTGATGTCCGACCGCCCGATGACATCGCGGATCAGCGCCGATAGGTCAAGTGGCTTCCGGTCAGGAGCGATGTCTCCATCCGTGCGGGCCAGGGCAAGGAGGTCATCGACCAACCGGGCCATGCGATCTGCCTCCTCAGCGATCTCGGCAATCGCCTCTCCCCTGTCGTTTGTTGAGGCATCGGTCCGCTCGACCAGAAAGCCGGCATTGTTGCGAATCGTGGTCAGAGGGCTCCGAAGTTCATGGCTGGCGTCTGCCACGAACTGCTGCTGGCGACGTAGGGATTCGGTCAGGTCTGCTCTCGCCGCCTGCAGGCGTTCCAGCATGGCGTTGAAACTGCCGGTGAGAGCACCCACTTCGTCATCGGCCCGAGCGGGCGGGAGGCGTCTCGTGAGATCACCGGTGGCTCCGATTTCGTCTGTCGTCTCGGCGAGGCTCTGGAGTGGCCGCAGGGCCCTGCCGCTCACAATCCAGCCGGCAGCAAGCGAGACGAGCAGCGTGACGATCAGTGAGACGACGATCACGGCCCGCAGGCCCGCCACCTGTTCGGCAATGAAGGCAGTGGACTGGCCGGCCACGACCACTCCGGCGACTTCCAGGTCCGGGCGTTGCCATGCGCGCGCTTCGACATGGATTTCGACGGTGCCGGTGATTGCGTACGTCGCGGCCGAACCGCCGATTTGGTTTGCCTCGACCACGATGGCGGCGGGCACCCGGGGCGGTTCGTCGTCCACCTCCGCCGTTGCATACAGAGGAACGCCGGCTTCATCCAGGATGAGGATGAACGGTTCGGTGCTCGAGGCGATGTCGATGAGAACCGGTGGCCGGGTAGGAATCAGAGTCGCCGGGTCCGCCGAGAGGAGGTTCTCTACAGTGCCGTCGGCCAGGGTTCCCAGTGCGGTCGCCTGGTCATTCGGCGCGGCGCGTTCGGCCAACCACACCAGCGAGAGACCAAATACGAGAACCGCGGCAGCGACCACCAGCGCGCCGAACAGCGTCAGACGAAGCCGAATCTTCATCGACCGGACCTCATGGTTGTCGCAGGACGTAGCCGGCACCGCGCACGGTCTGGATCAGCGAGGGAGCACCAACAGTTTCGAGCTTCTGACGGATATACCGGACATACACGTCGACGATGTTGCTGCTGGTATCGGCATCGAGGTCCCAAACCGCGTCGAGAATACGCGACCGGCTCAAGACGATGCGGGGGTTG
>JAHEJY010000006.1:0-40273 GCA_024638625.1 Actinomycetes bacterium
GGCCGATCTCCAGACTGCGGTGCAGGAGCAAGAAACGTTAGAGGCGAGAATCACCAGGCTCGTGGAATTGCAGCGTCAGCAAGGTCAATTTGACGCTGCGGTGGCTGAGATCTCGGTCTCTATCCCGGAAGATCCGAGCGAGGCGGCACTGCTCGAATCCATCAGAGCACTGGCCCGTGACTCGGGGTTGGTGATCAACCAACTTTCGGCGGTACCACCGGTCGAGTCACTTTTGGGTGAGGGACTGTACGAGATCGCTTTGAATCTGGGGATCGAGGGAGAGTATTTTCGAACGCTTCAGTTTCTCTTCGATCTCGAGGATCTCGACAGGCTCATTCGTATCGACCAGATCTCGATCTCCGCAACGCTGGACGATGCAACCTCGACGAACAATCTCCAAACCAATCTTTCTGGCCGTGCATTCTCGACCAATCCGCTGCCGGGAACACTCGAAGAGGTGGAGGGCAACTGATGACCAGACGAAGCTCGACTCTCATTACCACGATCCTGCTGCTCGCTGCGCTCGTGTCGATCAGCTGGTTGCTGGTGGCGCCCGGCGTGTTCGGAGCATCGCGGACGACGTTGGATGCGCCTCAAAATGTGGTCCTGCCGGCAGCGGCCGACGCCGGGGTGGTGGCCGGTGTCGCTACCGGCGACAGCTTGCTGCGAGGGTCCCGAGTCGTTGAGGCGTTTCAGGCCGCCCAGCCGCGTGATCCGTTCCGTCCGCTGATCATCGGCGCCCCCGACATCACGGGAACCGAGGACCCTCTGGCCGGCAGCAATGTGACGGTCGTGGCGATCACCACCGACGCAGCCGGCAATCGCAGGGCGATCGTACGGGTCGATGGCACTGAGTACACGGTCGGAGTAGGCGAGACCTTTGCGGGCCGATACAAGATCGTTGCCCTCGACGACGACAAAGTCACGTTCCTCTTTGGCGATTCCACCTTCGTGCTCGGTGAAGGTCAGCAGATACTGAAGTAGCTCTCACCGGCCAGGCGGCCCTGTAGGCCACGGCTACCATCCTCCGAATATGTTGCGCATGTTGACAGCTGGAGAATCTCACGGCCCCGGTCTGACCACGATCGTTGAGGGCCTCCCGTCCGGACTGCCGGTCTCCAGGCAAGGTTTGGCGGCCGAGCTCGCCCGGCGGCGGCTCGGCTACGGACGCGGCCGGCGGATGCAGCTCGAACAGGACGAAATCGAGTTCCTGGGAGGGCTACGTTTTGGTTTTACGCTGGGCTCTCCGGTTTCGGTGGTCGTACGCAACACAGAGTTCGCCACGAAATGGACTGATGAGATGAACCCGGAAGCCGGTTCCAGTGTGCGCCCGGCAACTGCTCCCCGGCCCGGACACGCTGACCTCGCCGGCATGCAGAAATACGACACACATGATGCCCGCGACATTCTCGAGCGCGCTTCCGCGCGTGAAACCGCTGCGCGGGCCGTGGCCGGCTACCTGGCGAAGCAATTGCTGGAGCAGGTCGGTGTCGAGGTGTTCTCGCACGTCGTTGCGATCGGTGACGCGATCGCCGGTGGTCGAACCCCTACTCCCGATGATTTAGCGAAGATCGATGAGTCACCAGTTCGTACTGCCGACCCTGCATCTGAAGCGGCCATGGTTGCGGCCATCGAAGCTGCAAAGGCAGACAGGGATACGCTCGGTGGAGTTGTCGAAGTGCTTGCGTACGGTGTCCCCGTTGGGGTGGGCAGCCATGTCCACTACGACAGGAGGCTGGATGGACTGCTGGCGATGGCGTTGATGTCGATTCAGGCGATCAAAGGTGTCGAGGTGGGGGATGGCTTCGAATCGGCTCGCAGACGGGGATCCGCGGCTCACGACGAGATCGCGTATGACGGGGAGGAGTTCATTCGCGAAACGCATCGGGCCGGCGGCATCGAGGGAGGCATGAGCAACGGCCAGGTCGTGAGAGTCAGGGCTGCCATGAAACCGATTTCAACGTTGATGAAGGCACTCAAGACAGTCGATGTCGACACCAAGGATGAGAAGTCGGCCATTCGGGAGCGTTCTGACGTTTGTGCCGTACCCGCAGCCGGCGTCGTGGCCGAATCGATGGTTGCGATCGTGCTGGCCCAGGAGATGCAGCGCAAGTTCGGTGGGGACACCATCTCGGACTTTGTCGGCGCCGTTGAAGCGTATCGCAAGCGAATCGCAACCTTCTAGGCGATCATGTCTCACCGGCTTCACGTCTCCGAGTGTGAAGTGGTTATTGGGCAGGGAATCGTGGAAACCGACCCGATTGTCACGAAGAGAGATCGCCGGCACGTGGCCATCCTCCATCAGCCAGGTCCGGCGGCTGAGATCGCCAGGTCGCTGTCCGGCCGCCTCGCCGGCTCCAGCCTCTTCGAGCTACCGGATGGCGAAGCAGCCAAGAGCCTCGAAGTAGCCGGCCTGGTCTACCGGTGGTTGAACAACATCGGATTGAGCCGGTCGGATACCGTGGTCGGCATAGGGGGTGGGGCCGCGACGGATTTGGCAGGGTACGTGGCAGGTACCTACCTACGCGGTGTTGAGGCAATATACGTGCCGACGACGCTGCTCGGCGCCGTCGACGCTGCCATCGGGGGCAAGACCGGGGTCAACGTCGACGGCAAGAATCTTGTCGGTGTGTTCTCACACCCGGCCCGGGTCGTAATCGACACGCTCGTTCTTGATCGCCTTCCCGCCGACATCGCCCGCCAGGGCCACGCGGAAGCCATCAAAGCCGGATGTGTCGGGAGCACAAAGCTCCTGGAGCTGTACGAGCGTGACGGTGTCGACGTCGATCTCGATGAGGTTGTGCTCGAAGCGGTCCGTGTCAAAGCCGATGTTGTCACCGAGGATTGGCGTGAGTCGGGCCGGAGGGCAATTCTCAACTACGGCCACACGGTTGGTCACGCCGTGGAAATCGCGGGGCGCTTGCGCCACGGTGACGCGGTCTCCATCGGCATGGCGGTGGCGGCCCATATCTCGACGGACATGGTCGGATTCGATGCGGCGGAACGCCAGAATTCCATTCTCGCCTCGGTCAATCTTCCGACCCGGATACCAGGTCTCGGGCTCAACGACCTCCACGACCTGGTTGCATTGGACAAAAAGCGTGACGCACGCGGCCAGCGGATGGTCCTGTTACGCAGCTTCGGAAATCCGGTGGTAACCCATGTCGAGACCGAGCTCCTCGCCAATGCGATGGTTGCGGCCGGAGCGGCCGTCCAATAGGCTCAATTCCATTGTGACACATTTCGACGCCACGAGGCCCACCGGCAATTTGCGCCGGCGACTTATGAACCCGGCGCTTTAACGCAGCCGGGACCCATTCGTTCCCATCACGTCACGTCACAATTCTCCGGGAGTTCAACCATGAACCGCATGCCCGTCCACAAATACAAACCCTTTCCGACTGTCGAACTCGAACGGCGGACCTGGCCCGATGCCCGCATCTCAACGGCTCCACTGTGGTGCAGCGTCGACCTGCGGGATGGCAACCAGGCGCTGATCGATCCCATGGATCCGGATCGCAAGCTCTTGATGTTCCAGACGCTCGTTGACGTGGGTTTCAAGGAGATCGAAGTCGGGTTCCCGGCTGCCTCTGCGACCGATTTTGATTTCGTTCGCATGATCATCGAGGAGGACCTCATTCCCGATGACGTGACGATCCAGGTATTGACCCAGGCTCGACGCGATCTGATTGAGCGTTCATACGAAAGCCTGGTCGGGGCCCGTGAGGGCATCATGCACCTCTACAACTCGACGTCGACAACGCAAAGGCGCGTGGTGTTCGGGTTGGATGAGGCCGGCATCATCGACATTGCTGTACAAGGCGCTCAGTACTGCAAAGAATTTGAAGCCGCCATGGGCGACACCCGCATTCGCTATGAATACTCGCCAGAGAGCTTCACGGGTACCGAGTTGCCCTTTGCCAAGCAGGTTTGTGAGGCGGTCATGGACGTGTTCGACCCCACTCCCTCCGACAAGGTCATCATCAACCTTCCTGCCACCGTCGAAATGTCCACGGCCAATTTGTTTGGAGACATGATCGAATGGATGCACACCAACCTCGACCGTCGCGATGCAATTGTCTTGAGCGTTCATCCGCACAATGATCGCGGAACTGCCGTCGCCGCCGCCGAGTTTGGCGTGATGGCCGGTGCGGATCGAGTCGAAGGAACCCTGTTCGGCAACGGCGAACGGACCGGAAACGTCGACGTCGTCACGCTGGCGCTCAATCTCTTTAGCCAGGGAGTGCCACCCCAACTGGACCTCAGTGACATCAACGAAATCCGTCGGGTAGCCGAACACTGCAATCAGCTGCCCGTACATCCACGCCACCCGTATGTCGGCGATCTCGTATACACCGCCTTCTCCGGGTCACATCAGGACGCGATCAAGAAAGGATTTGAGGCTCAGGAGAAGGAGGACGCCGCGGTAGGGGGAGAGGCGCTGTGGGACGTGCCCTACTTGCCCGTCGATCCGGCAGATCTCGGCCGGTCGTACGAGGACGTGATCCGGGTCAATAGCCAGTCCGGAAAAGGCGGAGTCGCCTACGTGCTGAAAACCGAACAAGCCATGGAGCTGCCGCGGCGCCTGCAGATCGACTTCATGCGCGTCATCCAGTCGGTCACGGATGAGACCGGTAGAGAGATCCAACCGAATGAGATCTGGACCGAATTCCGCCAAACCTATATCAACCCGCCTGGAGCAAAGTATCGCTTGGTTCGCCACAACAGCTCGCAAAACGCCAGAGGGAATGACAGGACGACGGTCGAAGCATTGATTGAAGCCGCGGGCGAGGAATGGACGATCGTCGGTGAGGGAAACGGCGCTGTAGACGCCTTTGTCGCCGCAGTGGAGGATCGCCTGGGCGTGTCGCTGCGCGTGATGGACTACCACGAACATGCGATTGGTACCGGAACCGACGCCGAAGCCGTGACATATCTCGAGATGCGGGTCGATGGCGACGAAATCTGGGGGGTCGGCCTCCATTCGGATATCACGACGGCATCGCTGCGCGCCGTGATGAACGCGGTCAATCGGCACCTCTGAGACGCCTTTACACTCCGGCCCGCAGAAGCAGTTCCAAAGGAAACCATGGCATCCACCAACGACGTTCGACCAGGCCAGTCGCTCGACCTTCCGGAAGGTTTGTTCCAGATCGTCGACTACCAGCACGTCAAGCCCGGCAAAGGCAAAGCCTTCGTCAGGATGAAGCTCAAGAATCTCCACAGTGGAGCCGTCATCGACAAGACTTTTCGGGCCGGAGAGGATGTCAAACAGGCCGTCATCGATCGTCGAGATCATCAGTTTCTCTATCGATCGGGATCAGAGTTTCACTTCATGGATCTCGAGACGTACGCCCAGTTCTCTCTCGGTGCGGATCAGGTCGGTGACGCGGCCGACTACCTCAACGACGGCGCGACCGTCCAGCTACCGGTGTATGACGGGTCACCACTATCGGTTGACCTACCGGCATCGGTCGAACTGGCCGTTACGCACACTGAACCGGGCGTCAAGGGAGACCGGGTCTCGGGGGCGACCAAACCCGTTACCTTATCGACCGGACTCGTGATCCAGGCCCCACTGTTCGTCAACATCGGCGACACGGTCAAGGTTGATACGCGAACCGGGGAGTACATGACCCGGGTCTCATGAGCGAACCACGTGAGAAAGCGCTCATCGCCTTGTACGAACGGCATGCACGTGGCGTCAGCGAGATACCGGACGGGCGGGCAGGCATGCTGGTCGAGGGAGTGGTAGACCATATCGACCAGATCGATGAGTTGATCGAGAACGCCGCCAGCAATTGGTCCTTGAAACGGCTCGCGGCGGTCGATGCCGCAATCCTTCGTATGGCGACCTTCGAGTTGCTGACCCGGGCAGAAACGCCGACAGCCGTGATCATCAACGAAGCCGTCGAGCTCGCCAAGCGCTATTCGACCGAACAGTCAGGATCCTTCGTCAATGGCGTTCTGGCCGCGATCGCCCGCTTCACCCGATCGTAGATCCGGCATTGCACGACAGGATCGGCGTCGAAAGACCACAAATCTTTCGCGATCCGCAAGGAGAGAATCAGTGCTCTGGCTACCGGTCGCTAATCTCCGGGAGACCTTTAAGACCGGTCCTGTGAGGCCGGAAAGGAAACCGTGATCGAATCCAGACCTGCTAGCGAACCCGCAAGCCAACATGCCGGCCAACCCGCAAGCCAACCTGCCGGCACCCACCAACGAGCGACGTTCCGCTCGGATGCTGCGCCTCTCCTGTTGACGCCTGACGAGATAGGTCGGGCGCTGCGGAGAGTATCTCACGAGATCCTCGAACAGCTCCCTGACCTCTCGCAGGTTGTGCTGCTCGGCATCCCGACCCGCGGTGTGCCGCTGGCCCGGCGAATTGCATCGGTGATCAAAGAGTTTGAGGGGATTGACGTGCCGGTCGGCTCGGTGGACGTCGGGCTCTATCGAGATGATCTGGATTACCGACCCACCACCCGGCTTGGGCCGACTGAGGTTCCGGTCAATCTCGACGGTCGCACGGTTGTGTTGGTGGACGACGTGTTGTTCACCGGCCGAACCATTCGGGCCGCTTTGGACGCTCTCGCGGACCTCGGCCGCCCCCGCAATGTCCAACTAGCTGCGCTGGTCGACAGGGGACACCGCCAGCTTCCGATTCGGGCCGACTACGTCGGAAAGAACCTCCCCACCTCGGTGGAAGAGCGTGTGACGGTTCAGCTCGAAGAAACCGATGGTACCGAGGGTGTTTGGCTGGAGCGAGCCAGATGAACCATCTGCTCTCGACCGAGTATCTGTCCGCGACCGATCTCACGAGAATTCTCAATATGGCTGATGAAATGGCCGAAGTGCTCGATCGGCCAATTCCGAAAGTACCGACATTGCGCGGCAAAACGGTCGGCCTGGTGTTCTTCGAGAACTCAACCAGAACCCGGCTGAGCTTTGAGCGGGCTGCCAAAGCGCTCTCCGCAGACACCATGACGTTCGGTTCGCAGGGATCTTCCATGACCAAGGGTGAGAGCTTGCGCGACACGGCGTTGACGCTCGAAGCCATCGGTGCCGACTTGATGGTTGTGAGGCACTATGCCGTCGGAGCCGCCCACCGTATCAGCGAGTGGGTCGACGTCCCGGTCATCAATGCCGGAGATGGCACAAATCAACATCCGACCCAGGCGTTGCTCGATGCGCTGACCCTGCGTCAGAGGTTTGGCAAGCTCGACGGGCTGGCGGTCGCCATTGTGGGCGACATCAGGCATAGCCGGGTTGCCCGCTCGAACGTTTTCGCCTTGAACGCGCTCGGAGCCGAAGTGACGCTGGTTGCGCCTGCGACCCTGCTCCCGACCTCATTGGAGGGTTGGCCGGTCAAGGTGGCGTATCACATAGACGAGGTTGTAGAAGACACTGATGTCATGTACCTGTTGCGCATCCAGGCCGAACGAGGCGGCGACCAGGTCGTACCGTCGTTGCCCGAGTATGTGAGCCGGTTCGGGCTGACCGAACAGCGTTATGCTCGCATGTCGGGAGATTCTGTCGTGCTGCATCCGGGTCCGATGAACCGGGGGGTTGAGATTGCCCATGGCGTCGCCGAGGCCGAACGGTCGTTGGTGCTGAGCCAGGTGCGAAATGGGGTTGCGGTTCGAATGGCCGTCATGTTGACACTGTTTGGTGCCCATCATGATTGACGTGCTTCTGGCCTCCGGTCTCGTCCTCACGGCAGGTGGAATGGAAGCCGCAGACATCCTCATCCGAAACGGGACCATCGTCGCGATCGGCACCGACCTTCCCGTCGAGGACCTTGCTGGTGTCGAACGTATCGATGTCAAAGGATGCTGGATCGGCCCCGGATTCGTGGATCTTCACACTCATCTTCGTGAACCGGGATTCGAGTACAAAGAAGATATCGAATCAGGTTCCCGAGCAGCTGCCCGTGGCGGATTCACCGCCGTCGTGGCGATGCCCAATACCTCGCCGGCTATGGATTCGGGCCACGTTGCGGCGCTCGTCGCAGCTCGCGGAAGCGAAGTCGGTTTGGTCGAGGTCCAGCCTGCCGGTGCCGTGTCACTCGGTCGTCAGGGTTCTCAGCTTGCGCATCTCGATGATCTATGGGACGCCGGTTGCCGGATCTTCACCGATGATGGCGATCCCGTGTCCGACGCAGGTCTCATGCGCCAGGCACTCGAATACATAGGGGATTTAGGAGGCATCGTGTCGCAACATTGCGAAGATCGGGGCCTGTCGCGAGGCGGACACATGCACGAAGGCGCCGTGTCGTCGGTGCTGGGGATCCGGGGAATTCCCCACGCTTCGGAAGACGTCATGGTCGCCCGTGACATCCGGCTTGCGGAAATGACCGGTCGCCGAATCCATTTTCAGCACCTCTCGTCGGCAAGATCGGTGGATCTGATCGCTGATGCACGCGCCCGGGGGATCGCGGTGACGGCAGAAGTCACACCACACCATCTGATGTTCACGGATAAAGAGATTGAGGCCGGTACGGACCCGTCGTTCAAGATGCACCCTCCGCTGCGTTCAGAATCAGATCGTCAGGCTTTGATTGCCGGGCTTCGAAAAGACGTCATAGACGTGATCGCAACCGATCATGCTCCCCACGTGGCCGCCGACAAGGAAGTTCCCTTCGAGGAAGCTGCCAATGGGGTCATCGGTCTCGAAACGGCCGCGGCAGTGGTCAACACGGTTCTGCAACCGGAGGCATCGGAGCTGTTCGCGTGGATGTCGATCCGTCCGGCACAGATTGCCCAGATGGCTCATCAAGGGCAGCTTCCGTCTATAGGTCAAGAAGCGAACATGGTGGTTTTCGACCCCGCTGCGACGTGGAGCCCGCTCTCTTATGTATCGAAATCGACGAACTCGCCCTACACCGGGATGACCTTTACGGGTCGTGTCCTCCTGACGATCTCCCGGGGCCGCCTCACTTCCAGGAACGGAGAATTGGCATGAGGCTTGAGGTGCAGATTCCAGCAAAGCAGGTGACACCATGACGCAGGCCGTACTCGTGACAGCCGACGGCCAGGAGTTTGTCGGTGAATCGGTTGGTGCCGACGGTATAGCAACCGGTGAAGCCGTGTTCAACACGTCCATGACCGGTTATCAGGAGATCCTCACTGATCCATCGTATGCCGGACAGGTTGTGGTGATGACAACCTCCCATATCGGAAACTACGGTGTCGCCGCCGCTGACAATCAGGCCGATCTTCCCCATGCCTCGGCATTCGTGATGAGGTCGATGGCACGACTGCATTCGAATTGGAGAGCCGAAGGTGGCTTCGGCGATTATCTCACTCGCCATGGCGTTGTCGGGATCGGCAACATCGACACACGGCGGCTAACCCGCCATTTGCGCGACCGGGGGGCAATGCCGGTCGCTGTGGGAGTCGACTGCGATGTCGCTGAGCTGGTTGACCGGGCGGCCCAGGCCCCACGCATGGAAGGACGTGATCTCGCCAGCGGAGTCAGCACCGTAGAGCCCTATGTGGTCTCGCCCCCCGGGGACCCGATTGGCAGAGTCGTAGCGTTTGACCTGGGGATCAAGCGCGACATCCTGTCCCAACTGGTTCAGCGCGGTCTTGAAGTCCATGTGGTGCCTGCCGGCACCACGGCACGCGAGATACTCGCTCTGCGACCAGGTGGCGTGTTTGTCAGTAATGGTCCCGGCGACCCTGAACCCCTCACGGCGCCGGTCGCAGCTGTGCGTGAGCTGCTGGGTAACGTGCCAATATTCGGCATATGTCTCGGGTTACAGGTTCTGGGCCTGGCTCTCGGTGCAACCACCTACAAGCTCGGATTCGGTCATCACGGTGGGAATCATCCGGTCCGCAACCTGGAATCGGGAAACGTGGCGATCACGGCACAGAACCACGGGTTCGCAGTCGATCTCTGGTCGCTCACCGACACCGAACCCCCTGCTCGATCCGGAATCCCCACGCCGGAAATGCTCCCTGCCAGGGTCTCGTCGGAGTTCGGTGTCGTCGCCTCGACCCACCAGAACCTGAATGACGGAACGATCGAGGGATTCGCGTGTCTCGATGTGGCTGCTTTCGGAGTTCAGTACCACCCGGAGGCGGCTCCTGGACCCCACGACGCGGT
Organism: Actinomycetes bacterium; assembly: GCA_024638625.1. Taxonomy (GTDB): domain Bacteria; phylum Actinomycetota; class Acidimicrobiia; order Spongiisociales; family SHLN01; genus JABDOU01. The sequence goes on from JAHEJY010000006.1 coordinate 10,108, forward strand.
CGGTTTGTTCGACCAGTTCGTAACGACCATGGGGCTTTCCTGATGCCCAGGCGAACCGACATCTCGTCGATCCTGGTAATCGGCTCGGGGCCCATCATCATCGGACAGGGTTGCGAGTTCGATTATTCCGGGTCGCAGGCCACCAAGGCGCTTCGGGCAGAGGGATATCGAGTGATCCTGGTCAATTCGAATCCCGCCACGATCATGACCGATCCGGAGTTCGCCGATGCGACCTACATCGAACCGATCACGCCTGAGGTGATTGCAAGGATCATTGAAAAGGAACGACCCGATGCCGTGTTACCGACCCTGGGAGGTCAGACGGCACTCAACGCCACCACTGCGCTCGGATCGATGGGGATTCTGGAGAAACTCGGCGTCGAGGTCATCGGAGCACCGTTGGCGGCTATCGACATGGCAGAAGATCGCGGGAAGTTCAAGGCTGCAATGGAATCGGCTGGGATCGCAACGGCTCGCGCCGAGTATGCCCGGTCGATGTCTGAAGCGATTGCAGCTGCCGAGACCATCGGTTTTCCGGTCATGGTCCGGCCATCGTTCATTCTGGGCGGGGGAGGAACCGGTCTCGCCAAGGATCTCGAAGAGTTCAAAGCGGTGGTTGAGCTCGGCCTCGCCACTTCGCCGATCTCTGAGGTTCTCATCGAAGAATCGCTGTACGGTTGGAAAGAGTTCGAGCTCGAGGTCATGCGGGATTCGGCAGACAACGCCGTCATCGTCTGTTCCATCGAGAATCTCGATCCCATGGGAATTCACACCGGCGACTCGGTGACCGTCGCCCCGATTCAGACTCTTTCGGATCGCGAGTATCAACTGATGCGCAATGAAGCCATCAAGTGTCTGTCGGTGATCGGGGTCCAGACCGGCGGATCGAACGTTCAGTTTGCGGTTGACCCGGAGTCGGGTCGACGAGTGATTGTCGAAATGAACCCACGGGTATCCCGGTCTTCGGCGCTTGCGTCAAAAGCGACCGGATTCCCGATTGCCAAGATCGCGGCTTTGTTGGCTGTTGGTTATACGCTCGACGAAATACCGAACGACATCACCTTGGCAACCCCTGCCTCCTTTGAACCGGCTCTCGACTACGTAGTGGTGAAGATCCCTCGGTTCGACTTTGCCAAGTTCCCCTCGGCTGATGGAGTGCTGACGACATCTATGCAGAGCGTTGGGGAAGTGATGGCGATCGGCCGGACCTTTCCCGAAGCACTCCAAAAAGCCGTGCGAAGCCTCGAAACCGGACACAGCGGGTTGGTAGCCACCGCTCTGGAATCACGCTGGGAGACGATGACCAGAACCGAGCTCATGGACGCGGTTGCCGTACCGACGCCGGAACGCATCTTCCAGATGGCCGAGGCGCTGCGGCGGGGGGCGTCCGTCGCCGAAGTCGCGTCGGCCACCTCGATCGATCCATGGTTTGTGGATCAAATAGCGGCGATCATCGAAGTGCGACGGGAGCTCGAGGTCTCTCAACCGACCTCACAGTCGGTGCGCATGGCTAAGCAGCTTGGCTTCAGTGACATGCAGCTCGCAAGGATTTGGGGCACGACGGCCGCGGACATCCGCACCAAGCGCCGGGACGCGGGTATCGAGATCACCTATAAGACCGTCGATACGTGTGCGGCCGAATTCGAGGCGGCGACGCCATACTTCTACAGCACATACGAAGAGGAGAATGAAGCACCCCGCGCCGGCGCGAAGACCGTCATCGTCCTCGGATCGGGACCCAACCGCATCGGTCAGGGGATTGAGTTCGATTACTGCTGTGTGCACGCTTCCATGGCTCTTCGCGACGCCGGCTACGAAACGGTGATGGTCAACTGCAACCCCGAAACCGTCTCAACCGACTATGACACGTCCGACCGCCTCTATTTCGAGCCGCTGCATGTCGAGGACGTCCTGGCCATCATTGACCAGGAACAACCCATCGGCGTGGTGGTTCAACTGGGTGGACAAACGCCATTGAACCTGGCTGCGGCGCTTGCCGAACATGGCGTTCCGATTGCCGGAACCCAGCCCGACGCCATTGACATGGCTGAGGACCGAAAACGGTTTGACGCCCTCTGTCGAGAATTGGGGGTCCCTCAGCCCCCCAACGGAATCGCTTCGTCAGTGTTGGAAGCCGAGGAGATCGTGGATACGATCGGATTGCCCGTCATGGTTCGACCCTCCTACGTGCTGGGAGGCAGAGCCATGCGGGTCATCTACTCCGTCGAAGAGTTGACGGCGTATATCGACAATCTCTCCATTTCTGGAGATGGCTCCCTGGATCTCAGCAAAGCACCGCTCCTGATCGATCGATTTCTGGAGGCGGCCGTTGAAGTAGATGTCGATGCCATCTTTGACGGTGCTGAGCTCTATGTCGGCGGTGTGATGGAACACGTCGAAGAAGCCGGCGTCCATTCGGGTGATTCTGCGTGCGTTGTACCACCCCCCACGATCTCGGAAGAGGCTCAGAAGCTGATGAGGACCTATACGCGCGCTCTGGCAACTGGTCTTGGTGTCCGGGGATTGATCAACATCCAGTATGCCGTCAGAGACGACGACGTCGTGGTCCTCGAGGCCAATCCGCGCGGGTCGCGAACGGTGCCCTTCATCTCGAAGGCGACCGGGGTGCCCCTCGCCAAGGTGGCGGCCAGGGTCATGCTGGGCGCCTCGCTCGAAGAACTGCGCGCCGAGGGGGTGCTGCGAGACCCTCCAACTCACAATGGTTTCGTCGCCGTCAAGGAGGCAGTGCTTCCCTGGAATCGCTTCCCAGGCGAAGACAGCGTGCTCGGTCCCGAGATGAGAGCAACCGGCGAGGTGATGGGGATTGCCCGAGATACGCCGACCGCCTATGCCAAGGCGTTTATGGCGACTGGTCAAGGGTTGCCGACTGCTGGAACCGTGTTCATCTCACTCGCCGACCGTGACAAAACTGAAGGTGTGCACGTCGCACGCCGCTTTGCCGACATCGGATTCCGGATTCTGGCTACACACGGAACAGCCCGCTACCTCGCCGAATACAACGTGGCCTCGGTCGCTGTCGACAAAGTGGGTGACGGCCCCTGGGATCCGGTTCGACTGATTTCCGAGGACAAGGTGGACCTGGTCATCAACACGCCGCGAGGCCGCCGGGCAAGAGGCGACGGTCGTTTGATTCGGCAGGCTTCACAACGCGCCGGGATTGCATCAGTGACGACTCTGGCAGGAGCGCGGGCGGCCGTCGAGAGTATCGAGACCGGCTCGGAGGGTGTGATATCGGTTTCCAGCTTGCAGGAGTACCACTCGTGAATCTTGCCGTCGAATTGGGCGGCACGAACCTCCGCTCGCCTTTGATCGCAGCGTCCGGGACCGTCGGGTCGGTTGTCGAGTTCGCCCAGGTCGCTTCCTTGCGGCCATATGGCGCCGCGGTCGCAAAGTCGGTGGCGCCAGTCGCCTGGAAGGGCAGGAAGCCGCCACGCATGGCTCCGGTCGGTGGCTCCATGCTCAACAGCATTGGTATCCAGAACCCGGGCGTCGACGCCTGGTTGCGCGAGATCGTCCCGTTGCTCAGGGACCTCGACGTCGATGTCTGGGCATCAATCGTCGGACACACCGTCGACGAGTTCGCCAGAGTGGCAGCCGCGATCGACGGCGTAGCGGACGTAAAAGCTGTCGAGGTCAACCTTGCCTGTCCCAACCTTGACCATGAGATGTTTGCTCTGGACGCCGGCGCATCTGCCAAAGTCATCGCCGAGGTGAGAGCGGTCACCGATAAGCCGATCGGCGCGAAACTATCGCCGAATAGCGAGGATATCGTGAGGATCGCCGCCGCCGTCCAACAAGCGGGCGCAGATTGGGTGGTCCTCACCAACACCGTGTGGGGCTTCGGAATCGATATCGATACCAGAAAGCCCTTGCTGTCCGGAGGCATCGGTGGATACTCCGGGACCGGGCTGAAGCCGATTGCCTTGCGATGCGTGTGGGAGGTTCACAACGCTTTGCCCGAGTTGGCGATCGTTGGCTGTGGCGGAGTTCGGTCGGGAAGGGATATGGCTGAGTACTTCATGGCAGGCGCTTCAGCCGTCCAGATCGGATCGGTCCATTTCGCTGAGCCTCGCGCCGGTAGACGAATCCTCAAAGAGCTCGAGCATTGGATGAAGCGCAACGGTGAATCGTCGGTCACAGACCTGGTTGGAAGTGCTTCGCCTTGGTAGCCAGCCGGATTCTGGTCGCGCTTGATCTTGCCAGCGCAGACGAGGCAGTGACGACAGCCCAGAAACTCACCGAACACGTCGCAGGATTCAAGATCGGCCTCGGGCTCCTCATGGGGCCGGGCCCCGCCACCGCCGCTGCGCTGGCGCGTCTCGGCTTGCCAGTGTTCGTCGATGCCAAACTCCACGATATCCCGTCACAGGTCGAGATGGCCGCCCGCCGGATCGGGCAATACGGTGCCCGGTGGGTGACCGTTCACGCCTCAGGCGGACAAGCGATGATGGAAGCCGCCAACGAAGGATTACAGGCAGGGGCAGGCAGCCAGGAGGCCGGGGTGCTTGCCGTCACCGTGCTCACGAGCCTCAGTCCGGAAGATCTCGAGAGATTCGCGCCAGGGACGTCGCCCGGCAAACTCGTTTCTCGCCTCGCGCGAGTCGCCAGGGACGCCGGGGTCGAAGGTGTTGTGTGCGGGGTTCCTGAACTCGGTGTTGTTGCCGATGTGGCTCCCGAACTGGTCAAGGTGACGCCCGGGATTCGTCCAGGTGCGATGGACCCGGGCGACCAACGCCGGTCTGCGACGCCCGCCGAGGCCGTGTCTCGCGGCGCCGATTATCTGGTGGTCGGGCGCGCAATCACATCCGCCGACGATCCAGTTGCAGCTGTCGGAGCAATCAACGACGAAATCACGAATGCGGCCCGTGACTGAGAGAAACGAAGTCCTGGAACAGGCCGCGAAGTTTCGGAGCCTCCGCAAAGGCGCCCGTGCCGCGCTGCGCACCCGGTCGATGACATTGCAAGAGCTTTTCGATCAGGCCTCCTCAGATCCGCTGCTCGGTTCCTCCAAGGTGGCGTCACTCATGTGGGTCATTCCAGGAGTCGGAAAGGTCAGGACACTGCAGCGACTCGAGGAACTGGGGGTTGCCGAAACGGTCACCATCGGCGATCTCACCGCGGCGCATCGCGCATCGCTGATCGAGCTGGCCCGCGGTCGATTGCTGGTGGTTTCGGGGCCAAGCGGCGTGGGCAAAGGAACTGTGATTCGGGCCCTGGCCGAAGAAACGTCCTTTCATCTGTCGGTCTCTGCGACGACGCGAAACATGCGTCCGGGAGAGGTCGATGGTGAGAACTACTTCTTTCTCACGGAACCCGAATTCCGGAAATGGGTCGCGGCAGATCGCATGCTCGAGTGGGCAGAGTATGCAGGAAACCTCTACGGAACTCCCCGTGCGCCCGTCGAAGCGCATCTGGAGGCGGGGCGTGACGTCGTGCTCGAAATTGAGGTTCAGGGAGCCCGCCAGGTCAAGATGGCGATGCCCGAATCGATACTCGTATTCATACTCCCTCCGAGTATCGAAGAGCTCGAAAAGCGTCTGGAGGGGAGAGGCGATACGGCCAACGTCGCCGAGCGCCTCGAGACCGCCAAACGAGAACTGGAAGAAGTTCCATTCTTTGATTTCACCGTCGTCAACGACGATGTAGAGCGTGCTGCCGGCGAGCTGCGCTCTATACTGCGAATCCTCCCCAAGTTTCGGATGTAGTAATGATCAACCCGCCCATCGAAGACGTCCTCAGCGAGACACAATCCCGCTTCACCCTCGTTGTTTTGTCAAGCCGCCGGGCACGCCAGATCAACGCCTATTACAACCAGCTGGGCGAAGGTATCGGGACCTACGCCCCGCCACAGGTGCAGACGCTGTCCCGCAAGCCGCTATCCATTGCGCTGGAAGAGATTGCGGCAGGCAAGGTTGCGGTAGACATCGTCGAGCCGGAGTAACGTGCTCGCCGGTCGGCGAGTTCTGCTTGGAATCAGCGGCGGGGTTGCGGCCTATAAGGCTGCGTATTTGGCCAGACGCCTCATTGAAGCCGGCGCTGACCTCGAAGTCATATTGACCGACGGGGCTCAACAGTTCGTCGGCAAACAAACCCTGGCTGCGATTGCCGGCCGGCCTGTCCATACCAGGCTCTTCGATGGCCTCTCCGCCAGTCCTCACACCGATCTCGCCCGATGGGCTGAGATCATCGTCGTCGCACCTGCGACGGCCAACTTCCTGGCACGGGCGGCCCTCGGTGAAGGCAGCGACCTGCTGTCGGCAACCCTTCTGGCTTCAAAGGCTCCGCGACTATTCGCCCCTGCCATGCACACGGAGATGTGGGAGCAACCGGCTACCAGGCGCAATTCGGATCAACTCGTGGCCGACGGTGTCCATCTGGTTGGTCCCATCCAAGGTGCCCTTACGAGCGGGGATCACGGAACAGGACGAATGGTCGAGCCCGATGAGATATTGGCCGAGGTGATTCGCATTCTCGGCCCCGGTGATATGGCGGGGCTATCGGTGCTCGTTACAGCCGGTGGCACGAGAGAGCCGATCGATCCGGTGCGGTACATCGGCAACCGCTCCAGCGGAAAAATGGGTAACGCGATCGCACTCGATGCTGCAAGAAGGGGAGCCAACGTGATTCTGATCACCTCAGCTGAAGCACCGGACCACGAGAACATAGCCGTGGTCGAGGTGGAATCGGCACAACAAATGGCCGACGCAGCCTGGTCGAGCCTCGAAGGGCTCGATGTTGCCGTGATGGCAGCAGCAGTAGCCGATTTTCGACCGGGCAGGACATCAGATACGAAAATGGACAGATCCGCCGGACCACCCACCCTGGCCATGGAGCCGACCCCGGACGTACTGGCGGGCGTGGCTGAACGAAGCCCCGAGACCTACCTCGTGGGATTCGCCGCCGAAGTCGGTCCGCTGGATCGAGCGATCGACAAGGCCAAGCGCAAGAAAGTCGATCTCCTCGTGGCGAATGACGTTTCCCGTCCGGATTCCGGATTCGGGACCGACACCAATCAGGTCATGCTGGTAACGCCCGACGGCCATCGCGATGTGTGGCCGACCATGAGCAAAGCCGAAGTCGCTCATCGGCTATGGGACACGGTGCTTGAGCGACGCTGAACCGGGGCTCATAGCACAGATCGTTCCGGCGATTCCCACGTTCGCGGTCGACGACGGTTTCAGCTATTCGGTTCCCACAGGCCTCGACGTGCGGGTTGGCTCGATTGTCAGGGTTCCCGTTGGAAACCGCCGGAAACGTGGCTACGTGATCTCCATGCGGCACGGCGGCGGCGAAGGATTGAAGCCAATCGCGTCTGTATCGGGCGACTACCCGGCGTTTTCGTCCGCGGGAGTCGAGGTTCTCCGGTGGATCGCAACTCACTACGTGGCACCCATGTCGGTCGTCCTGGCAAAAACCACACCCCCCAATCTCCCCAGAGCCATCCGCTTGCCGAAGCTGTCGGAACCGGCCCGAACGCCCGCGTCGCCCGATCCTATGTTTACAACCGCGGCAGCGGCGCGGAAACGAACTCCGGCGAGCGCGATACTCGTGCGAGAAAATGTGCCGGCGGCCATCGCCGGACTGGTGGGTCCGGCCCTTCATCATTCGTTGTCGGCCATGGTCATCGCTCCTACCGTCGTCGAGGCAGAACGAATCGGTGCGAGCCTCGAAGTCTGGTTTGGCAATCGCGTGGTCGTCACACATAGCCAGCTCGAGCCGAAGGTGAGAACCAGGGCCTGGGTGAGATCGGCAGCCCAGAGAGGCAACGTTCTGGTCGGGACCCGCGAGGGGGCCCTGTGGCCGGTGGCTGATCTCGCAATTGCCATTGCGATTGAAGAGGAACGACCGGCCATGAAGGAACCGCAAACCCCGACGTTGCATGTGCGAGAGGTGTTGCGAAAACGGGCAGCCATTGAGAAGTTTGCGATGGCTTACGTTGGGCCTTCGGCGTCGACTGATCTCATCGCAGCAGGCGTGCGGGTTGTGACCACCTCGACCAGACTATGGCCGCTCGTCGAGGTGGTCGACCGTTCGGAGGAACCCCCGGATGGGCGATTGCTCAGTCCGGCGGCCACATCCGCTCTCAGGAACGCTTTCAAGGGCGGAAAGCGCCTGTTCGTCTTCGCCCATCGCCGCGGCTACGCACCTGCATTCCGGTGCGTGCAATGCCGGGCAGTTCGGACGTGTCCTTCGTGTGAAGCACGCTTGGGTCGGGGGAGCACATGTGAACGGTGTGGCAACGAGTCCGGTGCATGTTCCCGCTGCGGCGGAGACCGGTTCGAGCCCCTCGGTGCAGGTGTGGATCGGATCGCCGAACGGGTCGGTCGGATGCTCGACGCTGATCCGTCCCAATCCACCTATCGCAGGCAGGTTTCCGTCGGGACCGAAGCTGACCTCGCGGCAGCCTCATCCGTAGACCTCGCCCTGGTTGTGGATGCGGATGGGTTGATCTCGGCCCCGCACTATCGGGCCCGCGAACGAGCCCTTCAGGTGATGATCCGGGTGGCGAGACTCGTGGAGCGGGGGCGGGGGAACCGGCTGATCGTCCAGACCAGTCACCCGTCCGATCCGGTCGTAGTGGCTTTGCGTAGGGGCGACGCGTCCGAGTTCATGATGGATCAATTCGAAGAGCGTGCTCGTCTGGTCTTGCCGCCGGCGGGTGAGGTACTCGTCGTCGAGACGTCCGACCCTACGGAAGAACTCCCGGGCCTCGCGGCTGCCCGGGGCGTTGACGTATTTGGCCCTGCGCCCGCCGGACACGGGTTCCGGTGGCTGGTCCAGGGTCGCGATCTGCGTGCCTTTCGCATCGGATTGCGTGATGTGGTTCACACCTGGAGACAAAACGGCATCACTGTGCGCGTCGATGCAGATCCACGAGACCTGTGACCTATCCTCACTCCGCCATGGCGATATACCCGATTAGAACGTTTGGCGATCCCATTCTTCGAACGAAAGCCGAGCCCGTCTCGGACTTCGACCGTCATCTCGAACGGCTGGTGGAAGATATGCTCGAAACCATGTACGACGCGCCCGGTGTGGGCCTGGCTGCCCCACAAATTGGGATCTCGAAGCGAGTGTTTGTGTACGACATCGGAGAAGGACCGGGGGCGGTCGTCAATCCGGAGATCTTGGAAACAAGCGGGACGTTTGAGTTCGACGAAGGTTGCTTGTCTATCCCGGGCCATTTCTGGCCCATAACCCGGCCCGAATATGCCCGGGTGGCGGGACAAGACGTTGACGGCCAACCGATCGAGCTGGAAGGCGACGAGCTCATGGGAAGAATGCTTCAGCACGAGGTTGACCATCTCGCAGGTACGTTGCTCATCAAGAGGCTCGAACGAGACCTGAAGACCGAGTTCATGCGCGAGTGGCGCCAGGCGCAGCTCTGATTCCGGGATGCTCTAAATGACCCGTGTTGCCTTCTTTGGAACTCCGTCAGCGGCGGTCCCCTCACTGGCTGCCATCTCTGAAGTCGCCGAGGTCGCGTTGGTGGTAACCCGCCCAGATAGACCCCAGGGCCGCTCGAAGCAGTTGGTGGCCCCCCCGGTGAAAGTTGCGGCAAGCCAATGGGGCATGAGGATCGCTCAACCCGATCGGCCGGGCGAGCTCATCGATGAGATGATGGGAGTGGACGTCGCAGTTGTTGTTGCCTATGGCCAGATCATCCCCAACGCGTTGCTTATTGCGCCGAGACGTGGATTTGTAAACCTCCATTTTTCCCTGCTACCCCGCTGGCGTGGGGCGGCGCCGGTTGCCCGGGCCATACTCGCCGGCGACGATCACACCGGCGTGAGCCTCATGCAACTCGACTCGGGTCTCGATACCGGCCCGGTCTTTGCCACGTGGCGCACAGCGATCGACGGATTAGAAACCACGGGAACCCTGACGGCCAGGCTCGCGGGTGTCGGGGCAGCACTTTTGGCAAGTCAGCTGCAGGAGTATGCCGACGGAACCATTCAACTGATGGATCAGGTCAACGAGTATGCGACGATGGCACCCAAGCTCGAGACATCCGAAGCCCAACTCGATCCCCGGATCGACCGCGCTCAGGCGCTGTGTCACGTTCGGGCATTCAATCCGAGCCCGGGCGCATGGATTGATGTTGACGGTGAACGCATCAAAGTCTGGAAGGCAACCCGGGCTCCGGTACAGGTGCCGTCTGGATTCTTGGATGTGAGCTCCGGGGCGGCTCTGCTTGGTCTATCGGACGGAACGATTGAACTCCTCGAGGTGCAACCAGCCGGCAAACGGCGCATGCGAGGAGCGGAATGGGCGCGAGGTGTCACATGGGAGTCCCTCCCGCTTGATCGGCCGGGATAGCAGAAACGTACACTGCAGGCGCTACGCCAGGAATCCAGGAATAGGGAGATCAGTGAAGCCAGCCAAGATCTATGCGTCCCCTCTTGCAGCCGATTTCTCCCGTCTCGGCGAGGAGATCAAGCTTGTCGAGGAGTACGTCGACGGTATTCATCTCGACGTGATGGATGGCCACTTCGTGCCGAATCTGTCCTTCGGAGCCGCCGTCATCAAATCCCTGCGACCGCTCACCAAGCTGCATTTCGACACGCAACTGATGATGACCAACCCGCACGAATACTTCGCCGACTTCGCCGAGGCCGGTTGTGAAGCGGTATCTGTGCATATCGAGGTCTATCCGGATCCCACAGCCGTCGCGGAAAAAGCGCGAGAGCATGGGCTGAAGTTCGGGCTTGCTCTCAATCCGCCCACGCCTGCCGATGCCGTCGCGCCTTATATGGATCTGTGCGACCATTTCCTCGTAATGACCGTGAATCCGGGCTTTGGCGGCCAGAGCTTCCTGGAATCTGTGCTGCCGAAAATCGAAAAAGTGCGAGAAAGGGTTGATTCGAACGACCTAGGTGCCGATGTACAAGTCGACGGTGGGATCACCGCCACGACAGCGCCATTGGCCCGATCAGCTGGAGCCGAGGCCTTTGTGGTGGGCACTGCTCTTTTTCGAGCAGACAACCCCGTCGATGCAGCGAAAGCGATACGAGAGGCTTTGAGTTAGGTATGGGTCAGCGGATCTTTGTCGCCGATGATGATCCAGACATCGTTCATTTCGTCCGGGTCAACCTGGAACTCGATGGCTACGAGGTGGATTCGGCCAGTGACGGCAAGCAGGCGCTTGCGGCCATTACAGCCAATCCTCCTGATCTCGTGATCCTCGACATCATGATGCCCGGAATGGACGGACTGTCTGTGTTGCGTCGCATGCGGACGCATCCTGCCACGGCCAATATCTCCGTCATCATCCTCACGGCAAAAGCACTCCCGCAGGATCGCGTCGAGGGTCTCCAACTCGGAGCCGATGACTATGTAACAAAGCCATTCGAATTCGACGAGCTCGTCGCCAGAATCCAAACCGTCCTGGCCAGAGCACAGGCCAACCGCGACCTGTCGCCGCTGACGGGACTACCTGGCAACTTTCGCATCTCGCAAGAGCTCGAGCGTCGGATCGACTCAGGTAAGCCGTTTGCGCTCGTGCATGCAGACCTCGACAATTTCAAAGCCTTCAACGATCACTACGGCTTCATGCGCGGCGACGGTGTGATCAAGTTCTCTGCACATGTGCTGCTCGAAGCCCAGGCTGCCTTGGAAGAGGCGGAGCCATTCATTGGACATATCGGCGGCGACGACTTCATCGCCCTGGTCGATCCCGAGCGTGTCGAGGACTTCTGCAAAACCGTGATTCGCACGTTCGATGAAGGCGTGCTCGATTTCTATGACACGGCCGACGTGCTGCGCGGCTACATCGAAGTGGTCGACCGTCGCGGTGAGCGTCATGCGTTTCCGCTGACGTCGATCTCGCTGGGTGTTGTCACCAACCAGCATCGCCCCATCCAAAACCAATGGGAGGCGTCGGCGATCGCATCCGAGATGAAGGAACACGCCAAACGTCAGGCCGGCTCTGTCTACGAGATCGATCGCCGTACTTAGGGGCGGCGGTTACACGCTCCACTTGGCCGGACCTACCGTACGCGGGAAGTGGTCTAAGTCGGCCGTGATCGTGGCTTTGGGGAGCTACCGCCTTGATGGCATGCCGAATGAGCCTCAAGCCCCTTTGCGTAGATCTTCTGCTAACGACCAACGTTAATTCTTGTCGTAGAGCCGTAGTAAGTTCCAATTCGACGCAGCGACAGAAGGAGACATCATGCCGACGCGAGACAGTTACGCCCATGGAGTGCCAAGTTGGGTTGACCTGGGGACGACCGACGTCGAAGGTGCCAAGAAGTTTTACGGAGCAGTGTTTGGGTGGGAGGCAGAAGATGTGCCGACCGAGCAGGGGATGGAGTACACGATGTTCCGCCAGAACGGCAAGGCGGTCGCCGGGATGGGACCGATTACACCAGAGCAGGCCGAAGCCGGGATGCCCCCTTTTTGGGGCAGCTATGTCAATGTCGATAGCGTTGACGACACTATCACCGCGACGACGGCGTCGGGTGGCAGCGTTGTGATGCCGGCAATGGATGTCATGGATACCGGTCGGATGGCCTTTATCAGTGATCCCACCGGTGCTTCGATCGGCTTGTGGCAGGCTGGCACCCACAAGGGCGCCGAGCTCGTGAACGAACATGGTTCGCTGTTCTGGAATGAGCTGATGACCGACGACACCGCCGCGGCAACGACGTTCTACGGAGACGTTTTCGGCTGGCTGCCTGAGGTCACCGATATGCCGACCGGGCCATATACATCCTTCTGGGCGGGAGGCAAGGTCGAGGGCAATTCGGCTGCGGGAATGATGGGAAAGACCGAGGATATGGGCGAGTTTCCGAACTACTGGAGCGTCTATTTCGCGGTCGACGATGTCGATGCCATGCTTGGATCCGTCAAGGACAACGGAGGACAGGTCATCATGGCGCCAATGGACATTCCGGAGGTAGGTCGGTTTGCAGTGGTTCAGGACCCACAGGGTGCAACCTTCTCGGTCATGAAGCCGGCGAACCCGCAGACGTAGCCAAAGCAAAGTACCGGGGCCCGGGAAGTGCTCTCACAGAGTTATGGCGCCCGGTTCTTGGTTGTAGGGCCTCACCGCCCAACGGCGATTCACGCAGATGTTATTCCGGCCTTTCCTCTGGTGTCCGGGTGACACGTCCTGCCGTGAGGTAGTGAGGCTGGTCTGACCTTTCCCGTGCCGATCAGGCCATATGCTTTCGGGATGGGTCGGGTCTCGTTGCGTACGCTTTTGGTCATTGCGTTTGCCAGCTTTGCGGGACTCGGGCTGGCCAGCAATCTCCTCGGGACGTCATGGCCGAGCATGCAAGTCGAGTTCGACCGCCCCGTGGCCGACCTCGGCTTCCTCATTGCGGTAGGCATTGCTGCCGGTGGCGTGGCCGCGGCAGCGAGTGGCCGGATCGGACGGTTGATCGGCTCCGGTGCGATGCTGGTGACCGCCATGACAATGTTCACAGGCTCCCTCGTTGTGTTCTCTCTGGCGTCGGAGTGGGGATTCATCGTGTTGGCCATGGTCGTTGGAGGCATCGGCCATGGCCTGCTCGATCCGACGATCAACACGCACGTCGCAAAAGAGCACGGCACCCGGATGATGAACCTTCTTCATTCGAGCTTCGGCATCGGAGGTATCTTCGGGCCACTTCTGGTGGCCTGGTCGCTCACCGGCAGTGGGAGCTGGCGCTGGGCCTTCGGAGCTACCGGCGCGGCCGGCCTACTGATGCTCGCATCGGTGTTCGCAACACGAAATGATTGGCACAAGGTTCCGCCGCCGACGCCGAATGCACCGCGAGATGTCGATATCTTCTGGTCGTCACTCCCGTACTTGCTGTCGTTCTCGCTGGCCGTCGGGGTTGAGATCGCTCTCGGCCAATGGGCTTTCTCCGTCCTGACTGAACGGGGTACGGCGGTAGCGGCTGCCGCGCGCTTTGTCGCCTCATTTTGGGGTGGGCTCACGGTGGGCCGTCTGATCGGGGTGGTGGTCGGCGACCGCGTCCCGCAGCGAACGACTCTCATGATGAGCGCCTCGGGAGTCGGGTTCGGTCTTCTGGTGTTGGCGATCAATCCCGCAGGGCTCGGACCCTGGGGACTACCGATCGCAGGCTTTGGGATGGCGCTCGTGTTTCCGACGATGGTTGTCGCCTCGGCCAGGCGATTCGGCGACCAGGCCGACATTGTCATCGGATGGTCGTTGGCGGCGGCATCCGCCGGCGGAGCGGCGGTTCCCTGGATCGTCGGGATCGCCGGATCCCGACTTGGTCTCGATGCGATTCCTCCGCTCTTGTTGCTGGGTGTGGCAGCTCTGACCGTGACCTTCTGGATAGCTACTTCGCGACGCTTTCGGGCTGTGGCATCCTGACGTAAGATGGAGTTGTCCTACTTCAGGGCAGGGTGAAATTCCCTACCGGCGGTGATGCTGGTTCCGGCAATAGTCGGTTCGCACGCAAGCCCGCGACTCCTGAGGAACGCGCGAGCGTCCCCCGGGACTGATCTGGTGAAACTCCAGAGCCGACGGTCACAGTCCGGATGGGAGAAGTGGACGAACAACGAGGCCGCTCGGCGCCGCTTCGCTCGACCTGTCGGTGTTACCCCGGCGATCGAGATGACGGCGATGCCCGATGCCTGGTCGTTGGTCGACTCCTGGTTTCGCACACCTGCGTACCTCCCTGAAGCAGGCAGGAAGGACGACCTTGAACGACCGAGAATCACTAGCCATGTCACGTGCTGTGGAGATAGCGCGACAGGCCCGCCCCCATCCCAATCCGCGTGTGGGGTGCGTGCTGCTCGACGCGACTGGCAACGTCATCGCCGAAGGTTTCCACGAAAAAGCAGGGGAAGCCCACGCCGAACAGCTCGCGCTGGATCTAGCGGTTGTCCCCGTTCACACGGCCGTCGTGACACTGGAACCGTGTTCTCATACCGGTCAGACGCCCCCGTGCACGGAGGGCCTGATAAGAGCCGGTGTTGCCAGAGTTGTCGTAGGCTCGATTGACCCCGATCCCAGGGTGTCGGGCCGGGGTATCCGGCGCCTGACTGAAGCCGGGCTCGATGTCGAGCTCACGGGTCCCGATATTGCCGAGGTCGACCCGGGGTATGCCTGGCACCGCCGGACCGGTCGACCGCGGGTCACTCTGAAGATGGCGGCCACGCTCGACGGGCAGACGGCTACAGACACGGGTGAGTCACAGTGGATCACCGGTGAGCGAGCCCGGGCGGATGCTCAGGTCCTGAGATCGGAAGCAGACGCGATTGTGGTCGGTATCGGAACCGCCATCGCTGACACACCGAGGTTGACGGTGAGAATCGACGGTTATCAGGGACCGCAGCCACGGCCGGTGGTGATCACCGGCGATAGGTCGTTGCCGGACGAACATCGGCTTCAAGATCCTCTGGTCTATGGACCGCATGGGGTAGCCGGCGTTGTGGGTTTCCCCGGGCCCGCCGGTGTCGATCTCAATGCTGTCATCGCAGACCTCGGCGAGCGCGGCTACCTCGACATCATGGTCGAAGGCGGCGCCACACTGGCGGCCAGTTTTTGGGCGGAGGACCTTGTCGACGAAATCGTGCTGTATCTGGCAGCCAAAATCGCCGGCGGATACGGACAGGGCCTCTTCGCGGATGTATTCACCGATCTCGCCGATGCGCGATCCGTTGCTATCCGCTCGATTGACCGCGTAGGCGAGGACATCGTTCTGCGCGCCTCTGTTGCTCGGGACGGAACCTGATGTTCACCGGTATCGTCGAAGCGCTTGCAGACGTCGTCGGCGTCGAGCGCAAGGGCGAGGGGGCGCGCATCGTTGTGTCGCATTCCCTGGCTGCCGAGCTCGCAATCGGAGAGTCGGTCGCCGTCAACGGAACCTGCCTCACGGTCGTGGAACGTTCATCTCATGAGGTTGCCTTCGACGTCGTAGCGGAGAGCCTCATGAGAACGAGCCTGGGTGATCTGGCACCGGGCGCGGTCGTCAATATTGAACGCGCCATGCCGGCCAAGGGGCGTTTCGACGGTCACATCGTGCAGGGCCATGTCGATACGACGGTCGTCGTGCGCGACATCGAGACGGAGGGCGATGGGGTTCGCATGTGGTTCAATATCGATCCCGGGCTCGGGCGGTACATCGTCGAGAAAGGGTCGGTGACTCTCGACGGGGTGAGCCTGACGGTGGCAACTGTCGATGGTGATGGTTTCTCGGTCGCCCTCATCCCTCACACGCTGAAGGTCACGACGCTCGGGAGCCGCAAAGTCAGAGATCGCATGAATCTCGAGGTGGATGTGGTGGCCAAGTACGTGGAACGCATGTTGGAAAGGACCAGGCGATGAATCTTGTTCGGATCGAGGAGGGCATCGAGGCGTTTCGCAATGGCGAGTTCTTGATCGTGATCGATGCGGCCGACAGGGAAAACGAAGCAGATCTCATCATGGCAGCCGAGAAGGTGACGCCTGACGCCGTTGCCTTCATGGTTCGTTTCACGTCGGGTTTGATATGCCAGCCCATGCTGGGCGAGCAGCTAGACGCATTGGAACTTCCTCTGATGGTTCCTGCCGCGGGCGACGTTCACCATACTCAGTTCACGGTTTCTGTCGATTACACCCCCGGCACCACGACGGGAATCTCAGCCGAGGATCGAGCAAACACCGTTCTCAGCCTGATAGACCCGGGAACCCGCCCGATGGATCTGGCGCGGCCCGGTCACGTTTTTCCGCTGAGGTATACGAGCGGCGGGGTGCTCCGCCGTCCGGGCCACACAGAGGCCGGGGTCGACCTTGCGGTGCTGGCCGGACTGTATCCCTCTTCGATCCTGTGTGAGCTGGTCAACGACGACGGAACGATGTCACGTGGCACCGACCTCGAAGATTTCAGTAGAGAACACGGCATCAAGATGGTTTCCATCGAAGACCTCATTTCGTACCGACTGCAAACCGAAAACACCGTGACACGCAGGGCCAAGGCTTCCCTTCCGACCGTGCACGGAGATTTCACTGTCTTCGGTTACCTCGATCAGATCACAGGAGCCGAACATGTGGCACTCGTGAGCGGCGAGCCAACCGATGGGATGCTGGTCCGGGTTCACAGTGAATGCCGGACCGGTGACGTGTTCAATTCGACGCGCTGCGACTGCCGATGGCAGCTCGTTGCGGCCATGGAACAGATCTCCGCATCCGGCAGCGGCGCAGTCATCTACATGGACGGACACGAAGGACGAGGAATTGGATTGTTGAATAAGCTCGCGGCGTATCAGCGTCAGGACGAAGGCGGGGAAGACACGGTTGAAGCCAACCTGAGTCTGGGTTTTCCCGCCGACGCCCGGCGCTTCGAGGCGGCGGCCCACGTCCTGGATGACCTCGGGGTGGGATCGGTACGGCTTCTCTCGAATAACCCGGACAAGAGGGCCGGCCTCGAAAATGCAGGCGTCAAAGTGACCGAGATCGTGCCTCTGGTTGCACCGGCAAACGACGTAAACCGCGGGTATCTCGAAACGAAGGCATCGAAGATGGGCCACTCGCTTTGAGCAGAGCTTCCGGTCTTCGGATCGGGATAGCCGTTGCATCGTTCAACGAAGTGATTACGTCGGCTTTGCTGGCGGGTGCGGAGTCGAGATTGGAAGACGCCGATGAGTTGGTCGTATTCCGGGTTCCCGGTGCGTGGGAGCTTCCCCTCGGCGTGCGAAACCTGGCTCAAACCGGGGTCGACGGCGTCGTGGCCATCGGCGCCGTGATCGAGGGGGAGACCGATCATTACCAATTCATCGCAGCGGAGGCTTCACGTGGTCTCCAGGCCGTCATGCTGGAGACCGGCGTGCCGGTGGGCAATGCACTCCTGACCGTGCGCCTGCTGGAGCATGCGCGCGAGCGGAGTGCGCCCGGCGCAGGAAACAAAGGGGCGGAGGCGGCCGATGCAGTTGTCGATATGATTCACGCTTTACGTTCGATATAATCCTGGTTTCCATAGAGCAAGCGGAAGCTGCTGCTTCCCACCGGGCCGCCCATGCGAGCGCCGGTTAATCATCGCGTATCCCGTCCTACGTGGATGTCCCGACGTCATGTTGGATGCGGTGCCATGAACGCAGCAGTCGTGCTGCGTTTTTCTATGGTCGGTAGAGATTGAAGATTTGAGCACAAGACAAAGCCACATCACGATCAAAGCCGAAACATAGAGTCGGCCACTTATCAGACAGCCACTTACAACAGCCACATATCAACAAAAGGGAGTGGACAATACGAAGGAGCATCCAACATCGCTGAACCACGCGTAAACGATCGAATCCGGGCCAAAGAGGTCCGGGTTGTGGCCCCCGACGGGAGCCAGGTTGGCGTCAAATCAATCGAAGAAGCCTTATGGCTCGCAAAGAATCTCGACATGGATCTCGTAGAGGTGTCGCCGAATGCCGACCCACCGGTATGTCGGCTCATGGATTACGGCAAATACAAGTATGAACAATCGGTTCGAAATCGCGAGGCCCGTAAGAAACAGACCCGCACTGTGGTGAAAGAAGTCAAGTTTCGCATCAAGATCGACGAGCACGACTTCCAGACCAAGATCCGACAGGCCCGCAACTTTCTGATGCACGGCCACAAGATCAAAGCCATCGTCATGTTTTTTGGAAGAGAAATCACGCACACCGAACTGGGAGCAGCCCTCTTGGATCGGATGATCGCAGCACTCGCCGACGTTTCCGAGATCGAGTCGGAGCCAAGACGTGAGGGGCGCAGCATGAACATGACACTTATCCCGGATAAGGCGAAGATAAAGGCGTTGAAGGCCGCAGAGGCCGCCGAGGCCGAGGCCGAGGCCGAGGCCGAGGCGGTCGCGGCGGCACAAGCGGCGAGCACCACCAGCGACGCAGAGGCTGCCGTTGCTGCCGGCGAGACCGCACCGGACGCCGGCGAACCAGACATGAAAGAAGAGGATGCAAGCGAACCGGCGGCCGGGGAGGTCGCCCAGGTTGCCGTCCCCGAGGAGGCGTGATGCCAAAACAGAAAACACATAGTGGGTCGAAAGACCGGTTCAAAGTCACGGGTACCGGCAAACTCCGTCGTCGACAGGTGGGCAGAAACCACCTGAAAATGACCAAGAGCAGCCGTAGGCTGCGTCGTCTGACCGGCGAGACCGAGGTAGCCAAGGCCGATGTGCCGGAAGTAAAGCGACTGTTGGGAAAGTAGAGACATGGCACGCGCAAAACGTTCCGTTCATGCAAAGAAGAAGCGTCGCAAGGTTCTGGAAAGCGCCAAGGGATACCAGGGCGCGCGCAGCCGCCGGTACCGGACAGCTCGCGAGCAAGTCATCGGGGCCGGCGATGATGCGTTCCGTCATCGGAGGGCCAAAAAGGGCGACTTTCGACGAGTGTGGATTGCGAGGATCAACGCAGCTGCTCGCCAGCACGGCTCGACGTATTCACAGTTCATCAGTGGTCTCAAGGCAGCTGAGGTGGAGGTAGACCGAAAGATGCTGGCCGACCTCGCCGTGCACGAGCCAGATGCCTTCAAGCAGTTGGTTGATGTCGCCATGGCGGCCAACGACAAATAGGACTCGTTCGAGCCGTCCCCGTGGACCCCATCTCGTCCCGCGCGAACCCGGTCATTGTTTCGGCATCACGATTGGGCCGCAATCGGCCTGAAGGTGTTTGTCTCGTAGAGGGTCCGGTTGCTTGTCAAGACGCCGTAGTCGGCGGCGCCATCTTCGATCGAATATTTGTTGTCGAGGGTGACGTGCGCGGCATCGCCATCGCCGGATCGGCCGGGCTGGCCCCGACCATGGTGACGCCGGGCGTACTCGCCAAGGTGGCGACGACAGACAGTCCGCAGTCTCCGATTGCCATCGTGCGTATTGCCGACTCGGATCTGGAACAGGACGAGCCGGTATTGGTGTTGTGGGAGCTGGCGGATCCGGGAAACGTCGGAACGCTGATCAGAACGGCCGCGGCCTTTGGACTGCAGGTACTCGTTGTTGGCGGTGCCGATCCGTGGGCCAGCAAGTGCATGCGATCTGCTTCTGGCGGTCACTTCAGAACCCCGGTCATCAGAGCCGATGTCATGCGGGCTCACGACCTGCTGGCACCATGGGATTGGTTTGCGTCCGTCCCCAGGGGCGGTGATGCTCCGTCCGTATTGGGCGGTTCAGGCAGTCCGGCGATCATGATTGGCAACGAAACGCATGGACTGCCGGCGGCAGTCGTCGAGGCAGCCCATCTCGTGTCCATCCCCATGGTCGACACCACAGAATCGCTGAACGCCGCGCAGGCGGGAGCCGTGTTGATGTGGGAGTGGTCGCGGATCACCGCTGGCTAAGGTTTTGCGCCCATGAAACGACTCGACGCCATTTTGGAGGCCGCCCCCGGCCTGATCGACGGCGCGGCCGACCTACCGGCGCTTGCGTCGGTCGAAGCAGAACTCCTGGGCAAGTCCTCGGTCGTGGGCGAGCTCAGACGAGGGATGGGCAAACTCGATCCTGAGCAGCGCCCGGTCGTCGGAGCGAAGCTGCAGGAGGCCGCCGATCAGCTCAAGACGCAGGTCGCGCGGCGGCGGGAGGTGCTGGAGATGGCTGCTGAGCGAGAGCTTCTCATCTCGGATCGCCTCGATCTCACTCTCGACGCCTGGGTCCCGACGGTTGGGACAAGGCACCTGATCACGCAGGTGATCGAAGAGGTGACAGATATCTTTCTTGGGCTTGGATACGTCGTTGCCGACGGACCGGAGGTCGAAAACGTCTGGTACAACTTCGATGCCCTCAATACTCCCGATTGGCATCCGAGCAGGTTGGAAAGTGACACGCTCTATGTCGAGTACCGGGAGCGCGACGACGTGCTCATGCGGGTGCACACCTCGCCGGTTCAGGCTCGCTACATGGAGGCCAACGATCCCCCCGTGTACATCATTGCGCCCGGCCGCACCTTCCGCACCGACACATGGGACGCAACCCACAGCCCGTCCTTTCATCAGATAGAAGGGCTTGTCGTGGACGAGCACATCACGTTCTCAGACCTCAAAGGAACCCTCATCCACTTCGTCCATGAGTTCTTCGGTCCCGATACCGAAGTTCAGTTCAATCCCCATTTCTTTCCTTTTACCGAGCCATCGGCCGAATTGCATGTGAAACTCGATGGCACCTGGCTCGAGATGCTCGGCTGTGGTGTCGTTGATCCGGATGTGTTGGTCAACGTCGGGTATGACCCGGACAAATACAGCGGGTTCGCCTTCGGTATGGGCGTCGAACGGCTTGCCATGCCCAAGTACGGGATTAAAGATATCCGGCGCTTCTACGAAAACGATCTTCGGGTTCTGAGGCAATTCCCGTGAGAGCATCGCTGCGATGGCTACGCGAATTCGTCGACATTCCGGAAACCGACCCCGACAAGCTCGCTCATGTCCTGCTGATGCTGGGGCTGGAGGTCGAGTCGATCGATCGCTACGAGGCCAGGTTTACGGGGGTTGAAGTGGGGAGGGTGGCATCGATCAGGCCGCACCCTGATGCCGACAAGATCCGCCTGGCCACGGTTGAACGTGCCTCAGGGTCGCAGGAGGTCGTTTGCGGCGCCTGGAACTTTGGTGAAGGCGATCTGATTGCGCTTGCAGTGGACGGCGCTGTGTTACCCGGAGGATTTGAGATCGGGGCTCGCGAGATCAGAGGCGTCGTCTCCCATGGAATGATTTGCTCAGAGCGGGAATTGGACCTGGGAGATGACCACGAAGGCATCCTGGTTCTCGACGAGTCCTTCGAGATCGGCGACAACTTCGCCGAAGTGATCGGCCTGCCCGATGTCGTGTTCGACATCGATGTGACGTCGAATCGACCCGACGCCATGAGTATCCACGGGATCGCCCGTGAGCTGTCGGCCTATTACCAGGTGCCCATCCGCTACCCGGATCATGATCTTGGTGGCGTCGTCGGAACCAGCGATGTCAACGTTACGATCGAGGCGCCCGACGGCTGTCCGCGGTTCGTTGCGCAGGAAATGACGAACGTGACCCTGGCGAGGTCACCTTTCGCAGTTCGTCAGCGGTTGCGGATGTTGGGAGTCCGGCCGATCTCGAACGCCGTAGACGTCACCAATTATGTGATGTTCGAGTTGGGACAGCCACTACATGCTTTCGATGCGGATCGGGTCGCCGGGAAATCGATAACTGTCAGACGCGCCGCAGCAGGAGAACGGCTGACCACCCTCGACGGGGTTGAGCGCACGCTGGTCGAAGGTGATCTGCTCGTGTGCGACGCCGACGGCCCCAGCGCGCTCGGCGCGGTTATGGGCGGCGCTCAGTCGGAAGTGAACGAGGAGACGACGAGCGTGATCATCGAGGGTGCGGCATGGCATGCACCAACGGTTCTGCACACGAGCAAACGGCTCGGCCTGCGAAGCGAAGCCTCCGCGCGATTCGAACGAGGGGTGGATCCAAATCTTCCGCCGTCGGCTGTGGCCAGGGCTGCCCGATTGCTCATGGACTGGGCGGGTGCGGTACCCGTAGGCCAGCCGGTTGACGTGTATCCGATCGAGGTGACACCCTGGACGGTCGATTTACCCAGAGGCGAGCCCGAAAGACTGCTCGGCGTCCAGTTCGATGATGCGACGATTGTTGATTACCTGGAGCGATTCGGTCTGGCCACGATCGGCGGTGAGCCGTTGGTCGTCACCATTCCCACCTTTCGACCGGATCTGACGAGAACTGCGGACCTGGTCGAAGAACTGGCACGGTTACACGGCTACGAGAAATTCCCCGAAACGGTTCCCGTCGGCCCCGGTGGCGGCCTGACAGCAGGACAGATCGCGGAACGTCGACTGCGCGCCACCATGCAGGGAGTGGGGTTCAACGAGGCCCAGGTGTCGAGCTTTGTTGGTCCGGAAGAGATCACCATGTTCGGGGATCCGATTGAAACGGCCGTTCGGATCACCAATCCGCTTCGGGAAGAAGAAGGCTACTTGCGGACATCTCTCCTGCCGGGGCTCCTGCGGAGTGTCGCGTTCAATCAGGGTTATGGCCAGAGCGACGTAGCTTTGTATGAGCTGGGGCGTGTTTTCCGACAGGAACTATCACCGGAGTTCGAGGACCTTCCTGACCAACCCCGGCGGCTTGCGTTCGCGGCAGTCGGCAACCCGCGCAGCTTCGGACTCGCAGCCCCCGACGTCCCGGTAGATGGACATTTTGCGGCCGGAGTGGCCCGCTCGTTGCTGGCCGGAAACCTGACCGGCGCAATCCGTTCTTCCTCCGAGCTCATCAATATCGAGGGCTCCGGTCTCCACCCGAGCCGGGGAGCGGAAGTAGTCGTCGATGGGCTGCCCATCGGCCAGGTCGGGGAGCTGCACCCTCGAATCGGCAGGCGGCTCGGAATTGAGGGCCGGGTCATCATCGGCGAGCTCGACCTCGCACCGTTCGTCTCCGTTCAGGCCGACCATCATTTTGTGGAGCCCAGTACCCAGCCACCTGTGATATTCGATCTGGCTTTCGAGCTCGACCGCGACACCCCGGGAGGCTGTCTCATCGCTGCTCTCCACGGTGCCGGTGTTGCCGAGCTGGAGTCGGCGACGATCTTCGATGAGTTCAGCGCCGGACCCCTGGCCGAAGCGGGACGCAAGAGTGTGGCGGCGCGGGTGGTCTTGCGACGTAGGGGGAGCACGCTCTCAGACGAAGACACGGTGCCGCTCCGTCAGCGTTTGATCGAACACGTCGAGGCTTCCTGCGATGCCCGCCTCAGAGGTACCTAACGTGCATTTCCTGAGCGCGGGGGATTTCAACGCACAGGTATGGGAGCGGGTGGTGCACAGAGCTCTTGACATGAAGGCCCACCCGGACGACTACGCCACCAAACTCGATGGGCGCAGCGTCGGGCTGTTTTTTGCCAAGCCGTCCCTTCGGACGCGGCTGAGCAGCTTCGTCGGCGTTGCGGAATTGGGTGGCCATGCACTTGTGATTTCTCAAGAACAGGTTGGCGTCGGGACCCGCGAGCATCCCGGCGACGTTTCACGCGTGATGGAGCGATACCTGGCAGCAGTTGCCATGAGGGTGTTCGAACACGACATGCTCACCGGCTTCTCAGAAACCACGTCGATGCCGGTGATCAACCTGCTGTCGGATGCGGAACATCCTTGCCAGGCGGTCGCCGACGTGGTGACCATTGCCGAGCACCGTCCGATCGAGGGAACCGTCGTCGCATATGTCGGGGATGGCAACAATGTCGCCCACTCTCTGATGCTGGCCGCTCAGCGCACGGGTATGAAGATTCGGGTCGCCGCTCCTGCCGGATACGATCCGGCGCCTCGTTTTGTAGAGCAGGCTGGAGCAGCGGTCGAGCTGATCAGGGATCCACGGGAGGCGGTTGACGGTGCCCATGTCGTCTACACGGACGTGTGGACATCGATGGGTGATGAATCAAAGGCAAACGAGCGCCGGTCCGATTTCTCTGCGTATCGAGTCACGCCCGAGCTGATGGGGTTGGCCGACCCGCAGGCCATATTCATGCATTGCCTACCGGCCCACGACGACGAAGAAGTAAGCCGTGACGTCATCGAAAGCGCTGCTTCCCGGGTCTTCGATCAGGCTGAAAACCGCCTTCATGCGTTCAAGTCGATTCTGATCGAATGCCTAAGCGATCCAGATACCTCATGATAGATCTCATCGGCCCACCACACGAGATCGCCCCGCTTTTGCTCGGATGTCGTCTCCGGACCGAGTTTGAAGAGGGTGCGACCGAAGTCGTCATCACCGAGGTGGAGGCCTACTCGGGGGGCGATGATCCGGCCAGCCACGCGTTCAACGGCAGGACAGCGCGCAATAGCCACATGTTTGGACCAGCCGGACACCTGTATGTGTACAGATCGTACGGGATGCACTGGTGTTCCAACATCGTCGTCAACCCTCCCGGTCAGCCGTCTGCGGTGCTGATTCGTGGAGGCGAGGTGAGCGAGGGCACCGAGATCATCAAGCAGCGTCGCGGCCGATCAGACCAGTTGACAGACGGCCCCGGGAAGTTGTCCCAGGCGCTCGGGATCACGGGCGATCACGACGGCGCCGGCCTCGATTCCGGCCCGATACGCCTGATCGAGGGCAAGCCGCTTGGTCGACCGGTCTTGACGACACCACGGGTCGGGATCAGCAAGGCCGTTGATTACCCGTGGCGATTCGTGGCCGCAGCTGAGATCGCCACTGGTAACACCTGACTGAGGTCAACCTTCGCCAGGATTCACCCAGATCACAGCCGCCTCATCCGGAATCGATCCGGCGGGCGGGCTCTGGCTCCAGACGCGTCCGGCCCGGCGGGTTGCGTCGGACTCGACGTCTTCGGCCTGTTCGACAATCCGAACCGGTATGCCTTTGATCGTGAGCTCTGCGACCGCGGCTTGCTGTGTGAAGGCGAGGACATTGGGCATTTCGGCCCCAGGTTCTGGCCCGACAACCGAGATGAGCACGGTAGAGCCATACGGTAATGCGCTTTCGGCGACCGGGTCCTGGTCGACGATGGTGCCATTGACGTCCCCGTCGACCCAGCTGACTTTGACTTCGTAGCCGAGAGCGTTGAGATCGGCCACGCCATCGGTTATCGGTCGGTCGACGACGGGCGGCACGAATCCCGGTTTCAGATTGGAACCCGACGAGCGAAGCGTCTGCAACGTGCAGGTTTCGGTCGGGATGGAATCAGGCGGGAGGTGCATCATCACCACAAACTCTCGCGGACAAGCTGGTCCGGCAAGTAGGCCGGTCACCGTGTCGATCGCAACCGGGATGAGTCCGAGATCGTGGGTCCCGGTCAGGCCTCCGTACGAGACGCCGTTGAGCACGCCGGCCGCGAAGTTCGCCCAGATCTCGGCCGGCCAGGTGCCGCCGGTAACGCTGAATGGTGTGTTGGGTTCCTCCATCGGCGCCGGAGATTCTGCATAACCCACCCAGACTGCGGCAGACAGCTGGGGGGTGTAGCCCACGAACCATGCGTCCTTGTGGTCTTGCGAAGTACCCGTTTTTCCGGCGACCGGACGGCCGATATTGGCACGGCGCCCGGTCCCCCGATCGACGACCTGCGTCAGTGCCGTGGTCACCTGATCGCTGATCCACGTGTCGATGACCCGGGTCGCGGGCGGAGCATTGTCGATGAGAACCTCTCCTGTGGTGGACTCGATCTTGGTGAAGAAGATCGGTTCTGTATGGAGGCCGCCCGCCGCAAAGGTCGAATACGCCGATGCCATGTCGATCGGCGAGACCTCCTGTGCGCCGAGCGCCAGTGCGTGATATGGCAACAGGGGACCGGTGATTCCGAGGCGGCCCGCGATTTCGGTCACCCGATCCGGTCCGACGATGTCGACCAGCCGTGCGTAGGCCACATTCACGGAGAAAACGGTGGCCTCCAGGACAGGTAGATCCGGAAAGCGGAGACTTGCGTAGTTCTCGACCTCCCACGGCTTGGCATCCGTCTCGATGACCACGTCCCGCCCCCCCGCGATCACGTCACCGAGTTCGATCCCACTCTCGAGCGCTGCGGCGAGCACGAACGGCTTGAACGCCGATCCCGGTTGTCGTCGACCCTGGGTCGCCAGATTGAACATTGCGATCGGGTCGTTCTGGTCGTAAAAATCCCTGCCCCCAATCATGGCGCGGACCATTCCAGTTCCTGGCTCAATGGCCACGAGGGCGACGTCTGGACCATCCTGCGGGACGACATTATCAATGGCAAGTTCAGCTGTGGCTTGGGAAGCCGGGTCGATGGTGGTGTAGATCCGCAGGCCACCTTTGAAGAGCGTGTTGTAGCGATCGGTCGGCGTGGCCCCCAGGCGTTCGTCGTCAAGTAATCGGGATTTGAGCTCCTCCACGAAATACGGATAGCGGGTCCTGAGGCTGTCGGTTGGCCGGGGTGCCAGCACCAGAGGCTGGACATTGGCCGTCGCCGCCGTGGCGTAATCGACGTAGTCGAGTTCGACCATCTTCTGGAGAACCAGCTCACGCCTGGCCAATGCGCCTTCCGGATTGTTCCTGGGGTCGATCGACGAGGGAGCCTGGATGAGACCGGCCAGAAGCGATGATTCTGAGACAGTCAGGAGCGAAACGGGTTTTCCGAAATAGTTGGCTGCGGCCGTCGAGATCCCATAGGCCCCTGATCCGAAGTAAACGGTGTTGAGGTATCGCTCGAGAATCTCCTCTTTGTTCAGCGTCGACTCCAGCTTGAGCGCGAGGCTGGCTTCCTCGACCTTGCGTTCGAGCGTGACCTCGTTCGTCAGGAGGGTGTTCTTGATGTATTGCTGGGTGATGGTTGATCCACCCTGAACAATCGAGCCAACCTCGGTATTGACTCGGGCTGCCCGCAGGATCGCTTGCACATCGACTCCGGCATGCGTCCAGAATCGCTCGTCTTCTATCGCTACGACGGCATCGATCATGTGCTGGGGAACTTGATCGAGCGTCGTCATGATTCGATCCTCACCTGCGTGCCATTCGGCGAGGACGCTCCCATCTGCTGCGAAGACAAGCGTTGTGAGCGCGTGGTCGCCGATGCCCGGATCGTCGGTTTGCTGGATTGTGCAGGCTGAAACGACCAGCGCCATCGCCAGCAGGAACTTTTTCATGCTTACTCCTGCGCGGAAGGTACCTATCGGTTGCCGGAAATCGCGGCATTTGGATCACCAGAATTGTCAAGACGGGGCCGTGAAACGCCGATGAATCAGGTGTGATGGAAAAGACCAAGGCCGGTGCCCCGTTTCCCAAGAACGAGGAAGCGCGCCTCGCAGAACTCGACTCCCTGAACATCCTGGACTCGCTCCCGGAAGAGGCCTATGACGCCATCACCCTGCTGGCAGCCCAGATCTGCGATGTGCCCATCGCTTTGATCAGCCTCATCGATTCTGATCGACAATGGTTCAAGTCGCGCGTCGGTGTAGACGTCTCTGAAACTCCCCGTGAACAAGCCTTTTGTGGCTATGCGATCCTGGAACCGGATGAGATGCTCGTCGTCCGGGACGCAGCGGAGGATTACCGCTTCGCAGACAATCCGCTGGTTGCCAAAGCACCTTCCATCAGGTTCTATGCAGGGGTACCGCTCGTCACGAGCAATGGAAGTGCGCTGGGAACGCTATGTGTGATCGATCGGGAGCCCCGCCTCCTGACCGACGATCAGGAGCAGGCGTTGCGAGCGCTTTCGACCCAGGTAATGGCCCTGCTCGAACTCAGGTGGACGGTCGACGAGCTCGAGCGCCGCCACCAGGATCTCGAACGGACGATGAAGCAGAAGGAGACTTTCATCGCAACGGTCTCGCACGAGATCCGGACGCCCCTGACGTCCATCATCGGTTTTATCGAAACACTCGTGGATCCCGTCATCGACCTGACCTTCGATGAACGGCGATCGTTGCTGCAGACGGTGGGAAATCAGGCGGCGGATGTGTCCGGGCTCATTGAGGATCTCCTGGTTGCCGTCAAAGCCGAATCTGGCTCTCTTCGCGTCCAGAGCGTGAATGTCGATCTCCACGCACAGACGGCGCAGGTGTTGGAAGGTCTCGACCCTGATCTGAGCGCCAATGTGGAGATCGACAGTGACGAGGTCGCTTGCCGGGCCGTCGGCGATCCCGCCCGAATACGCCAGGTTGTTCGCAATCTCCTCACCAATGCCTTTCGCTACGGAGGCTCCCGGGTGGTCGTGAAGATACGCAAGACCGGAGATCGTTGTCTCGTTTGGGTCATGGACGATGGACCCGGCGTATCCGACGATGACCGTGAACGCATCTTTCAAGAATTTCAGCAGATCGACACCGGCACTCTCGTCTCCGGATCGATGGGACTCGGACTGCCGGTGTCACGCATGCTCACCGAAAAGATGCATGGACGGCTCAGCTATGACGGTGCCGATGGAACCAGCAGCTTTCGCATGGATCTCCCGGCAGCTGCCGCAGCAGAGCAGGCCGCCTGATTCCTTCGTCAGGGGTTCAGCCCACGCATTGAGCTATTGACGCGACGACTGGCGATCCCGCCATAAGCTCCCTTCCCATGGACCGAACGAGACTGATGCACGGAACGGACACGGTTGTACCGGAGTCCGAGCTGGACCACAAGCTGGAGCTTGGTCGCCCACTGCGCGTGAAGCTCGGTATGGACCCGACCGCCCCGACGGTCACCCTCGGTTGGGCCGTCGTGTTGCGAAAACTGCGGCATTTCCAGGAACAGGGGCACACAGCCGTGTTGATCGTCGGCGATTTCACCGCCCAGGTAGGAGATCCGAGCGGAAAGAGCTCCACCAGAAAACGTCTCACAGCCGACGAGGTGCGCGGACACGCCGAAAACGTTCTCGAGGGATTTCGAAGGGTATTGCTTCCAGAACCTCTGGAAATCCGATACAACTCGGAATGGCTGGCCGACATGAACATGGTCGACGTCCTCGAGCTGACGTCTTCGACCACGGTCGCCCAGATGCTCGAGCGTGACGACTTCTCGAAGCGGGCGGCGGCGAACGAGCCCATCTCGATGCTCGAGTTCATGTACCCGTTGTTGCAGGGCTATGACTCGGTGGCGGTTGAGGCCGACATCGAGCTCGGTGGAACCGATCAGCTATGGAATCTCTTGATGGGGCGGGCAGTCCAGGCACGGTATGGTCAGGAACCTCAGGTGGCCATGACCGTGCCGCTCCTGGTCGGCACCGACGGTGTCCAGAAGATGTCGCAGTCGCTCGGTAACTACATAGGCGTCGACGACGAAGCGAACGACATGTTTGGCAAGGTCATGAGCGTGTCAGACCAGGCCATGGACCAGTACTTCCGGCTCGCCACGGAGCTTTCGGTGGCGGAGGTTGACGACATCATGGGCAGTCTGGCCAGCGGCTCCTTGCATCCCGGCCAGGCGAAACGCCTGCTTGCCCGGACCATCGTGACTCTCTACTACGACGAGAGTACGGCCGCGGGTGCCGAGGCCGCCTTTGACCGGGTTTTCGTCGATCATGGTCTCCCCGACGATATCGCCGAATTCGGTCTCGGCGACGTTGATCCGGTCTGGCTTCCGGGCGTCCTGGCGGATGCAGGTTTGGTCACATCAAACGGAGAAGGCCGCCGTATGATCGACCAGGGGGCAGTACGGATCGATGGGGGCGAGGCGGTGACGGTCGAGGAGTTCGGACGCTCGGAGTTGTTGGGCCGGGTCGTACAGGTCGGCAAACGCCGATTCGTCAAGTTGGTGTAGCGAGAGCCCTCTCCAGCCCTTCGGTCGGGTAATAGCGGCCGTCGT
>JAHEJY010000006.1:40373-45275 GCA_024638625.1 Actinomycetes bacterium
GGTCGCGATCCAGCGCCTTCCACACGGCGTCACTCACGGCCAGGTTCACATCGACGCCGACCAGGTCCATGAGTTCGAATGGTCCCATCCGGAAGCCGCCTGCTCTGACGAGGACTTCATCGATGGTTGGCTCATCCGCTACCCCTTCTTCCCGGATTCGTAGGGCTTCGAGATAGAAAGGGCGATTCACGAAGTTTCCGATGAATCCGGGACTGGATCGGCAGTGCACGGGATGCTTGCCCCACGACGTTGCGAGGTCGAAACATGTGGCAGCAACATCGGGGCTGGTTCGTTCACCTGAGACGATTTCGACGAGTTCCATCACGGGTGCCGGGTTGAAGAAATGCATCCCTACCAGCCGGTCCGGACGGCGCAGAGCCTCCGAGATCGCGGTGATCGACAACGACGACGTGTTGGATGCAAGAATCGTCTTCTCGTCCAGTATCTGTTCGAGACCTGAGAAAACCGTCCGTTTGAGTTCGAGGTCTTCGCTCGCAGCTTCGATCACGAGATCGGAGCCCGCGAGGCCGTCCATCGATTCGACGGAGTCCAGACGATCCATTGCAGCCCTTGCGTCGTCGGTCGCGATTCGGCCGCTGTCCTCCCACCGATGCAATCGGTTGGCGATCTCATGAACCATGCCCTCGGCAGCACCGCTTTGCGTGTCGAACAGCCTGACGTCATGGCCGTGGAGAGCCGCCAACAGTCCAATCCCGCCCCCCATGGTCCCGGCGCCCACGATGCCGATGTTCTGCATGTCGGCACGATAGCTACCCGCGTTGTCGATCATTGAGGAGCGCGCGCCTCGCTGGTAGGTTGGAGCGGGAGGAGGACAGGATTGCTCGAAGTTCGGAATCTCGAAGTCGTCTACAACGACGTCATCCTGGTATTACGAGGAGTTTCGTTTTCTGTTCCCGATGGCAACATCATTGCCTTGCTCGGTGCCAATGGTGCCGGCAAGACCACCGTGCTCCGCGCGATCTCCGGACTGCTCGGCGTTCATAACGGCGACGTCACCAAAGGCGAAGTCCTCCTGAATGGTGATCGGATCGACGACACCGACGCAGCTTCCATCGTGAAACGCGGCGTGGTTCAGGTCCTGGAGGGTCGGAGAATCTTCGCCGAACTGAGCGTTGATGACAATCTGAGGGCCGGTGGTTACACAAACCAGAATCGTGAGAGTTCCGATATGGCCTACGAACGGGTGATGACGCTGTTTCCCATTCTCGGTCGCCGCAGCAAGTCGATCGCGGGATACCTGTCGGGCGGCGAGCAGCAAATGCTGGCGATCGGCAGAGCCCTGATGAGCGACCCCAAAGTATTGCTCCTGGATGAACCGTCACTCGGGTTGGCTCCCCGCCTCGTTCAACAGATCCGGGACATCATTGTCGACATCAACGGCCAGGGAACGAGCGTGTTGTTGGTCGAACAGAACGCCCTCATGGCATTGGGCATTGCCCATTACGGCTACATCATGGAAACCGGCAAGATCGTCATGGATGGCGAATCTCAGAAGCTGTCCAAAGATGCGGACGTGCGGGAGTTCTACCTCGGGTTGCACGGCGAGGGTGATGAACGCAAGTCGTTCAAGGATGTCAAACACTACAAACGAAAGAAGCGCTGGTTGTCATGATGGATGGTGACCTGTGACTGGCCCGCTGCTCGACTTCCGCGACGTCCATCTGTCGTTCGCAGGCGTCAAGGCGCTCGACGGTGTTTCTTTTCATGTCAATGAAGGTGAACTGTTCGCGATCATCGGACCCAACGGGGCGGGCAAGACCTCTATTTTCAACTGTCTCAACGGCGTGTATGAACCACAGGAGGGTTCGATCCTGTGGAAGGGATCGGAGATCATCGGCCGCAAGCCCTACCACATTGCACAGGAGGGCATCTCGCGCACATTCCAGAACATCGAGCTGTTCGGAGCGATGACCGTGCTCCAGAATCTGATGCTCGGCCGTCACCACCGGATGACGTCGTCATGGGCCGCTGCGAGCGTGTGGTTCGGCAAAGCTCGCGCAGAGGAACTCGAGAACCGGGAGCGCGTCGAGGAGATCATTGATTTCCTGGAGATCGAACAGTATCGACAGTTTCCCGTTGCACTACTTCCCTACGGCGTTCAGAAGCGGATTGAGCTCGGCAGGGCCCTGGCCATGGAGCCAGAACTCCTGCTTCTCGATGAACCGGTTGCCGGCATGAACCTCGAAGAAACCGAAGACATGGCCCGGTTCATCCTCGACATCAAAGAAGAACTCGGGATCGCAATGATCCTGGTCGAGCACGATATGGGTCTGGTCATGGATATCGCAGAGCGCGTGATGGTGCTCGACTTCGGTAGCAACATTGCAACCGGTACACCTGAAGTGATCCAGAACGACCCCGAAGTCATCCGGGCGTATCTTGGTGAGGAATTCGAGTCGGAAGAGCTGCTCGAAGCCGAAGATCAGGCAATGAAAGCCGCTGAGATCGAGACAACGTGAAGGAGCTGGCATGACGACAACACAGGATCGGGTGGTATCGCCCGAAGAAGAGATTTCGGTCAACAGCGTTGTCGCCCGGCTACGCGATATTGCGCGTGCGACCCCGGACCGGGTAGCACTCCGAGAGAAGGAGTTCGGGATTTGGCAAGAGAGTTCCTACCTCGAGTATTGGGATGCGGTCCGCACGGTTGGAATGGGCCTCAGGGCTCTCGGGATCGAGGCGGGCGACGCGGTTGCGATTCATTCTGAGAATCGCAAGGCGTGGGTGATTTCTGATTTGGCTGCCCAAGCTATTGGTGCGATCAGCGTTGGGCTCTATCCGACCAATCCTGCCGCCGAGGTTCTCTACCTGCTCGACCATTCGGAGGCGAAGGTGCTGATTGCCGAGGATCAGGAGCAGGTGGACAAGGCACTTGCGGTCAAAAATCAGCTGCCGCTCCTCAAGAAGATCATTTACCTGGAGCCACGCGGAGTCCGCAGCTACGACGACCCGATGTTGATGTCGTGGGAAGAGCTTCTGGCGATGGGTGATGATGCGCTGGCGTCGGAGCCGCGATTAATTGACGAGATCGTCGACAACATAGATCCAGATACGGTGGCAACGCTCGTGTACACGTCAGGCACCACCGGACCCCCCAAAGGAGCGATGTTGTCACACCGCAACGTGGTGTGGGTGATGGACCGGGTGCCCGAGATCGTTGCAGCCGGGCTACAGGACATGCCCGAGACGGTAGAGATACTTTCCTATCTGCCGCTGTGTCACGTCGCCGAGAAGTTGTACTCCACCATAAACGTGTTGCATTTCGCGGGCATCGTGAACTTTGCCGAGTCGATCGAAACCGTCGCTGCCGATCTTCGAGAAGTGCAGCCCACTGTGTTTTTAGGCGTCCCACGGATCTGGGAGAAGCTGCATGCTGGGATCCTGATCCGAATGCAGGACGCCTCACGTCTCAAGAAGGCCACGTTCGGTCTTGCCATGAAAGCCGGTATGTGGAACGCCGATCGCATAATCGAACGCGGGTCTCGAGGGTTGTTGGGCGATCTTGTCTATTGGCCGTTCCACGTGTTGTGCTACCGATCGCTCAAAGAGAAGATCGGAATGCGACACGCGGTAGGAGCTCTATCAGGCGCAGCGCCGATTGCGCCCGAGGTGTTGAAATTCTTCATGGCCCTCGGCGTCCCGATATTCGAGGGCTATGGGCAGACCGAAAACACAGCGTATGCGACCGCCAACCGGATGGGCGACTCGAAGCTCGGAACGGTTGGGGTGCCCAATCCAGGCGTCGAACTCAAACTCGGTGACGACGGGGAAATCCTGATCAAGCACCCGGCAGTTTTCATGGGTTACTACAAGAATCCGGAAGCGACTGCCGAGACACTCACCCATGATGGTTGGCTGCATACTGGCGACGTAGGGGAGTGGGATGGCGATCACCTCAAGATCGTCGACCGAAAGAAGGACATCATTGTCACGGCGGGGGGCAAGAACCTGTCACCCTCTGAGATCGAGAACAAGCTCAAGGTGTCCCCGTTCATCAAAGAGGCAATCGTGATTGGTGACCGTAGAAAGTTCGTTTCGGCGCTCATCGGCATGGAGCTGGATACGGTCTCCAATTGGGCTTTGCGCAAGAACATTCCCTTCACGACGTTCCGGGATTTGACGGAAAAGACAGAGGTTCGAGATCTCATCCAAAAGGAGGTCGATCGCGCAAACGAAGCCTTCGCCAGGGTTGAGCAGGTACGCGAATTTCGACTAATGCCCAAGGAACTCGATCATGAGGATGGAGAACTCACTGCTACCCAAAAAGTCAAGCGCAACAAGATCGAGGATATGTTCTCTGACTTGATCGTGGACATCTACGGATCATGACATGATGTTCGCCCAGGTCGCCCAGTTGTCACCCTTCGAGGAATTACTGCAGCTGACGTTGCAGGGATTGGCCTTGGGGGCCGTCTATGCGTTGATTGCGCTGGGTTTCGTGATCATCTACAAAGCCACTGGGGTCCTCAACTTCGCACATGGTGCGTTGATGCTGGCGGGTACCTACCTGACGTTCACCCTGGTATCAGGCCAAGTGCCGCGCGTCTGGCCCATCAGCGGACTCGGCGAACTGTTGCCATTCCCGTCGTGGTTGGACTGGTGGACCGGTCTGCACATCAACTTTCGGTTCCCTCTGGCGTTGTTGCTGGCGGTTGTGTTTGTGGCGCTCTTAGGAATGGTGATCGAGCGAACGGCTCTGCGGAAACTCGTTGGCCAACCGATATTTGCGGTGGTCCTGGTAACGCTTGGCCTCGAGTTGGTGATCAGTACCCTCGTGCAGGCGCTCTGGAATCCCCAACAGAAGGCGATGCCGACGCCGTTCCCCGCCACATCGAGTCTACGAGTCGGCAACCTGGCCATCCAGTGGGCGAGTGTGTGGGC
>JAHEJY010000206.1 GCA_024638625.1 Actinomycetes bacterium
TCGCCAGACAGGTCGAGGGTGGCATTGCTTCCGAGAATGTCCGGGCTTGGAGAGTTTGGATTGTTGAGCTGCAGGCCAGGTCGCAAGAGGTCGCGCGACATGGCCATCACGGAGCCTCGCAGGTGCTCCATGTCGGCCTTTGGAATGATCACGGGCAAGGTCCCATGCGTCTCGACGTGGTCGTCAGGGGCCGCATTCGCAACCAGCATCAATGCCATCTCGTAGGTGAACGCCGCTCCATTGACGCCGGTTATCGAAAGAACGATACCGAGGTCTTCGGCATCCGGCTCTGCAGAGCGGATCGAGAGCAACTTGTCCAGAGCTTTCGGCTCAACGGTGATAACGCTATCCATCGAAGCCATGGTAGGCCATGGTACGAAAAGGCGATAGACCTTCCTATACGCAACCGGACCCTTTCGACCAGTATGACCGCGTGAAACGCGCAGTCATCGTGTCCTCAGGAGAAAGCTATCGCACACGAGATTTTCTTGCAGCTGCGGAACTGCTCAGACTCGACTACATCCTGGCCTCCGACGCCCTGACACCAATCGCCGGCGCCAATCAGATCGAGGTCGACCTGGCGGACACAGACGCCGCCGCCAGGACGATTGCCGCCGTTGAACCTTCGCCGGACGTAGTGATAGCCATAGATGATCAGGGAGTCCTGGTTGCCGCAGCGGCCAGCCGTCTCCTGAACCTCGCACACAATCCAGCCGGGGCAGTGGCCGCCACCCGGGACAAAGGCCTCATGCGTGCATTACTGCACAAGGCGGGCGTTCGTCAGCCGGACTTTCGATTGGCCGGCGTCGGCGACGTACCCGAAGTTGCGGCAAGCATCGGGTTTCCGGTCGTAATCAAACCCAGAACGCTATCGGCGAGCAGAGGAGTCATCAGAGCCGACAATTCCGGGGCAGCCCTCATTGCGGAAAGCCGCATACGCGCCATTCTCTCGGCAGCCGGCGAGAATGCGGCCGGCGAACTGTTGGTCGAGAGCTTCATCAGCGGCGACGAAATCGCCATCGAGGGTTTGGTCGACCGGGGCCAGATCGAGGTCCTCGCGGTGATCGACAAGCCTGTTTCGCTCGACGGCCCCTATTTTGAGGAAACGCTGTTCGTAACACCGAGCAGACATCCCGGTGAAGCAGTCAGGGAGGCCGTGGATGTGGTACAGGATGCGGTGTCGGCGCTCGGGCTCGTAACCGGTCCGGTCCACGCCGAAGTGAGGCTGACCGAGCATGGTCCCCACCTCGTCGAGGTCGCTGGTCGGACCATCGGTGGATTATGCGGCCGGGCACTGTCGTTTGGCCTGCTGGGTGAATCTCTCGAGGCGCTGGTGCTCAAAGCTGCGCTCGGCCTCGGGACGGCTGACCACAGCCCCGCTCGCCCGGCATCGGGAGTTCTGATGCTGCCGATTCCAGCGGCCGGTGTTCTGTCAGAGGTCGAGGGAATCTCCGAAGCTCTGCAGATAGAGGGCATCGACGGTGTTGAGATAACCGTCCCACGGGGTCGGTCGGTGACTCCCCTCCCGGAAGGTGACCGCTACCTTGGATTTGTATTCGCATCCGGCATGAATCCTGCCGCCGTTGAGGATGCGCTGCGTTTGGCGGCCCAGGAGTTGACAGTCAATATCGACGGCGAGTCGATGCGACCAGCCGTCGAATAGCCCGTGAGGTAAGTCGGGCAAGGCCGAATCTCGGTAATCTGATATGGCTTATGTCACTCGACGCCGCGTTGCCGCGCGATCACACTGCTACGTCGGACTTGATCGATTTGGTCCGTTCGTCCGTAATTGGCGAAGATGAAGCCGTCGCAGGCCCCTACGGGATCCGGCGCGTCACATACGCCGACTACACGGCGTCGGGACGCTCACTGACGTTCATCGAGGACTTCATACGGGACGCGGTTCTGCCGCTATACGCCAATACCCACACCGAATCCTCCGGCACCGGTCGTCAGACGACCCGCTACCGCGAGGACGCTCGCGAAATCATTCGCTCATGTGTCGGTGCCGGCAGCGATCACGCCGTGGTCTTTTGCGGCTCCGGTGCCACGGGAGCGATTGATCGTCTCGTCGCCGTTCTCAATCTTC
The DNA here is from genome assembly GCA_024638625.1 of Actinomycetes bacterium. Taxonomy (GTDB): domain Bacteria; phylum Actinomycetota; class Acidimicrobiia; order Spongiisociales; family SHLN01; genus JABDOU01. The sequence goes on from JAHEJY010000206.1 coordinate 2,090, forward strand.
GCATTCCCCGTGATCTCGACGATCGCTATCAGTTCAGCAGCCAGATTGCGCGATCGGACAGACCGATTGTCTTCATCGGTCCATACGAGCACCACAGCAATGAGCTGCCGTGGCGAGAATCGATAGCCGATGTCATCCGTATCCGGGAGGATTACGACGGACACATCGACCTGGGCCACCTTCGCAGCGAGCTGGAAACGCATCGAGACCGGTCACTCAAGATCGGCAGCTTCTCCGCGGCCTCGAATGTGACCGGCATCATCTCCAACACGCATGCGATAGCCCGCCTCCTCCATGAGTACGGCGCCCTGTCGTTCTGGGACTTTGCGGCATCGTCACCGTACGTGGCGATCGACATGGAAGGAGAGCATGACGGGACGTCCTACAAAGACGCCATCTTCTTTTCGCCCCACAAGCTGATCGGAGGTCCCGGCACGCCGGGCGTGCTGGTGGCCCGCAAAGAGCTCTTCACCAACTCGGTGCCCGCCGTGGTCGGTGGTGGCACCGTGGCGTATGTGAGCACGGAAGACCACCACTACCTGGCCGATATCGAGCACCGTGAAGAGGGTGGAACTCCGGCAATTGTCGAATCGATCCGGGCCGGGCTCGTGTTTCTCCTGAAGGAGCGGGTTGGAGCAGAAACCATCCGGGCCCGGGAGGATGATTTCATCCGTCGAGCGATCGATCGATGGCTCGATCATCCAGGTCTTCAGGTCCTGGGCAATCCACGCGCCGACCGGTTGTCGATCGTTTCCTTCATCGTCAAGTTTCGCGACCGGTCTCTTCACCACAATTATGTCGTTGCTCTTCTCAATGACGTTTTTGGCATCCAGGCCCGGGGCGGGTGTTCTTGCGCTGGACCGTACGGCCACGACCTTCTCGGCATCGACTCCGAGACGTCCCACCGTTTCGAGGATGAAGTGATGCACGGGTGCGAGGGCATCAAGCCCGGGTGGGTTCGGGTCAATTTCAACTACTTCATTTCTGAAGCCGTGTTCGAATTCATCGTGACGGCGGTCGAGATGATTGCCGACCGCGGGTGGACGCTCCTGCCGTTCTACGATTTCGATCCACACAGCGGCCTGTGGCGCCATCGAGACGGCCTGGCGGTTCCTCCGCTCTCGCTATTCGACCTCGATTTCGAGGGTGGACGTATCTCGTATCCGGAGAGACGTCACACGGCTCCTGAGGAG
>JAHEJY010000207.1 GCA_024638625.1 Actinomycetes bacterium
TCCTGCCCGACGGCACGACCTTCGGTGAAGACGGCGATATCGACACGTTCTACTTCCCGAACGTCGACACCAACTCGGCTCCGGTGCTGACGGCCGGCAACTCGGCAGCGGCCTTCCGCGATGCCCCCGAGGTGTGGGCTGTGATGGAGTACTTGGGCTCGGCGAGGTACGCCGAAGAGCGCCAGAAGGCCCAGACAGAGGCCGCCGGCGCAGACGGTGCCGGCTTCCTGACGGCCAACCTGAACGTCGACCTGAGCCTGTGGAACGAGCTCGAGGGAGGGTTCATCGAGATCCTCGCCAGCGCCGATCCGGCCCGGTTCGACGGTTCCGACCTCATGCCGGCGGCGGTTGGTGCCGGTTCGTTCTGGACCGAAGGGACCAGCGCAGTGAACGGCGACAAGTCGGTCGAAGATGCCTTCACGGCCATCGACGCAACCTGGCCGTAAGCCTGATCCGAAAAACACTCAAAGCAATTGACGAGACCGGCCCGCATCGCGGGCCGGTTTCGTCTAGGTTGGCCGGACCTAGAAGTGACAGGGAGGATCATGAACCGACTCGTGATTACGATTCTGGGCATCGTCGCGGCCGTGGGAGGCAGCGCGGTCGTCTTCGTCGGAATCAACAAACTGTATGACCTCACCGAGGACCGATACGCCTTGTTCAACGCCGTCGCCGGCGGGCTCGTGTCGGCCGGGGTGTTCGGGTTGGTGTGGGGGAATCGCCTCGTCGTCTCGCCTGTGGTCGTCTGGCTCATCGCAATCGCCGTCGGGGCCGCCACCGGATATGCCCTCGGTCTCTTTGAAGACCCGATGCGTCGCCTTGCCAGCGGCATCGCCGGCGGGGCCGCCCTCGGACTCGTCCTTGGGATGCGCGCCACCGCGTCCATACTGCCGTCCATCGATCCGCTCGCTGCCATCATCTGGCTGGCAGTCGGGACCGGCCTCGGCTTCGCCGTTTCCACGGTCAGCGGCGGGCAAATAGACCGACTCCGAAGCCTGCTCGCGGGGGGTGCCATCGGCTGGTTGTTCGGCGCCTGGCTCGCAGCCGACTTCGACGGCTCACGGGCAGAGGTCATCGTCGTCGCCTTGGTACTCGGCACGTTGGCCGGGGCATTCGTCGGTCGGCGGCCGTTTCCGAACCGAATAGCGCGTGGCAACATGGCAGTGGCCAGCAGGAAGTACATCTTCGCCGGGCCGGCGCTGGTGTTCGTGGCGTCGGCGCTGCTCTTTCCTCTGGTCCGCACGATCTGGCTGAGTCTGCTGACAGGCAACCCGAGAGATCTGCAATGGACGGGCCTCACGAACTACGGCGAGATCCTGACCGACCCCGGCATCATCGACTTCAGTGGTTTCGGAGAGATCTTCAGCAGCAACATGTTCTGGCTGGCCGTCGTTCTCCTCGGCGCAGGGTTCGTCACCGGACGGATTGCCGGACGACGGCTAGGAGGCAACTTCGCGGCCGGCGGTCCCAGCCTGACCATGCTGGCATTTGGTGTGATCCTCTTCGGCTTTGCGCTGTTCACGTCGATTCGCGGCACGATCCCCAACAACCTGTGGTGGATCTTCTCTGTCATTGTCTTCGCCGTGTCGTTGGGCCTGGCAGTGGCGGTTCTTGCCGACCGATCCAAGGGGGAGAACATCGCCAAGTCGCTGATCTTCCTTCCCATGGCGATCAGCTTCGTTGGCGCGGCGGTGATCTGGCGGCTCATCTACGTCGCCCGACCACCAACGGATCCGCAATCCGGCGTGTTCAACACGCTGTGGGTGCAGCTTGGGTTTTGGAGCGACTCGACTACCGCCAGCACGGTGATTGCGGCGATCCTCGGGGTCGTTGTCGCCGGCGTGGTCTACCTGGCCTGGCGGGGATGGCAGGCGGAGGCCAATGCCATCGTGGCCGGCTCGCTCGCCATCGCGGCCGGTCTCGGCTACTTCATCTATCGGGTCGTTGGGCCCGGTATCGGCGGTGTTGCCATTAGCGAATTGACAGGCGAGCTGGTTGCCGATCCCGTCTTGTTCATCCAGGAGACACCCTGGAACAACTTCTGGATGATGGTGGTCTTCATCTGGATCCAGACGGGATTCGCCATGGTCATCTTCTCCGCCGCCATCAAGGCGGTACCGGAGGATCTGCTCGAGGCCTCCCGGATCGACGGCGCCACCGAAACGCAGACCTTCTGGCGGGTCACCATCCCCCAGATCTACCCCACCATCGGTGTGGTGGTCACGACGCTCGTCGTCACCGTGCTCAAGGTGTTCGACATCCCAAAGGTCATGACCAACGGAAACTTCGACACGCAGGTGCTCGCAAATGAGATGTGGGAGCGGGCCTTCACCCAGCTCAACTTCGGGCTCGGGTCGGCAGTGGCGGTCCTCCTGTTCATCGCCGTGCTTCCGGTCATGTATATCAATATCCGCAGAATGCAGAGTGAGAGGTTGGGATGACCGCTACGTCAGAAAGGGCTACGGCCACGAGGTCTCGTAGCGCAGAACCGCGACCCTTGGGCAACAGGATCTATGGCTTTCTCCGGTCGATCCCGACCTGGTTCCTGTGGATCCTCGTGATCCTCTGGACCGTCCCCACCTTCAGCCTGTTCGTCAACTCGTTGCGGACCCGGGATGCCCAGCGCGGCAGTGGATTCTGGAACGCGTTTTCCGACGAGACCTTCCCGACCCTGGACAACTATCAGGACGTCTTGTTCCCCGAGGTGGGCGCAGGCCTGGGCAACGCTCTGCTCAACTCCGCCTCCATTGCGATCGTTGCCACGATCATCCCCATCGCGATTGCGGCGTTCGCCGCGTATGCATTCGCCTGGATCGATTTTCGTGGCCGGGAATGGCTCTTCATCGGGACGGTGGCGTTGCTCGCCGTCCCGACGCAGGTGTCGCTGATCCCGTTGCTGTCGGCGTACTCGACGGGGGTGCGCTGGACGATTCCCATCGTCGAGCGAACGATCACGTTGTTTCCAGACTTGGACTTGTCAGGGCAGATACCCTCGGTGTGGCTCACGCACACCGGCTTTGCGATGCCATTTGCGATCTTCCTGTTGCACAACTACATCGCCGGGCTACCCAAGGACCTGTTCGAGTCCGCGGCCATCGATGGCGCCGATCACTTCAAGGTCTTCTGGCGTCTGGTGCTGCCCCTCTCGGTGCCAGTGCTCGCTGCTTTCGCCATCTTCCAGTTCCTGTGGACCTGGAACGACTACCTCATCGCATTGACGATGATCGGCGGCAACCGCGAGGCCCTGCCGGCCACGAT
>JAHEJY010000208.1 GCA_024638625.1 Actinomycetes bacterium
AACGCGAACACCGGATCGGAGCGCTTGTGCGTACTCGACCCGGTGGTGAGCGTCGAGATCCTCCCGTTCCGGCAAGCTCGATCCCCCACCCACACCCCGACCGACAAGGGTGCAGTCGATCACCCCGCAGGTGCCATCGGTGCCGGTCATCTCGGTGAGGACTTCGGGGTCGTGGGCGGCCCCGAACCCATCCGGGGCGGCGGTAGAGAGTTCGTCCTCGCTCAGCCGGGAGCAGATGAAGGCATGGCCGGTGAAACACACGACCGCTTCGAGGTCATGACCGACGGGTGGGAAGTAGGTGACCGCACCATCGACCGGGGGGAAACGTCCTGCAGCGGCGTCGAGGAAAACCCTTAGCAACGGGTGTTCGTCACTCTTGCGGCCACGGGGACGGGTCAACGGTGTGCCGCAGGGACGTTGTGCTTCCAGCCGTCCCACGCCTCGAATGTGTCCTTGGACATGAAGCGGTGCTCATTGGCCAGCCGACGTCCCGTTGCGTCGTCGGCTGCCTTGGCTCGCCGGTAGATGGCGGTTGCGCCGAAGTAGTTGCCTCGGAAGTAGGGCTCGAGATTGCGGGGTGGGAAGAATCCCATCAGGTCGGCGGGAACCACGACGTCGGTGTCCCACGCCTCGGGCGAGACCGACGGCAGCGACAGGGATTCGAGCGCTTCGAAGAGGGCCGGATCGTTGGTCCGGTCGGCAAAATCCCGACCTTGGAAACGGTACGACACCCGTCCCTCGGGCGTGATGATCAGCATCCCGGGAACCGCGATACCGCCCCGTTCGACGGGGTCGAACAGCCCCAGCCGATCGAGGTATGTCGAACCGGCGGGGTCGGAGACGAACCGGGTGTGGGAGAAACCCCACCGTTGTGCCATCCCCGCCTGGCGTACCTCGTCATCGACGCTGATCGCGATCAGCTCACCACCGGCGTCGTGAATGCGGTCGTAGTTGAGCCCCAGCCGCACGAGCTGGGCACAGCAGTACGGTCACCAATCGCCGCGATAGGTCATCACGATCGCCGCCCCGGCCGCACGGCGGAGGCCGAGAAGATCCTGCTCGATACCCATGGATTGGGATTCTTTCACAGATGTCACCACATCACCACGGTTCTACTCGCCGACCGTTCCGTCGATCGACTGGCGAATGAGGTCGATGTGGCCGACGTGGCGGGCGGTCTCTTCGAGCATGTGGAGCATGATCCATCGCAGCGACCACCGCTCACCGTCCTTGTTCGTCTCCGCCGACAGGTCATCGAAACCGGCGGCTGAAGCCACGATCGCCCGGCTCCTCTCGCATGCTGCGGCGTAGGCGGTGAGGAGGTCGGCAGGATCGTCGTCGATGGCGCTTCGCCATTCCCAGTCCGGATCCACGTCCCAATCAATGCTCGACCACGGTTCGCGTTCGGCGTTGCCCATGAACGTGTGATCGAACCAGTAGTCCTCCACCAGCGTGAGGTGTTTGAGCATTCCTCCGATCGACATGGTCGACGGCGACAGACAGTGGCCGAAATCGGCGTGAGCGAGCCCGTGGGTCTTGTTGAGGATCGTCGCCCGATGGAAATCGAGGAACTGGTTGAGAAGGGTCCGTTCGTCGCCTACGTGATCGGGGTCGGTACGTTCCATCCCCTCAACCTACCGGTCGGCGTCGGGTTCCTCGTCGAACACGAACGAACCGGTGCCCCAGGCACCGGTTCGCAAGTTTCTCTCCCCGATCGTGAAGAGCTCAGACCTGCTGGATCTTGATTTCGATGTCGACGCCTGCAGGCAACTCGAGGCGCTGGAGCGAGTCGACCGTTTTCGGATTGGGTTCGAGGATGTCGATCAAGCGCTTGTGGATGCGCATCTCGAAATGCTCACGGGAATCCTTGTACTTGTGCGGTGAGCGAATCACGCAGAAGCGGTGCTTTTCGGTTGGAAGCGGAATCGGGCCTCGGAACGCTGCGTTGGTGCGTGCGACGGTTTCGACGATCTTCTTGGTGCTCTGATCGATCACCTGATGGTCGTAGGCCTTCAGCCGGATTCGGATTTTCTGTGATGCGGCCATCAGTTGAGGATTTTGGTGACTCGGCCGGCGCCGACGGTGCGGCCACCTTCGCGGATCGCGAACCGTAGACCCTCATCCATCGCGATCGGGTTGATCAACTCCACCGTCATCTCGGTGTTGTCACCGGGCATACACATCTCCGTACCAGCCGGCAACGTCACCGCCCCGGTGATATCGGTGGTCCGGAAATAGAACTGGGGCCGATAATTCGCAAAAAACGGTTTGTGCCGGCCCCCCTCCTCCTTGGTCAACACATACACCTGCGCCTCGAACTCGGTATGAGGCGTAATCGAACCAGGTGCGGCCAACACCTGACCCCGCTGCACCTCATCCTTCTCGATCCCCCTCAACAACGCACCAATATTGTCCCCCGCCTGCCCCTGATCCAACAACTTACGAAACATCTCCACACCCGTACACGTCGTCTTCTGCGTATCCCTGATCCCAATGATCTCCAACGCATCACCAGTATGCACAACACCCTGCTCAACCTTGCCCGTCACCACCGTCCCACGACCCGTAATCGAAAACACATCCTCAATCGGCATCAAAAACGGCTTATCCAACTCCCGCACAGGCTCCGGAATATACGAATCCACCGCATCCATCAACTCCATCACCTTCTCCGCCTCAGCCGCATCACCCTCCAACGCCTTCAACGCCGACACATGCACCACCGGCACCTCATCACCAGGAAACTCATACTCGGTCAACAACTCACGAGCCTCCAACTCCACCAACTCCAACAACTCCTCATCATCAACCATGTCCGCCTTGTTCAACGCCACCACAATCGCCGGCACACCCACCTGACGGGCCAACAACACATGCTCACGCGTCTGCGGCATCGGACCATCCGCAGCCGACACCACCAAAATCGCCCCATCCACCTGCGCAGCACCCGTAATCATGTTCTTGATGTAATCAGCATGCCCCGGCATATCCACATGCGCATAATGACGATTCGCCGTCTCATACTCCACATGCGACACATTGATCGTAATCCCCCGCTCACGCTCCTCCGGCGCCTTATCAATCATGTCAAACGCCGTCTCAGCATTCCCCTCCACACGCGACGACAACACCTTCGTAATCGCCGCCGTCAACGTCGTCTTCCCATGATCAATATGACCCATCGTCCCCACATTCACATGCGGCTTCGTGCGCTCAAACTTCTGTTTCGCCATCTGG
>JAHEJY010000209.1 GCA_024638625.1 Actinomycetes bacterium
GAGGTGATCGCAGAGCTCGAATCCACCGTCGGCGGCCCGGGAAACTCCGATGGCGATTCGATGTGGCTGACCAGCCCCTGCCTCGGACAATGCGAAAAGGGTTCAGCTGCCTTCATCCAGTCGGTCGGCGCCCCGAATCGGGTAATCGCTCCCAGCCCGGCGGCCGACGTCGTCGCGGCGTTGTCCGGCGAGGTTTCCCCGGGTGCTCCCTCATTGGGCGCCCCGCAGGCCGGCCGCGACGGGTTGCATTTATTGCGCAGGGTCGGGGTAGTCGATCCGTGGGATCTGGAGGACTACCGATTCCACGGGGGCTATGCAGCTTTGCGAGCCGCGGTCCATATGGGCCCGGCTGCGGTGCTGCGTGAAATGAAAGATGCCGGGATCCGCGGTCGCGGCGGCGCCGCGTTCCCTGCCGGCGTCAAATGGCAGGGAGTGGCGTCGAACCCGAGCCGGACGAAATACATCGTTTGCAACGCAGACGAATCCGAAACCGGCACGTTCAAGGACCGAGTACTCATGGAAGGCGACCCCTACGTCGTCATCGAAGCGATGACGATTGCCGGCTTCGCGGTCGGCGCCGAAAAGGGTTACCTCTACATCCGGGGCGAATACCCCGTTGCGGAGCAGCTCCTGGCGAATGCAATTGAAAAAGCGGGGGCGAAAGGTCTGCTGGGTCCCGATGTGTTGGGCGCCGGCTTCGCATTCGAAATCGAGATCCGGCGCGGCGCCGGCGCGTATATCTGCGGTGAAGAAACAGCATTGTTCAATTCGATTGAAGGCTATCGAGGCGAGCCGCGCACCAAGCCTCCGTTTCCCACCGATGTCGGATTGTTCGGAGAACCGACGGTTGTCAACAACGTCGAAACGCTCGCCAACGTGCCGCTGATCCTCACCGGAGGCGGTCCCGGTTTTGCCGCTTCCGGAACCGACGGTTCGAGCGGCACCAAGCTATTTTGCCTGGCAGGTGCGATCGAGACCCCGGGTGTCTACGAGGTTGCCTTCGGTACTACGATGCGGGAATTGCTTGCCCTGGCGGGTGGGGTTCGCGGCGATCTGCAGGCGATTCTGATGGGTGGTGCAGCCGGACGCTTCTTACCGATTGATCGTCTCGACGTTCCGCTCACCTTCGAACATCTGCGAGAAGTCGGGGGTACCCTCGGTTCGGGCGCGATCATGGTCTTCAACCGTGACGCCGACATGGGGGCCGCCGTTCGTCGGGTTGCAGCCTTTTTTCGGGATGAGAGCTGCGGCCAGTGTGTTCCCTGTCGGGTCGGCACTGTGCGGCAAGAAGAGGCGCTGGCGCGGATGGAGACCGGATCTGACGAAGGGGCTGTGCTCGCCGATCTGGCGATGGTCCTGCGCGACGCATCCATATGCGGACTCGGGCAACTAGCGGCTGAAGCCGTGCAGTCGGCTTTTGAGCTGGGAGTCTTGGAAACATGACGACTTTTGATACGAGCACCTGGACCAAAATCGAACCGCCGGCTCGCAAGGTCGAGGTATCGATCGACGGCTCATCGACCCTGGTCACGGAAGGGTCAACGTTGCTCGACGCCTGCCGTCAAGCCGGGGTCGATACCCCCACGTTGTGCTTTGGTGACACGCTGACCCCCGTGAACGCGTGTCGGGTTTGTGTTGTCGAGGTTGAGGGGAGCCGCACACTCGTGCCGGCCTGCTCGCGCAAGGTCGAGGCCGGAATGGAGGTCTCGACCGATTCGCAACGGGTTCGCAAGAGTCGGCAGCTCGTGCTGGAGCTGCTTGGGTCGTCCGTCAATCTGGACCTGGCAGCCATGGAGGGTTGGGTCGATCGGTACGGTGCCGACGCCGGTCGGTTTGGACCCGCGGGTGAGCCAGCCGACGCCGGTGAACGAGATCAGGCCCAGCCAGGTCACCACCACGAGGTCGATGGTGCAACTGCCGCCACTGCGATGGAACCTCCTCGAATCGACAACGCGCTCTATATGCGCGACTACGCGAAGTGCATTCTCTGTTACAAATGCGTTGAAGCCTGCGGCGTGGATGCGCAAAACACCTTCGCCATCGCAGTGGCCGGCCGTGGTTTCGAGGCCCGCATTTCAACCGAGTTTGCCGTGGAGCTCGGGGATTCGGCCTGCGTATTCTGCGGCAACTGCATCGGGGTTTGTCCCACGGGTGCTCTCATGCCGATGACCGAATGGACGATGCGTCAGGCTGGAACCTGGAAAGAGGCTGAACAGACCGTCACCCGTACCGTGTGTTCCTTTTGCGGGGTCGGCTGCAATCTGGAGCTTCATGTACAGGACAACCGGGTCGTCAAGGCGACTTCGCCTGAGGATCATTCCGTTACGTCGGGCCATCTGTGCATCAAAGGCCGGTTCGGGTGGGAGCACATACAGTCGGTCGATGACTGACGGTTCCATACCGGTTGACATCACCCGGGTGCGGGCGGGAACCGAAGAGCTCGTCACCGACTACGTCGTCAGAGAATCGCCCATCGAGTTCCGGATCGCCGACGTCCCGATCGCCGTGCTCATGCGCACGCCCGGCAACGATGAGGAGTTGGGTCTCGGTTTTGCATTGACAGAGGCAATTGCCATCCACCCTCATGAGGTCGCCTCGATCCGTCCCATCGAAGGCGATGACCAGGGGGACCGCTACGAGATCGCATTTGCGGATGGAGTGGTGGTCGACCCCGAGCAATTCCGCCGCAACCAATACGCCTCGTCATCTTGCGGTGTCTGCGGCAAAGCCTCGATCGACGCCGTCCGGCTCACTGCCCGCCCGCTGGCCCCCATGGCTTCTCTCCATCCCGGGATAATCGTCGGTTTGCCAGAGAAGATGAGGCCGTCGCAGGAGACGTTCGAAGCCACCGGCGGTTTACACGCGGCGGCGTTGTTCGAAGCCGATGGCACGCATCTCATCACCCGGGAAGACGTGGGCCGCCACAATGCGGTTGACAAGGCCATCGGCTCTCTGGCCCGCACCCGCTGGCCACTGTCGGATCTGATCCTCATGGTTTCGGGCCGGGTTTCTTTCGAGATCACGCAGAAAGCCGCTGTAGCCGGGATCCCCGTCGTTTGTGGCGTCTCCGCGCCTTCTTCGCTTGCAGTCGAGCTGGCGCGGGAACTCGGCATGACGCTGATCGGGTTCCTTCGCGGAGAGGGTTATAACCGCTATGCCTGAGGTCCGCCGGGACGGGAACCGAAACGGCTCACAATCAACGAGACGATGATCGTGAGCGCGATGCTTCC
>JAHEJY010000210.1 GCA_024638625.1 Actinomycetes bacterium
GGTCGCGACTCGCAAGATGAAGATCCGGTTGATTTCATGACCACGACTGAACTACGCGTCTTCCCGCGTCGATTCAATTTCGGCCGGTCCGGTCGTATCGTCGAACGGAATCTCCTGGTGTATCGCCACCTGTGGGGAGCGTTGGTCTCAGGGTTCTTCGAGCCGGTCTTCTATCTCTTCTCGATCACGGTTGGATTTGGAGCCCTGGTGGGAGATATCACGCTGGCCAACGGCCAGGTTGTTTCGTACGCAGCTTTTGCGGCGCCTGCGTTGCTTGCAGCATCGGCCATGAACGGGCCGGTTTTCGAATCGTTCGGCATCTTCTTCAAACTCAAGTACATGCGGACCTACGAAGGGATTCTCGCCACCCCGTTGACTCCGCGCGATATTGCCATCGGCGAGATCACCTGGTCGCAGATGCGAGGGGCGCTTTACGCGACATCGTTCGTCGTGGTCATGTGGGCGATGGGCCTGATCCTGAGTCCCTGGGGCCTGCTTGCGGTACCGGCCGCGATGCTCACAGGCTTCGCGTTCGGCGCCGTAGGGATGGCCGCCACAACGTACATGCGGTCCTGGCAGGACTTTGACCTGATCTTCGTAGTGACCCTCCCGATGTTTCTCTTCTCCGCAACCTTCTATCCACTGGAGATCTACCCGGATTGGTTGCAGATCGTGGCCCGTTTCTCACCGCTGTACCAATCGGTAGATCTGCTGCGAGGCTTGGTCCTGGGCGTGATCGATTGGTCGATGCTGGGTCACATCGCTTTTCTCTTGGCGATGCTGATAGCCGGTCTCATCATGGCCGGCCGCCGGGTCGAAAAGCTGCTCGTCACCTAGCCGACAGCGCTTGGCCAGATCAATTCAACGTTGTCTTGATCGTGTCGTAGATGCGCTGTGTCGAGGGGATAGTGAGATCCTCCAAGACATCTGCCGAAGGAATCGGAATGTGCGGCGTGGTGATGCGCACCACTGGTCCGTCGAGGTTCCAGAAACCCTCATCCGCAACAATCGACGCGATCTCGGCCCCCCAACCGCACAAACGCGGGTTCTCTTCGACCGTGTACAGGCGGCCGGTCTTTTCGACCGAGCCGAGAATCGCTTTGGTGTCGAGCGGAACGAGGGAGCGGAGATCGATCACCTCGGCCGATATCCCGTCGCCAGCCAGGTGCTCGGCTGCCTCGAGAGCCCGCGGCACCATGTAGGCGAGTGCGGCGATGGTGCAATCAGTCCCCTCGCGAAGGATCTTGGCCGTGCCGAGCTCATCGATGATCTCACCGTCGGGCACCTCACCCTTCGAAGCCAGGAGAGATTTGTGTTCGAAGAACACCACCGGGTCCGGGTCCCGAATGGCAGCTGCCATGAGACCCACCACATCAGCCGGGGTCGAGGGAGCGACCACTTTGAGGCCGGGAATCATCATGCACCAGTTCTCGACACTCTGGCTGTGTTGGGCACCGAAGCGGGAGCCGGCGCCGTTGGCCGTTCGTACCACAACGGGCACCGTCATCTGGCCACCGGTCATATAGCGACTCTTGGCCATCTCGTTGGCGAGGATGTCGAAGCACACGGCCAGAAAATCAGAGAACATGATCTCGGCTATCACAGGTATGCCCGTCATCGCCGCTCCCATGGCCGCTCCGAGGATGGCCTGCTCCGAAATCGGCGTATCGCGCACCCGCAATGGACCGAACTCCTCTACGAGGCCGACCGTTGTCTTGAAGACACCGCCGGCGCCGGCAATATCTTCACCGAGCATCACCAGCATCGGGTCGCGGCGCATCTCCTGCGCGATGCCGTAGGCGACCGCGTTGCGGTAGGTCAGTTCCGCCACGATGAGCCTCCATCTGCCCAGAGGTCGGTCATGGCGAGTTCCGGCGACGGTGGTTGGCCAGATTTGGCGAATTCGGTGGCCTCGTCGACCATCGTTGCAACCGACTGCTGGATCTCGATGAGATCCTGCTCGGGCAAGCCGAGACGCAGCAGGCGGCTGTGATACACCTGGATCGGATCCTGGTTCTTCCACGCCTCGATTTCCTCGGGCGGGCGGTACTTACCTGGATCGGCCCGGCTGTGCCCGCCGTGCCGGTACGTGACGGCCTCCACCATCGACGGGCCGCCTCCCTGGCGTGCCTTGCCGACGACTTCGGTCGCTACCTGATACACGGCGTCGGCGTCGTTGCCGTCGACGACAATCCGATCGAGGCCGTAAGCAGAAGCCCGGTCAGCCGCCGGATGCTCGACTGCGGTGATGTAATCGATCGGGGTGTATTCCATGTAGAGGTTGTTCTCGCAAACGAACACGATCGGCAGGTCCCAGATCGCGGCGAAATTGAGGGCCTCATGAAAGGCCCCGATATTGGTGGTGCCGTCACCGAAGAAGACAACGGTGACCTGGTCGGTGCCCCGCATCTGGGCCGACCAGGCGGTTCCGTTGGCGATACAGAGGTGTGCTCCGATGATCGCGTAGCTGCCCATCATGTTGTGCTCAACCGAGGTGAGGTGCATCGAACCGCCCTTGCCCTGGAGGATCCCGTTCTCGCGACCGAGCAACTCAGCCATAACGCCTCCGGGTGAGACGCCTTTGGAGAGTGTGTGGGCATGGCCTCGATACGTCGCGAACGTGTAGTCATCGGGGCGCAATGCCTCGGCGAACCCGGCCGAAACGGCTTCCATGCCCAGGGAAAGGTGGCTGGTGCCCTTGACGAGGTTCTGCATGAACAGGTCGTACGCCCTCTGTTCGAACTGGCGAAGCTCTTGTTGGCGCTGGTACAACCTCCGCCGCACGTCCATCGGGATCGGGTACCCGTCGACCTCCGGATCGGTGGGCGTGGGCCGCCGCGGCTCTCGCTTGGAGTAGTCGTACAGTTCTTCGGGTATTTCCGAACTCATCGGACCGTCCTCAACTCATCATTCAACAAACTGCGCTTCAATCCGACCTGACGGAAGCCGGAATCGATTGTAGGGTCGGCTTTCAACTGACCACAACCGTACCGATTCCACCCCGAGCGCAGCTACGTGTGGCGGACTGGTCAGCCGGTTCCCGGAGAGCCCAAGAAGGTTTTCACGGGCGGGGAGAGACCCGCCGAAGCGTCGCGGTAAAGTCCACCAGGTAACACCGATGGGAGCAGCGATGAGGCGCGATATCGAATTCACGAGCGTGGGTGACACCATTCGCGGTTGGCTCTACACGCCAGATCAGGGCGAGGGGCCGTTCCCGGTCAT
>JAHEJY010000072.1 GCA_024638625.1 Actinomycetes bacterium
ACTGCGTTGCTCCCGACCAGCGCGCCCCCGAATTTTCCGATGGGAGTACGGGCCGTTGCGACGATGGCGATCTCGCGATTCGAGTCTGTCATGGTTGCTCCGTTTCATGGCTCATCATTGGTCATACCGGTAGAACCCGCGTCCGGTCTTGCGGCCAAGGTGTCCTTCATCGACCAGTTGTCGCACTACGGGATCGGGTCGGAAAGCCTCATCGGCCAACGCTTCCGCCAAGAGGTCGGAGTTATTCACATGGGTATCGAGGCCAACGAGATCACTGAGCTCGATGGGGCCCATGGGCCAGCCCGAACCGAGCTTCATGGCAGTGTCGATATCTTCGGCACTGGCGACGCCTTCTGACAACATGCGAATTGCTTCATTGCGGACGAGCAGCTGGAGTCGGCTGACGATGCCTCCCGGTGACTCATTCGCGACAACAGCTTGCTTGTCGATCCGATCAGCGATATCTCGAACTCGTGTGATTGTCTCGGAGCTGGTGAGCTTCCCGGGCAGGACCTCGACCAGGTGCATACGCGGGGCCGGGTTGAAGAAGTGCAAGCCACAGAATCGCTCGGGGTGGGCAAGCGACCGGGCGACCTCGGTAGGCGACAGAGTGGACGTGTTCGACAGAAGCAATGCCGGAGGAGGACAAATCTGGTCCAACACAGTGAAAACGCCGGCCTTCACCGCCAGGTCTTCGGCGACCGCTTCAACCACGACTTGAGCCCCGGCCAGACCGGACATTTCATCGACGACACCCAAATGACTCTGGATCGCGGCGGAGACTTCGGGCTCTACCTTGCCAAGCTCAACTCCTCGCTTCAGGTCCACCCGGATATGGTCGATGGCACGGAGAGCGGCGCCGGGATCAACGTCAAATATGGCCACGTCATAGCCCGCCGTGGCGAATACTTGCGCGATACCGGTGCCCATGAGGCCGGCCCCGCATATCCCGACCCTGCTCATCGTCCGTATCTCTCCCAGTACGAGCCCCACAGGGCCTCTTCGGTCGGAATCGTGCCGTCGATCGGGAGCGCCAGGCGGGTGGTGTTGAGGAAGTGCCGATATGACAGGTTCTCAGAAATACTGTTGCCGGCCCAGGTTCCTCCCCCCATAGAAAGACTGAAGTTGAGACCGTTATTGAAATCGCCCCCGTTGCCACGAGAATGAGACTGGTTCATCAAGACGCGGGCTACGTCGATTTCAGCCGCCAGCCGACGAGCACGTGACTCCCGCTTCGTATGAATGCCACACGAATGGCCTTTCCCTTGATATTCGAGGATGTTGCGTACCCAGGTAACAGCTTCATCGAAACCTGAGTAGCGATATATCGCCAGGACCACCGACAGCTTCTCCCCCGAGAAGGGATCATCCGGCCCGGCTCCGTCCTGTTCGACCATGAAGAACTCGGTCGAAATATCGGCTTCGAGCCCGGCCATCGCCGCAAGCTTGTCCGGGGGCTGGGCAATCACGTCCCGACTCAATCGACCATCAACCCACATCACCCGTTGCAGCGACGAGGCCTCGTCTGTTGTCAACAATCGGCCACCCTGAGCCTCGAGCTCCTTCAACATGGCGTCATATATCCGCGTGTCGATGACCAGCGCATTCTCTGAAGAACAACTTGTGGCATAGTCGTACACTTTCGAAGCCTTGATCTTGGCTGCGGCATCCGACAGATCGGCGGTGGCATCAATCACGACGACTGCGTTACCGACCCCGACGCCGATGGCGGGCTTGCCGCTCGAATAGGCCGCCTGAACGTTCTTCTGCGATCCCGTCACGACCGACAGGTCGCACTGACGCATCAGCTCGAACGAGACCTCTTTGGAAGGTTCGGGTAGAAACTGAACCAGATCGAGCGGGGCTCCTGTCTTGGCGAGTTCTTTGTGCATGTACTCGACGGCCAGGGCACAGGTATTGGCCCCTCCCGGAGAGGGCGCCAGGATGACGGAGTTGGCGCCTTTGAGCGCCATCATCGTGTTGTTGATTGGGGTCGCTTCCGGGTTGGTGGACGGAATCAGCGCCGCGACGACGCCGACCGGCTTCGCATATTCGACAATGCCGGTTGCCACGTCTTCGGACATCACACCAACCGACAGAGCATCGTGAAGATCGTTGAGGGTTCCGAGGGTCTTGCGTCGGATCTTGTTGACTTTGTCCTCGACTCGCCCCATGCCGGTGTCTTCGACGGCTCGACGGGCGAGGGCCTCCGCATTCGGCTGCTGGTATCCGGCCCAGGCAACAGCCGAAACCACGTCGTCGACCTGGGATTGCGTCCAGCCGGCGGAGACAGTTTGAGCAATGCGGGCCCGGGCAACGCAGCCGGCGATGTATTTCCGCACGTCGGGTGATGCTGCTTCCGCGGTTGCGGTCACCTCACTCATTCGTGCACTCCAAGCTCACTCGACAAGCCGATGTCCGGATGGTGGACACTCGACCGCAATGCGATATGCCTACCTTACGTTTCCGGCCGAATTGGCGTCAACATCAGGGGATGGCTGTCCGTTGACCGGCGTCGAGCAGCAGGGTGCCACCGGCGAGGGCTCTGGCCTCAGGCGCCAACAGCGACGCCACCGCCCACACCACTTCCTCGACTGTAACCAGATGACCAATTGGTGATCGCTGCCGAAACTCATCGGCTATTTGGCTCTCCGGAACGCCCCGGACCTTTGCCGCATCCTTGAGCAAGCTCTGTAATCGCTCCGTCCAGATCGGGCCGGGTGCCACGATGTGACACGTAACTCCGCGGTGACCAAGCGCTCGGCTCAGCTGACGAATCGCGTTGCCGAGAGCGGCATTGCCGATCCCGGCAGTGGCCGCCTCTGGTATCGGATCGAGACCGAGATTGCCGCCTATCGCAATAATGCGAGAGTCGGTGGTCACGTGCTCTTCGACCGCCCGCACCAGATTGAGTGTCCCGATCACCTTGATATCGATAGCGGCACGGATTGCCTCCGGTGTCACATCGAGGATGGTTCCGCCCATCGGCGCACCCGCCGAGTTGACAACCGCTCGGACCACGCCCGGGATCGCCGAAGCAATACGGTCGCGGCCGTCGTCGGTGGTGATGTCAGCAGCACATGCAACAATGTTGTCGTGTTGGGCGACGATGCTGTCGAGTGGGCCCGCGGTGCGAGCAACCGCAACAACACCCAGATCCATGGCAGTCAGTCGGGCTACCAGGCCCGATCCGACAGCTCCCGTGGCTCCGGCCACGACTGCCCACTCGCGCTGTTGATCGGCCATGCGATCCTCCTACCTGACGCCGGACGGTAGCCGATCCCAAGCCGGCCCGCCTGGACTCTCGATCTGCGATGTGGCATCGTGGCACCGTGTTCAATCTGCAAGGAAAGGTCGCCGTTGTCACCGGCGCCGCTCAGGGAATCGGTGCCGCCATCTCTCGTACACTCGCCGTGGCCGGTGCCCATGTGGCCGTCACCGATCTGCCCGACCGCATGGTTGATGCGACAGATGTCGCTGACGCAATCACGGCTGAGAGTCATACGGCGCACGCCTTTGGCCTGGATGTTGACGACCCTTCCCGGGTCCGAGAAGTCCTGGGCGACATCGCCTCCGAGCTGGGCGGAGTCGACATTTTGGTCAACAATGCCGCCTGGAGCAGCTTCGGATCATCTCTCGAAACCACGAGAGACGATTGGGAGAGGACGCTGACCACGACACTCACAGGCGTGTTCGTCTGCTCGCAAGCAGCCGCCACGATCATGATCCCTCGAGGAGGTGGAAGGATCATCAACGTCGCATCGCAGCTCGGCCTGGTGGGCATGGAAAACTCTGCGGCATACGTCGCGGCGAAAGGCGGCGTGATCAATCTGACTCGAGGCCTTGCGCTCGACTGGGCATCCCACTCCATCACGGTCAATGCAGTCGCACCCGGCCCAACCATGACGCCCCGGCTGGACAGACGCATGGAATCCTCCGGTGAAACCGTCGAGGATTTCGCGAGAAATGTGCCGCTCGGCAGAGTTGCTCAACCCGAAGAAATCGCTCCCGCTGTGCTCTTTCTGGCATCCGACGAGGCAGCCTTCATCACGGGCCACACGCTGGTGGTCGACGGTGGCTGGACGGCCAGATAGTCGGCCGGGACACATCTGGTCTAGGGATTCAGGAGCTCGCCCATGTCGTTCCAGACCTTCTGGTCTGTGATCAAACCATCCCGCACAACAAAGCGGTCGATGAAGCGAACCCCGCCAAAAGGCTGTCCGTCGAGACCCTGACCCTCGAGCGTGCCGAAGCAATACACAACCTGCGACCCGTCCGACTTCGAGACATCGAAGTGATCGAACACTTTTCGCACGTTCTGGAACCGCCCGGCCGACGATGCAACCTGCTCTGCCAGATTGGTGAACGTCCGCCCACCCGGGAAGGTGATGTGGATGCCAGGAGCCAGGTACTTCGAGGCCTCCTCCAGGCTGCGAGCCTCGACCATTCGTAGAAAGTTGGTCACCAGCTCGATCGCCGCGTCGGTAGATGGTTCGCTATTCACGATCGGATTCAAGGTGCGTGGCGGCAGACAACATGGCGTGGATCATGTCAGATTTGGCAACCATTGGCTTTGGATAGGCGGCCCGGCTGTGGGATATACCCAGTGCGAGGAACGACTCAATCAGCTTGTACGAGAGAGGTCCAGGGTTGACGATGGGTATCTCGAGCCGTTCCGAGAGGTAATGGTGGGCCTGGTGCATCGTGGTCGAACCCAGGCAAATGACGTCAGAACCGGCTTCCACCAAACGGTGGCACGCTGCCTCCATTTTGGGAAGCGTTGCGTCCGCCTTGTCTCCTAGCAGAGCTGCAAAGTCGGGCGGGGTATCAAAGTGGTCGACGCCGGCGCAGTGGTACCGGAGACCCCATTCGTCCAGGACCTTCCCATACCGGGGTAGAGCTGGCTTCCATTGGGCGAGGATGCCGAACCTCCGTCCGAGGCTGAGGGCAAACAGCAGCGAAGCCCGACCCGGGGCCAGCACCGGAATGTCGAGCACCGAGCGTAGGGCATCGGCTCCGGAATCGCTCACCGTGTCGATCACGACCGCGTCATACCCGTCGTCCTGGGCAGACAGCCCGGCTTCAAACAGGGCGATATCCATCAACACCCAATCATGGGGGCTCATGAAGGCCGTGGGTCCGGCAGCAACCGGCCGGTATTCAAAAGTCACGCCGGGACGCAGGGCGACTTCGCTGGTTTGTTGACGGCGGTTGGCAAGCGATTCCTCGTCGAGGGCGAACGGCACGAGCACAAGGATCCGGCTCACGGTTCGGCCTGTTGGTCGGCAGCGGCCTGCAGCATTGCTTTGATCATGTCCGGCTTGGCAACCATCGGCCGGGGGTAGGCCCGCCGGCTGTGGGACAGATCCAGGGCCGTCATTGCCTCGGCAATCTGATACGACAGAGGGCCGCCATTGAGGACAGGAACCGGGAGACGATCAGCCAGGTAGGCGTGCGCCTCGTGCATCGTGGTTGATCCGAGGCAGATGACATCGGCTCCGTCGGCTTCAATCAGCAGCATTGAGGCCTCGTACAAGCGCGGCAACACTTCGTCTTCTTTGCCGCCAAGCAGGTTGCGGTTGTCCGGTTTGAGACCGGCGGCGCGCATTCCGGCAAGACGATCCATGAGCTGGAGGTCTTTCAAGGTTCGTTCATAGAGCCCAAACCAGTTTTCCCACATGGTGACGATCCCGAATCTGCGACCCACCATGAGAGCCGTCAGGAACATCGTGCGCCCGGCCGCAATCACCGGGATGTCAAGCATGGATCTCAACGCCGCCACCCCGGAATCGCTGACCGTATCGATACACACTGCGTCGTAGCCGTCCATCTGAGCATTGAGCCCGGCTTCCAACAGCGAGAGGTCGGCAAGAACGTAATCGTGGTGCGACACATATGAGGACGGTGCGGCCTTCACGGGTCGGTAGTGGAGCTCGATATCGGACGGGAGCTCTGCCGCATCCGCCTGCGCCCGGCGAAGTTCGAGCTGTTCGGGTGTCATGGGAAACGGGACCAGCACCAAAACCTTGCGCATGGCGTGACCCTACCGGATAGGGTGGCGCCCGTGGACCGAGACGTAGACGTGATCGTTGCGGGGGCCGGAGCGGCCGGGCTGGCGGCTGCCCTCTCGTCGGCCGACGCCGGTTTGAGCGTCGCTTTGCTCGAGGCGAGCGAGACATTTCGAACGGGCAACAACACTTCGATGTCGACCTCGATGATCCCTTCGGCCGGAAGCCGATGGCAGACGGCAGCCGGAATCGATGATTCGGCAGACCTTCTCTACGAAGACACGATGAAGAAGACCAAGGGTAAAGCCGACCCCGTGGTTGCCCGCGCGCTTGCCAACGTATCGGTGGAGTTAGGCGAGTGGCTGGCAGATGATTGCCACGTACCGCTGGAACTCGTAACCGACGTCTGGTTCCCCGGTCACAGTCGGCTACGACACCTGTGCGTCCACGACCGGGCCGGGCGAACACTGCACCGGCACCTGCTTGAAGCGGCCCAGGCTCGACCCGAAATCACCCTTATCACGCCGCTGCGGGTCGTCGATTTCACAGAGGGCGCTGAGATTGGGGTGCGAGCGGAGCGACCCGACGGCCAGACCGACGAACTGACCGCACTGGCCCTGGTCCTGGCGACCAATGGCTATGGAGCAAACCCGGATCTGGTTCGAAAATATATCCCCGAGATAGCCGATGGCCTGTACTTCGGCGGTGACGGCAGCAAAGGGGACGCTCTGCTACTCGGCGAGCGGCTGGGCGCCGACACCGGATTCCTCGACTCCTACCAGGGCCATGCCTCTGTGGCGACGCCCCACGGGGTTCTGCTCACCTGGACCAGCGTGATGAACGGAGCGTTCCTCGTGAACTCTGAGGGCCAAAGGTTCGGAGACGAATCGACCGGCTACTCCGAATACGCCGTTCCCGTGCTGCAGCAGCCAGGAGGCGAAGCCTGGGTGATCTTCGACGAGACGATTCACGAAAAGGCAACACCGTTCGCCGACTACCAGGACTTGCTTGAAGCCAAAGGCGTCAAGTGGGCGGATGACGTGCCTGCCCTTGCCGAAGCGATCGGGGTGTCGGCCGGAACCCTCACACAGACGGTAAACGAAGCCGCGTCGCACGCTCGAGACAAATCAGCCGATCCGTTCGGCCGCACTCTCTGGCCTCACGTCCTGGAGCCGCCGTTTGCATTCGTCAAGGTCACCGGCGCTCTCTTTCACACCCAGGGCGGGCTTCGGGTCGACGGCAACGCGGCCGTCCTGCGTGAGGGCCGACCGATTCCCGGGTTGTATGCGGCGGGCGGCGCCGCAGCCGGCATCTCGGGTCACGGTGCCGAGGGCTACATGTCGGGCAATGGGCTGCTCAGCGCCCTCGGTCTTGGATACCTGGCCGGGAGAGCGATCGCCGCCACCTAAGCCATCAAGCTACGTCAGACCAGGAGCGCAGGTGCCAACTCCCGGAGAGCAGCGTCCTCGTCGAGATCACCTGCGACGACCTGGAGACAAACATGATCCGCCCCGGCGTCGAGGTGCTCATCTACTCGCTTCTTGATCGCGCCGACATCACCCCAGGCGTAGAGAGCATCGACGAGCAGATCACTGCCACCCTCGGATAAGTCCTTATCGGCGAACCCCATGCGCCGAAAATGGTTGCGATAGTTAGGCCAGCGGAGAAAGCGTTCGAAGTTCGTCCGAGCCGCATCTCGCGCTATGTCTGGATCGTCCGCCAACACGACTCCTTGTTCGACCGCAATGAGCTTCTCCGGCCCCAGGATCTCTCGCGCCGCAGCGGTATGGTCAGGCGTCGAGAGAAAGGGGTGCACGCCATCGGCCAGATCGCCCGCCAGCGCAATCATCTTCGGTCCAAGTGCGGCAACCACTTTCTTCGGTTCTGCGATCGGGGGATGACCGTCGAACGGAGCCGCATCCATGGCTGTCAGATAGGCCCTCATCGCTGCAAGGGGTTTTGCGTACTCATGACCACGGAGCACCGCCGTACTTCGATGACTGATTCCGACACCGAGAAGGAACCTGTCTGCGAAAGCCTCTGCCAAAGTCCGCGAGGCGTTCTTCATGGCAACCGGATCGCGAGCCCAGATGATGGCGATGCCGGTCGCAATGGGAATCCTCTTTGTGCTTGCAAGCAGGATCGCCGAAAACGTGAGGACATCTTTACCGCCGGGCGATTCAGGAATCCATAAGGTCCCATAGCCAAGTTGTTCCCAATCCTGCGCCGACGCCCGCGCTTCAGCCGTTGGCCGACGTTGCAGCCTGCCACTCCACACTCCAATCCGGCCAAGATCCAATACTCAACTCCTCATTGAACGCGATCCCGGCCGGTTGTCGAGCAAGCGGATGTTCGCCGGAACGTTGACCCACCTTAGGGCGGTGCTCCAGTCGCGCACCCACGACAATTGCGCCGGGTTAGGGTGTTCCACATGCTGTACCAGGAGGTGCGAGCGTGCGTGGACTGAACGGGACGTTGTGGGCCATCCAGGTGTTGTTTGGTTTGTACTTCGTCGCGGTCGGCATCGCCCATTTCGTTGTCCCCGCAGGACTACCCGCTCAGATGAGCTGGATGTATGAGCTGAACGACACATTGCATCTCGTTTCGGGAACGGCCGAAATCCTCGGAGGCCTCGGGCTCATCCTGCCGGGATTGACAAAGGTTCGGCCCGAACTGACCATTTTTGCCGCCCTGGGACTCGGTCTCGTGATGCTGGGCGCAGTGGTATGGCATCTGTCCCGCGGCGAGACCCAGCAGATCGTGCTCAATCTCGTGATTGCGGCGGTTCTCGCATTTGTGGTGTACGGCAGGTGGCAGCTGAGCCCGCTGTCCTCACGACGGCTCGGATAACCTCCGACCCAGCCGGTCACACCCGAAAACGGGTTATACGTCGATCTCCAGCACTCCGTCTCGCATCCGGATCGGAAACGTTCGAATCGGTTCCTCAGCAGGTGGTCTGGTTGGCTGTCCGGTGGTGATGTCGAATTCTGATCCGTGGCAGTAGCAAATGACGGTTGTGTCATCCATCTCACCGTCCTGGCTAAAAGCGCATCCGGCGTGGCTGCACCGATCTTCGAAAGCCCACCAATCGTCTTCGACGCGCACGACCACCAGCTCGACGTCATCGATCGAGATCGGAGACAATCCGTCAGACGCAGCGACCTTCGTCGTTATATCGATCCAGGTCATCGGAGCCCAAAACCCTCGCACATGACTCCACGATACGCGAAACGGCGAGATCGGACCTCCCGAAACATGCATTTTGCGTTTCCCCGCGAAGCGACCTGGACGTTTAGTTCGGTTCTGAATTGGGTAAAGGATGGTGTCATGAGAGGAGGTAACACATGACCACAGAATCGACAATAAGAGGAACCGAGGCTGACATGAGGAGCGTGGTCGACCGCTTTGGAGGCGGAGATCTGATCGCTTCGATTCTCGGTATGTTCACGGCATTGGGGGTATTGGTCCTACTCGGCGCGCTCATCGCCGCCGGGGACGCTTCCATCTCCTATCAAATGAATGCCATCGACATCGACGGCAACCTGACAGAGGTAGAAGTGGTTGGCGCACTTGTAGCGCTGGCCGTGCTCTTCGTCTCGTTCCTGGTGGGCGGTCTCGCGGCAGGTCGCTCGGCCCGCTACGACGGCGCCATCAATGGAGCCGGAGCCGCACTCCTGTTTGTGCTACTCGTCGCTGTATTCGGCGCCCTCGGCAAGTTTGCCGGCTCCCAGTACAACGCCTTCGCCGTAGCCGGATTGCCCGACTGGTTTTCCCAGTTCGGAGCAAATGAAGTGACGCTCAAAGCCGTGGCGGCCGGCGCAGCGGGCGTTGTTGCGAGCCTGCTCGGCGGATACATCGGTGGCGTGGTGGGAGAGCAATACCACCGCAAGGCCGACGCCGCCGTCGTCCAGGAAACAGTCACCAACAACGGATCACGAACCGGACAACTCGTCCACAGATAACGGACGTTCCGCAACCAGAAATCCGAGAGGAGGAATCATGTATATCGGAGTTGGAACTCTCATTCTGATCATCCTGATCCTGATCCTGGTCTTCTAACCAGGACAGGAATCAGCACCACAGCACACGAAACAACACAACATGAAAGCTATTCGAAAGGACACAACATGAAACGCACAACACTGAGCGCTTCGTCACTTGTTGGCAACGATGTCCGCAACCTCGACGGGGACGATCTCGGGGATATCAAAGATCTCATGGTCGACGTGGAGACCGGACAGGTCGCCTACGCCGTACTCGACATGGGCGGGTTTCTCGGTCTCGGCAACAAACTCTTTGCCATCCCCTACGGAACCATGACCCTCGACACCGAATCACATTCGTTTGTCGTCAACGTCGACAAGGAAACCCTCAAGAACGCTCCTGGCTTCGACCAGGACAACTGGCCCGACTTTTCGGACCGGGCATGGGGATCCGACATCTACCAGCATTACGGGGTGTCCCCATACTGGGAGCAATAACCCCCCAACCACGATTTAGGTGCGACTCGCCGTCGTCTCAATAGGTTGAACAGATAATTCCTGAGGGGGTCATCTGAGGAAACGTCGACCTGCCGGCTTGACACGGCGAGTCGCACCTAACCGCGTCTCCTGCTCATGCTCACGCCCACTCGCATACGGGCCGCCAACACCAACCTGCGTATCATCCGAGCAATCGTTCACAATCGCGAGACCGTCGATGCCTGAGTTCGCTGTAAAAACTCCACCACAGCATGCCGAGTGGTCCGATCTGCTCGATGTCTGGCGCACAGCCGATGACATGGAGATCTTCTCGGAGGCGTGGAACTTCGATCACTTCTACCCGCTGACGCCGCCCGCCGAGGGACCGTGTCTGGAGGGTTGGACCACACTTGCCGCGTTGGCCCAGGCAACGAAACGTATACGGGTGGGTTCGATGGTCAACGGCATGCATTATCGACACCCTGCGGTTACGGCCAACATGGCCGCCAGCCTTGACATCATCTCCGACGGCCGCTTCAACCTGGGGTTGGGCGCCGGCTGGTTTGAGCCCGAATCGAATGCCTACGGCATCCCGCTTGGATCGATGAAAGAGCGGATGGACAGATTCGATGAAGGGGTCGAGATCATCGTGAGCCTGCTGACGAAGGAAACGACGACATTCGATGGAGCCTTCTACCAACTGACCGACGCCCGCTGCGAACCCAAACCGGTTCAGCGGCCGACCCCGCCGATCGTGATCGGCGGCAAGGGAGAAACGCGAACCCTTAGGACCGTGGCCCGCTTCGCCGACTACTGGGACGGCATGTTCCAACCGGAACCGGCCGACTGGGTCCGTCTCAATGGAATCCTGCTCGAACATTGCGCAGCCGTGGGACGCGACCCCACAGAGATTCGCCGTTCCGTCCACCTCCGATGGGCAGTTGATGACGATCCGGCCGAGCTGGCCGATGAGGCGATGCGATTCGCCGAGGTCGGGGTAGACGTCATCGTCTTCTCGATGCGGGGGCCATACCTGGCATCGTTGCTGGAGCCGTTGGCCGAAGAGCTCGAAGATGCCTCGAAGTAGACGAGGAAAACGGCGACATGTTTGAACAATTCACCGACCACGCCCGCCGGGTTGTCGTGATGGCACAGGAAGAATCCCGTCTGCTTGGTCACAGTTACATCGGTACGGAACACATTCTGTTGGGTCTCCTGAGGGAGGGCGAAGGTCTGGCGGCTTCAGCCCTCCACACCGTCGGGATCAAACTGGAATCCACTCGCGATCGGGTGGCGGAAGCCATCGGAGGGGGTGGACGGTCACCGTCTGGCCACATCCCCTTTACCCCCCGGGCCAAACAGGTCTTCGAACTGTCCTTGCTCGAGGCGAAGGAGCTACGTCATAAGCACATCGGCACCGAACACCTCCTCCTCGGATTGCTACGCGAAGGTGAAGGAGTAGCGGCCCAGGTGCTCATCCAGTCCGGCGCAGAGTTATCCGGACTCCGCCGAACCGTGATCGACTTGCTGTCCGAAATCCGACACGAAGAACAACCACAGACCGAACTCCTTTCAGGACCCGGCTCGCGGTCACGTCAATCCATCAATATCGAAGGCCTCAAGCATCGCAGTCCGATTCCGGCTGCGACCTTGATCGGCCCACTTCTGATTTCGAGCGTCATTGTCGGGATCGACCCCGATACCCAGGAACTGCCGGCGTCAACGGAAGACCAGATTTCACATGTTTTCGCACACATCGGATCCATCCTCTACGAGGCAGGCGCCGGTTGGTCGGATGTTGCCGAAGTGACCTTCGCCATGGTCGATCTCGAAGACCGGGGCCTCATTGGTCCCCTATGGCTCGAGCTCTTTCCCGATGAGGCTTCGCGCCCCGCTCGTGAGGTTCAGCAACGATCAGAACTCGCGGGTGGGGCGCTCATCACCGCCCGCTTCACCGCATATGTGATCCGTTGACGAATACGGGTGGCACAATAGACCCGTGAACAGCAGCAGCGGCATTCCCGCCATGGCCATGCGCGGGGGCTCCTCCAAGGGTCTTTTCTTCCTCGCGGACGATTTGCCGTCTGGCGCTGAACGCGACGAGATCCTCATGCAGGCGATGGGGACACCGGATCGGCGCCAGATCGATGGCATGGGCGGAGCCCACCCCCTCACGTCCAAGGTGGCCATCGTCGAGGCCTGCAGCCACGGATCGGCGGAGGTTGACTATCTGTTTCTGCAGCTCGGCGTCGGAGAGGCGCTGGTCACCGACCGCCAGAACTGCGGCAACCTCCTCTCTGCGATCGGACCGTTCGCACTTGAGCGCGGATTGATATCCCGCCCAGATGGAGACGCCGCCGTTCGGATCCACATGCTCAACACCGACGGCATCGC
>JAHEJY010000007.1:0-31853 GCA_024638625.1 Actinomycetes bacterium
AAATCCGTCTCGGCTTGCTGGACGAATTTCATGCGCTCTTCTCCTGCCACGGGCGGGAGAGGACGCGATCGAACTGCCTCTGCCCTGTCCTGGAACCGCGACAGCATGCCGTCTACATCGAACTCAGCCATTGGTGGTAACTCCTACTTCGCAGAACGCCGACGGATTCCCGGTGGGCCCATCGGCGGACGGATTGTCGTATTCGTACTTCTCTTGTATGTCGGCCCTGGGCATCGCCATGCATCGTATTCGACGAGCCAGTCACTAGTAGCCTCGAACGGCCATGGATCCCTTCGACGCTCGTCTTCTGATCGTAACGGGAAAAGGTGGCGTAGGACGATCTGCTGCCGCAGCTGCATTCGCTCTCGCCGCCGCCCGCCAATCTAAGCGAGTGCTCGCGGTTGCCATGACCGATTCGTCGGGCCTCGCAGCCCATCTCGGGCGCACGTCCTTGACATACAAACCGAAACAGATCGGACCGTACCTCTTCGGCCTCGCGATAGATCGAGCCAGGGCGCTCGACGAGTACCTGAAGCTGCAGCTCGGGATCGGCACGCGGGCGCCGCTGCTTCCGATTGCCCGCAGCCTCGAGGCAATGGCAGAAACGGTTCCTGGTATTCGAGACGTCATCACGATCGGAAAGGTGCTCTTTGAGGTCCAGTCGGAGGAATGGGATCTCGTCGTCGCCGATGGACCGCCTACCGGCCAGATCATGAGCTACCTGCGCGCCCCTCGTACCGTGGCCGGGCTGATACCGGGCGGGCGAGCTCGCAGGCAAGCCGACACCATGGCCGAGACACTGGCATCTGCTGACTCGGCTCTGGCGATGGTCACGCTCGCCGAAGAACTGCCCGTCACCGAGACGCTCGAGGCACTGGCGGAGCTGCAGGCGGAGAATCCGATCCGGGTTTCCGGGATTTGGGCCAACCGTGTGATCGAACCTCTCGGCGTCAGCGAAACCAGCCTCGAGGAAGTTGCCTCTCTGGCGGCACGCAACGCCGGACTCTTGCACCGGGGTCTCTATGAGAATCAGAGGCGCTGGCGAAAACATCTTCCTGATCATGGCAGGCTGCCTTTCTTGTTCGGGGTTCACGGACCGGCCCGGGTTGCGTCGCTGCTCGCCGACGAGATCGTGACATGACCGACATCGTGCTTGTGGCCGGCGCCGGCGGCGTCGGAAAGACGACTATTTCGGCTGGTATCGGAGTCTGTGCGGCTCGTTCCGGCAAGCGAACCCTGGTACTGACCGTTGATCCGGCCCGGCGTCTTGCGACAGCATTGGGACTCGACAGCCTCGACAACATGGCGCACCCGAATCCCGAACTCGGTTTGCTCTGGGCCGCGATGCTCGACGCATCGGCTTCATGGGAAGCGATTGCCCACCGCCACGCGCCCCCGGAGGTGGCTGACCGGCTCGTCACCAATCCTTTTTTTGAGGCTGTGGCAACCCGCTTCCCGGCCGGCGCCTCTTACGCCGCAGGCGAGGAGATGGCCGAGGAAGTCGAATCGGGCCACTGGGATATGGTGGTGGTTGATACTCCCCCCTCTCACGGCGGCATCGAGTTCCTCAATGCTCCAGGCCAGATGAAGTCATTTGTGGGGGGTCGAGTCCTCCGTATTCTCACCGGCGGTCGCATTCCGGGCCGCAATACGCTGTTCGATCGGGCAGCGAAGCCGGCGCTCCGGCTCCTGGACACAGTCCTGGGAGGCGAACTTCTCGAAGATATTGGTGACTTCCTGTTCGACCTTCGACACACGTACGACGGCATCGCCCGCCGCTCCCAATCCATCATCCACCACCTCGAACACGCGTCCATGGTGCTGGTCACCACCACCGACGCCGCACCGCTCGCCGAGGCGGCAAAATTCGTTGATCAATCGCCCGGCAATACCCGCACACCCATCGTCACCTTCAACCGTTCGTTGCCTGAGTCCTGGGTTGCGCCCCGAGAGACCGTGATCGACCCGAAACTCGCCTTCAATCTGAAGCGGTGGGGAGCCGAAGCGGAGTATCAGCGGGACATCCGTAGGGAGTGGCGCGCCACCCATTCAGGTCCAATCGTGAATCTGGCATGGCGTGCCTCCACCCCCAATGAGCTGCCAGCCCTCGAATCTCTGGCGCGTCCGGTTTGGGCGGCTCTCGAGATGGGTCGCTGAATCGACGCAGACCCATCCGTCCTCTTCGGCCAACCGGGCTGGGAGGACGGTGCTCAGATCAGAGCACGGGTGCCAAGCAATTCTTTCAGCTCAGCGTAAAGGGCACTTCTCGGCTCGACCGCGAACTCGCTGCCGAGTCGCAATACTTTCGGAACGGAGCCGTCGCCGGTCATATGCAAGAACACGGGCGCGTTACCCGGGTGATTGGCGAGCACTCCTTTGAGGTCTGCCACCAGATTCTTCGAAAGCCGTGCAGCGGCTACCTGCACCCGCACGACGGCTTCTTCTGAGAGATCGGGCTCAAAGAGCTCCTGAGCTACCACTTTGACCGAATCGCCGCGGTGATCCAGGCGGCCTCGTACGA
The DNA here is from genome assembly GCA_024638625.1 of Actinomycetes bacterium. Taxonomy (GTDB): domain Bacteria; phylum Actinomycetota; class Acidimicrobiia; order Spongiisociales; family SHLN01; genus JABDOU01. Next base: position 2,522 of record JAHEJY010000007.1, read on the forward strand.
CAACAATGGCGTCGGCGCGAATCACCGGCCCGATCTCAGCGACCATCTTGGGAAAGCAGATGACCTCTACGGAACCCTCGAGATCCTCCAATTCGAAAAAAACCATCGGATCACCTTTGCGCGTGTACCGGCGTGAGATTGCCCCTACCACTCCGGAGACCGAGATCTGATCACCATTCTTCATGTCGTCCAGACTCGCCAACGAATGGCTGGCGTGTTTGCGCAACGAAGCCCCAACGCCGAGGAGGGGGTGATCCGAGACATAGAGCCCGAGCATCTCCTTCTCAAATGAAAGGCGTGTGCGCTTTTCCCAGGATTGATCCGGAACCTCGATCGCCTCTGTTTCGATTGGCGACTCGGCACCCCCGAACAAGCTGAACTGACCCATCTCCTCGGCCCGGCGTCGCGAAACGGTGGCGTCGAGCACTTGCTCATAGACCATCATCAGTCCACGTCGTGAATATCCCATCGAGTCGAATGCGCCGGCTTTGATCAGAGACTCGATCGTTCGTTTGTTCAGCACCGATAAATCGACCCGGTCCACGAAATCGCGAAAGTCTTCGAACGGTCCCGCTTCCCGCGCATCGAGGATGGCCTGCACCACGGCTTCTCCAACGTTGCGAATTGCCGACAGACCGAACGGTACGGCGGATGCGCGAGCCACGAAATCCATTTCGGACCGATTGACGCATGGTGCCAACACTTCGACGCCGATGGATCGGCATTCGTTGAGATACACCGCAGTCCGATCTTTGTTGCTCTTGGTGGAGGTGAGTAATGCCGCCATGTACTCGGCCGGATAATGAGCCTTGAGCCAGGCAGTTTGATAGGCGACGAGACCGTAGGCAGCTGCGTGGGACTTGTTGAATCCATAGCCTGCGAAGTGACCAATGAGCTCGAAGATGCGGCGCGCCAGAGCCTCGGGGTGCCCATTGTTGACGGCACCCTTTGTGAACAGCTCTTCTTGCTCGGCCATCACCGACGGGATCTTCTTGCCCATCGCCTTCCTGAGCAGGTCGGCCTCAGCCATGGTGAATCCGGCCAGGACCCGCGCCACCTGCATGACCTGTTCCTGGTACACCATGATCCCATAGGTCTCGCCGAGAATCGGCTCGAGCTCGGACGTGAGCGCGCCTAGCTCGGAATCCAACAACACGGCCTCCTCGCGGCCGTTCTTGCGGTTGGCGTAGCTGTTGTGCATTCCGGCCCCGAGCGGACCTGGCCGATACAGCGACACGAGCGCGACGATGTCCTCAAAGCGATCGGGCCGCAGATTGCGCATGAGGGAGCGCATGGCGTTGCCTTCGAGCTGAAAGACGCCTATGGACTCGCCCTTTTGCAGCATTTCGTATACCGCCTGGTCGTCTAGCGGTAGAGCGTCGATGTCTATGGACTCACCCGTACTGGCCTCTATCAACTCCAGTGCTCGTTCGATCGTCGAGAGGTTGCGAAGACCGAGGAAGTCCATTTTCAGCAGGCCCAACGCCTCCACTGCGTGCATTTCGTATTGGGTTACGACCTCCCCGTCCTCTCCCTTCCGCTGGATGGGCACGATTTCTGGAAGCGGAACCGGAGAGATGACCACCGCTGCCGCATGGATTGAGTCCTGGCGGCGCAGACCCTCGAGACCGCGGGCGGTCTCTACGACCTGCTGGGCATCCGGGTCGGATGCCAGGAGATCTCTCAATCCGGCCGCGGCCGTGAAATGGTCCTTGGTGGTGGCGTCGTCCTCGGGAAGTGGCTCCACCAGACATTGGTCGAGCGTGGCGTCGACGCCGAGAATCGCAGGCGGCATGGCCTTGGCGACCCGATCCCCGACCCCGTAGGGGAATCCCAGCACCCTTGCGGCGTCACGAACCGCCTGACGTCCCTTGATGGTCGAGAATGTGATGATCTGGGCCACATGATCACTGCCGTAGCGCTCTGCACAATATCTGATCATGTCGCCGCGGTATCGCTCATCGAAATCCATGTCGATGTCCGGCATTTCCCGCCGCCCCGGATTGAGGAACCGTTCGAAGATCAAGCCATACTCGAGCGGATCCAGACCCGTGATCCGGAGCGAGTAGGCGACAATCGACCCTGCTGCGCTTCCCCTGCCGGGTCCGACCCGGATCCTCTGTTCGTTGGCATAGCGAATGAGGTCCCAAACGATCAGGAAGTACGCGGGGAAACCCATCTCCTCGATGACCGACAGTTCATAATTGATCCGCTCGAGCACCTCTTCACTCAGATGATCGCCATACCGGGCCCTGGCCCCTTCCATGACGAGGTCGCGCAAGAAAGAAGCCTCTGTCGATCCCTCTGGCACCGGGAAGGTCGGCAGCAAGATATTTCCGAAATCGAGATTGACGTTCGCCCGCTCGGCAATCCACAACGTGTTGTCGCAAGCTCCCGGAAATCGTTCCGATGGGAAAAGGGTGCGCATCTCCTCGGCCGATTTGAGGTAGAAACCCTGCCCGTTGAACTTGAAACGGCCGGGTTCATCCCGGGTTGCTCCCGTTTGGATACACAACAGGACATCGTGGGCTTCGGCTTCGTCCGCGAAGGTGTAATGAGCGTCATTGGCGGCCAGCAACGGAGCCCCGGTCGCAGACGAAATGGATCGGAGATCATCCATGATGCGATGCTGGGCATCAATTCCGTGGTCTTGAATCTCGATGAAGAAGTTCTCCTTACCGAAGATGTCCTGGTATTCGCCGGCTGCAGCCAGGGCCGCGTCGTAGTTACGCTCGATGCGAACGTTCCCCTCCTCGACCGAAGCGTCAGGGGCCAGGAGCTGGGCAACCTCGCCGCCGAGACAACCCGATGTCGCGATGATGCCTTCGCTGTGCTCTGCGAGCAGCTCCTTGTCCATCCGGGGCTTGTAGTAGTAGCCCTCATGGAAGGCCCGGGATGCCAGCGAAAGCAGGTTTTGATAACCGACCTGGTTCTCGGCAAGGAGCGTCATGTGATACCGCACATCTTCGCTGCGCGGGGGCCGATCGAAGCGGGATCCTGGGGTCAAGTACGCCTCGATACCGATGATGGGATTGACCCCGACGTTCTTGGCCTCCCGATAGAAATCGACCACCCCATACAAGACACCATGGTCCGTGACGGCCACGGCCGGCTGGCCGAGTTCGGCGGCGCGGGCTACGACGTCGTTGACCCGTGCTGCACCGTCGAGCATTGAGAACTCTGTGTGGACATGGAGGTGCGCGAAGGAGTCGCTCATGTGCTCCTCGAAGCAGGAGAATTACAACGGTGTCGTTCGATGTTAGTTAGTGCCCGACCACTCCGTCCAAACCGGATCCCAACCTCGCGAGACTTTCTCTTAAGTCGAGCGGCAGCGGACTGGTGACTTCACGTTCCGCCCCCTCCACATCATGGAAGCGGAGCCGCTCGGCGTGGAGCCAGACCCGTCCCGGGTCGATTCCCGCTGGCCCCCGCCCACCGTATGCGACGTCACCAACCACCGGGTGTTCGATGGAAGCCATGTGGACCCTGATCTGGTGGGTACGTCCCGTTTCCAACGTGATCCTTGCCATCGTCACTCGATCGGACGGCCAGCGCTCCATTCGCTCATAGTGTGTACGAGCAATCCGTCCGCCGGGATCGACCGTGAAGATCGTCGCGTGGTTCTTGTCCCTTGCTATCGGCGCATCAATAGTGCCACGACCGAACTCGAGAAGCCCGTGGCACAGCGCTCGATAGGTCCGTCCGACCCGGCGCTCGGCCAGCGCGGCCGTCAGCCTTTCGTAGGCAACTCGAGTCTTGGCGATGAGCAGCGCTCCCGACGTGTCCTTGTCCAGACGATGGACGAGTCCCCATCTGTTTTCCAAGCCGACCCCTTCGATGGAGGGCCAGGCAGCCAGTACCCCTGCGGCCAACGTGGGAGCCGTCGTTCCTGATCCAGGATGCGTCACGAGGCCCGAGGGTTTGTCCACCACGGCGATGTTCTGATCTTCGAAGAGCACGGCAAGCTCCATCGGAACGGCGACCAGGCCGGGGACGTGATCAGGAACCTCGACCCAGAGCTCTGTCCCCTGTTCCATCCGGTCGGATCTGCTCAAGGGTTCTGCGTCGACCCGGCCGACCCGGCCCTCGGCAAAAAGGTCCGTCACCACGGATCTGCTGACATCGGCGAGCCGGGCGACGATCAGATCAGCGCGTTCGCCTGCCAGCTCTCCCGAGACCTCAAACCGCTGTTGGGGTGTCATTGGTCTCGTGATCAGCAGCAGGTGGCTCGGCCGTCTGAAAGAAAGACAACAGCAACGCCAGAACCACCCCGACCGATATCGCGGAGTCCGCAATGTTGAACACCGGGATGAACCCCACATCGATGAAGTCGACAACGGAACCATCAGCCAACCCGTCGCCGCGTAGAAAACGATCGATTGCGTTGCCAAGAGCACCGCCGACGATCAGACCGAATACCACCCACTCGGATCGACGCTCCGACCGGGCTGCTGCTACCAAGAGGAACACCGCTATCCCCACGGCCAGGAAGGCGATGGCAGAACCCAACCCCTCGAAACTCGAAAACGCCGCCCCCGAGTTAAACGTGAGCCTGAACGTGAGGAAACCTTCGACGATGTCCCTGGGGTTGTCCTGCAGGGTCCGCTGTGCCCACGCTTTGGAGAGCTGGTCCGCGACGATAACGACCAGGGCTATCGCTGGCGTGGAAACCGATTTCAGCGTCGGCTGGCGCACGATACGCACAGGGTCGAATACGGGAGCGCTTCGAGACGTGCGACCGGGATTGATTCGCCACAGCTTTCGCAAATGCCGTAGTTGTTGGTCTTGATCCGCTCCTCGGCATTCTTCACCTTTCGGAGCAAATCCTCTGTGTTCGCGGCAATCGACAGCTCTTTTTCGTACTCGAACGCCATCGTACCGCCCTCAACCGAGTCGGCCGACGGGTTGCGCTCGGAAGCCGATTCGGATGCTTTCGCCTCTTCCCGTTCCTCTGCCATTTCCCTGAGAAGGTGCTCGAGACGTTCACGCTCTTCGGCGAGACGCTTTTGGAACCTGGTTACGGTCGATTTCGCGAGCTTGCGGGCCATGACAATCCTTACAGGTGGCGGACCTGATGAGTTGGCGGGCAAGTTAGCACGTCATTGCGGTAATCGGGGGAATACTCGCCCCCGGCTAGCCTTCAGCCCTCCTATGACAGGCTTCACCCGCATTCCCCCGACCGTGGATTTCACCGAGCTGGACAGCCGGGTCCTGGACCTGTGGGATCGAACCGATGCGTTTGCGCAGTCGATTGTGCAACGACCCGAAGACCGTCTCTACACCTTCTACGACGGACCCCCGTTCGCGAGTGGCAGCATGCACTACGGGCACCTGCTGGCAGGCATCATCAAAGATATTGTTCCCCGATTCTGGACCATGCAGGGATATCGCGTCGAACGCAGATTCGGTTGGGACACCCATGGCCTTCCGGTCGAAATGGAAGTGGAACGAGAACTCGGAATCTCGGGACCGAGGCAGATCCACGAGTTCGGGATCGACAAATTCAACGAGGCGTGTCGGGCGCTGGTCAATGTCACGACCGAAGAATGGGAGACGATCACGAGGCGGATCGGGCGATGGGTCGACTTCGACAACGACTACAAAACCATGGATGTCGACTTCATGGAAACAGTCTGGTGGGTGTTCAAACAGCTGTGGGACAAGAAACTCGTCTACCGAGACTTCAAAGTCCTTCCCTATTCATTTGGTGCAGCCACTCCGCTCTCGAACTTCGAGCTCAATCTGGGTGGCTATCGGGACGTGGAGGACCCGTCCATCACCGTGCGGTTCAGAGTCGCAGCCGATCATGGGTCGCTACGCCAGGGCGACTGGTTGCTCGCGTGGACGACGACCCCGTGGACGATCCCCGCCAACCTGGCGATCACAGTCGGTCCCGACATCGAATACGGGGCCGTCGATGTCGATGGCGAGCGCTACTGGGTGGCGACCGACCTCATCGACTCGGTGTTTGACGAAGCTCCCCCACCTGTCGTGACCGCGGCCGGAGCGGACTTGATCGGCGCCTCCTACGATCCGCCGTTCGACCAGTTCCTGGACGAGCGCAGTAATGGTGCATTCGTGGTGATCAGCGGAGTCGACGTCACAACCGAAGAAGGTACGGGTCTCGTGCATTCGGCCCCGGCCTACGGGGAAGCAGACTTTGAGGCTCTCCAGGCGGCTGGCATCGCGGCGATCGTCGACCCGATCGATTGGGAGGCCCGCTTCGACGGGTCGATTCGTGAGATTCAGGACATGAACGTCAAAGACGCGGATCCGATCATCGTGGGACTCCTGAAAGAACGAGGCGCGCTCGTGAAGAGCGAACGGACGGTCCACAGCTACCCATTCTGCTATCGAACGGACACCCCTCTCATCTACAAAGCCATTCCGACCTGGTTCGTCGGCGTCGAGGAGTTCCGCGATCGGATGGTTGAGCTCAATAGCCAGATTCATTGGGTTCCCGAACACGTCGGCTCCAAACGCTTCGGCAACTGGCTGGAAGGCGCCAGAGACTGGGCAATCAGTCGCAATCGGTACTGGGGCTCGTGTATTCCGGTATGGCAGTGCGCCGACTGCGATCATCAGATCTGCGTCGGCAGCCGCGAGCAACTCCGCGAGTTATCAGGGGTTTATCCCGACGACCTTCACAAGCACATTGTCGATGAGATCACCTTCCCGTGTCCAGATTGTGGCCAGGGCACCATGGTGAGAGTTCCCGAGGTTCTCGACTGTTGGTTCGAATCGGGCTCGATGCCCTATGCCCAGCTGCATTATCCGTTCGAGAACCGGGAGCGGTTCGAAGCCGGCTTTCCGGCCGACTTCATCGCCGAGGGCCTCGACCAGACCCGTGGTTGGTTCTATACGCTCGTCGTTCTCGCGTCGGCCCTCTTCGATGACGTTTCCTTCAAGAATGTGATTGTGAATGGAATGATCCTCGCCGAGGACGGGCGCAAGATGTCCAAGCGCCTGAAGAACTATCCCGATCCGGAAGATGTGCTCGACCGGTTCGGAGCAGATGCCATTCGCGCCTACCTCATCGATTCGCCGGTCCTACGCGCCGAGCCGTTCCGCTTTTCTGAAGTCGGGGTCAAGAACGTCGTTCGCACCGTTCTGTTGCCGCTGTGGAACGCGTATTCATTCTTCACAACGTACGCCGAAGCCGACGGCATCACGCAGGCCGATCTCGATGCGGCTCCCCCTCTTGCCGAGCGAAGCGATCTCGACCGCTGGATCCTATCGACGCTGCAGACCCTGGTCACGACGGTCGACGAGAAAATGAAGGGGTACTACCTCTACGAGGTCGTGGGCCCGACATTGCGGTTCATCGATGACCTGACGAACTGGTATGTGCGCAGGAGCCGGCGTCGATTCTGGCGCAGCCGTGCGGAGGATCCGGCTGACAAATTGGCGGCGTTCGCAACCCTCTATGAAGTCCTTGTCACCTTTTCCAAAGTCCTGGCTCCCGTTCTGCCGTTCATCACGGAGGAGATCTATCAGGGTCTGGTTGCCGAACGCGACGGCTCGGCCGAGCGGAGCATCCACCTCGCCCGGTTCCCGACGGCCGCCGCCGCGTCCGTCGACCAGCCGCTCGAGTCCGATATGGCAACGGTGCGCTCGATCGTCACCCTCGCCCACTCGCTCCGGGCTCAAGACGGCATGGGCGTTCGCCAGCCGCTGGCATCGCTCACCGTGATGGCGACCGATCCGGCCGTACTCGCATCGGCCGAGCGCTTCGCGGCCATCATCACCGACGAGCTCAACGTGAAGGCGGTAACGACCTCGCCCGATGACAGTTGGGCCGTGAATACCTCTGCCAAGCCGGACTTCAAGACACTCGGCCCCCGTCTCGGTAGCGACGTGCAAAAGGTTGCGAAGGGATTGAACGGTCTCACGGGCGAGGAAGTATCGAAACTGGCATCGGGCGGTGCAGTGGAGGTCGCCGGTTTCTCCATCACGGCGGACGAGGTCGTGCTCACCCGGACCCCGCGCGACGGAATGCTCGCGGCCAGCGAGGGTTCGATCAGCGTCGCCCTCGACACGCAACTCACGGATGAGTTGATCGACGAAGGACTGGCCCGGGAGGTGATCAATCGGGTACAGAACGCCCGGCGTGACGCAGACCTGCACGTAAGCGATCGCATTACCTTGACGCTGTCGACGACCTCAGATCAATTGCGTCAAGCCATTGCTCACCATGCGGATCTGATCTCAACCGAGGTCCTCGCCACGACGCTCGACGTGAGAGATCAAGTTTCGGCTGAAGGTGCCACCATCGGCGGGGAAAGACTCGGAATCGAAATGGTTGCCAGCTAGCGAACGCCGCCCCGGTAGCCGCGGTGGCGTTCCCACGGCCGCAATCCTCGCGGTTGCTGTAGGTACACGGCATTGGGCGATACGGCGTCCGTCACCCCGTCGAGATCCTCTCGCTCGTGTTCCATCTGCTCCTCGAGAGCCATGAGTTCTTCCGTATCCGGCTCGTCGATGTTGTCGAGGCGTTTCTGATCTGCCTGTTCGAGTATGTCGGCAATGGAATGAGTCTCGAGATCGATTGTTCCCGCGATTCCCTCCAGTTCGCCGGCCGACGTGACCGCAAAAGCCTTGACCCGTTCTTGCAGGTCGCCGACCGCCGTGCGCAACTGAACCAGGCGTTGGGCGAGCTTGTGCTGTTCGGCCTCGCGTTGTGCCCGCAAGTCGCCGTATTCGTGTTCGAGTTTTGACCGAGCCGTGCGAGCGGTCTCTGCTGCATCGCTCTTGACGCGTTCGGCTTCTTCGATCGAAGAGGTCAGCATCCGCTCGGATTCCTCGGAAGCTTGCCGCCGCAACGCGTCGGCCTCGGCTTGAGCCTGCTGCATGAGCTGGTTTGCCTTCTCCTGCGCCTCAGAGACCATTTCCTGTGATGTGCGTTGGGCGGCCACAAAGGTGCGCTTGATCGCCTCCTCGGCTTCATCGGTGGCCGAAAGATCTGCCTCCAATTCGCCAATCCGGTCCATCTGCTGGCGGATCAAGGCCTCTTTGGCACGCATGGTTTTGACCACGTCTTCGAGGAATTGTTCGATCTCGTAGCGGTCGTACCCGCGAAAAACTTCCCGAAAGGTCTGCTGTTGGATTTCGATTGCTGTTAATTCCGCCATGGTTTGCCAGGTTAGTGAGTTAAACGGGTGCGGTCCAGCAAGGTTTGTACACGGGTCAGCAGACCACGAAAATCAAAACTTGTAGAAGGATGATCAACACAATCGGGCTGAGGTCGATTGCCATCGCTGATGTTCTCAGCGGGGGAATCATCCTCCCGAGCGGTCTGAGCGCTGGTCCGTAAATCCGCCGCAACACTGAATCGAGGCGCCCAATGGGGTGGCTGGATGGAACCTGGAGCCACGAAAGCACCAGCATGACGAGCAATCCGTAGAAAGCGGCGCGCACCACCAGGCACAGCAGTTCGCTCATGCGCGCCTACCCCACATTCCTGTCAGGCGAGGTCATCGACAGAGTAGAGCCCCAGATCTGCCAGTCGTCGTCGTTCTTCTCGACTCAGCGTCACACGTGGTGGCGATACGAGTATCACACCGGTATTGATCTTCGTCATCGTGCCGTCAAGCGCATAGGTGATACCCGAACAGAAATCGACGAGCCTACGAACGGTGTCCGGGCCGGCCGAACGGAGGTCGAGCACAACAGGCAGCCGATCGCGCAGATAATCGGCCATACGCTTGGCGTCGTCGAATTCCTCGGCTACGAGCACTTCGGCATGGGTGTCTTTGACCGAAACAGCCCGCACCGTGCTCAGGTCCCCGGATCGCGGATCGTCTCCGATGGGTGCTTGAGACCAACTCCGGTTGAGGGGCGGTTCAATCCGCCTACCGGGCACCGCAGAGGCGCCGCTGTCTACTCGAACGGTACCGTTTACGGGCGCCGCCTCGAAGACCGGCTCCCGGGGTTGACCGACCTCGGTCGCTAATTCCTGTTCCTCGGTCAAGCCGAGGTAATACATTGCTTTCCGCAGCATGGATGCCATGGTTTAGCCTTTCTAGTGCCTGTCAAAGATAGCCCGACCTGGGCGTACGATGGTGGCGCCGGCCTTGACGGCCAGGACATAATCCTGGGTCATTCCGGCGGACACCTCTTTCATCTGCGGCCATTCCGACGCCAGCGCGTCTCTGATCGCCACAAGTTCTTCGAAGTAATGCAACGGCTCGTCGACGTTCGGCGGGATCGCCATGACCCCCTGCAGGTCGACACCCAGGTCAATCATGCCGGCTGCCTCGTCACGAGCCGATTCGGGCGAGACACCCGCTTTCTGTTCTTCCCGCCCGATGTTGATCTCCAGCAAGGCCGGAGGAGCGGTTCCGGGTCCTTTTACCCAGGCCGACGCCAATGAGGCCCGGTCCATCGAGTGGAGCAGTTTCACTATTGGCCGGACGTGTCGCACCTTGTTGCGCTGCAGCGGGCCGACGAAATGCCACCGGATATCTTCGGGCAACCGCGGTTGTTTCTCGGTCAGTTCCTGAGCCCGGTTCTCCCCGAAATCCCGGTGGCCGGCGTCATAGAGTTCGCGAATCTCTTCGACACTGCGCGCTTTCGAGACGACGACAACGGTGACGGCGTCGGGATCACGTCCGGATTCGATGGCCGTTTCGTCCACCTGTTTTCTGACGAGAGCCAGGTTGTCACTCGCTGTCACGGAAGCCATCCGATACCTGCTTGTCGATGAGCGGTGCCGTCGGCGCGATGGCTGTTGAAGTCCTCACCACACATGGTGCAGACGCCTGCTGTCCACACCGAGTTGACCTCGAGCTTCTCGAGGTGGGCAGCCGCGGCTGCCCACAGATCGACGCCCGGGGTTCCCCACGTCGTCACTGCTGGAAAACCGATCTCAGCAGACACCTCGGGACCTACTTCGTAGCAACACGGACCTATCGACGGTCCGATCGCGGCCCGAACCGGAACGTGGTCGGTCGCGTGCATGGCCCCGACCGCGGCGGCCAATACCCCGGCAGCCACCCCCCGCCATCCGGCATGAACCACAGCGACGGCGCGTTCGGCTTCGAGAACGATGGGCAAGCAGTCGGCCGTTTTCACCGCGATGGGGAGACCTATCCGTGACGTCATCACGACATCTCCTTGACCCGCATCCCCGGAAACACTGGCCTCGAGAACCGACGCTCCGTGCACCTGAGTAAGAGTCGCCCACGCCGCATCGATGCCAAGGACAGCGGAAATGCGCTGTCGCGCTGTCTCATCGACAAAGGGATCGCCGTCCCGGCGATCCGTGAACGCCGCTCCCCGAAATCCCGGCGGTCTCAGCATCTATCCCTTGACGAACGCGGGAATCAGATCGTCATCTCCGGGGGCAGTGATGCTCGACGGGGTCGAACGAGTCACCCGGCGGGATGAGGTATCGAATCCGGCGGCCACCACCGTGACGCGAATTTTGTCGCCGATGGTGTCATCCACGACCGCTCCGAATATCACGTTGGCCTCGTTGTCGCAGCGTTCGGCAATGATCTGGGCGGCCTGGTTGACCTCATGGAGGCTCATATCCGACGGACCGGAGATCGAAAGCAAAACACCGCGGCTGCCTTCCATCGAGGTTTCCAGAAGGGGGCTCTCGACAGCACGGTTGGCGGCTTTGATGGCCCGCTCTTCGCCCTCGGCCATGCCGATTCCCATGACGGCCGAGCCGGCATCCTGCATGACTGTTTTCACGTCCGCAAAGTCGACGTTGATCAGTCCGGGCGTGGTGATCAACTCTGTGATGCCTTGAACGCCCTGGAGCAGTACGTCATCTGCCATCCGGAACGCGTCGAGAATCGAGGTCTTGTCGTCGGCGACCGTGAGGAGCTTCTCGTTCGGAATGATGATCAACGTATCGACCGAATCGCGAAGTGCCTGGATGCCCGCCTCGGCCTGAACCGAGCGGCGCCTCCCTTCGAAACCGAACGGACGGGTAACGACACCGACCGTCAATGCACCAAGGCTACGAGCAATCTCGGCGACGACGGGGGCGCCGCCGGTACCGGTGCCGCCGCCTTCCCCGGCCGTGATGAAAACCATGTCTGCGCCCTGCAGAGCATCCTCGATATCCTCGCGATGGGCCTCTGCAGAAGCCCGGCCGATCTCCGGGTTGGCCCCGGAACCCAGCCCGCGGGTGATCTCGCGTCCGATGTCGAGTTTGATATCGGCGTCGGACATCAACAGCGCCTGCGCGTCGGTGTTCACGGCGACGAACTCAACACCCCGTAATCCGGCATCGATCATGCGGTTGACGGCATTCACGCCGCCTCCGCCCACGCCACAGACTTTGATGACGGCGAGGTAGTTCTGCATATTGGTCATCTGGATTCCTCCTCAGGACCATCCAATGCTACACACAGTGGCCCCATCTGGTCCAGCAGCTTTTTCCCCGAAACCTTCACCTTTATGTTGAAGGTTAGGGACGCTCGGTCCCCGCTCGGTTCCGCGCGTACGAGCCGCCTTTCGAGACCCGGGATCGTCAGCGTTGATGTGTCAGGTTCACGTGACAACCATAACGCTGTACTTCATAGGCAGCTACCGCCAATCTCAGGATGCGGCAACCGGGCGTATCACCGGTCGTTCTGGAACGGAGACATCGAGAAGCTCACCCGGCTGTACTTCTTCGAGCATGAGCGAAGCAACAGCGGCCTTGGTTGCAACATCCCCGGTCGTTCCGAAGATCGTCTCAACGCCCTCGTACCATGCAACCAGGCCCACCTCCGAGTACATCACATCGGAAACGTCGCCATCGAGCATGGTGATCAGCTCGATCGCTTCCGCCCCGGCTCCATCGAGGTACGAATTGATCGGGGCGCCGGACAGGTGCAGGCGGGTCAAATCTGATCCGACAGATTCGCGCATGACGCGCCCGTCGTCACTGACGCTGAGACCCGAATCCAACACGGCCACCTCCACTCGCTCGGTTACTTTGACGACCAGGCGATCAGGAAACTGGCGATCGAGCTCGACGTCTTTGACCCAGGGATCCAGCCGGATCGCATCTTCGCCCGCGGATAGATCCGCCAGCAGGAGAGGGTTCCCCGCCACCAATCCCGCCGCACCCAGGCCCGAGGTGACAACGGAGTTGGTTTGGCCGACGACGTCGATGTGGCGGATCGAGAACATGGGTGTGTTGATCGCCCAGACAGAGCCCATCACAATCAGAACGCCCGACAGACCGATGATGATGCGCCGGCCGACGATCCGAAGTCTGGTCGCTTCTACCTGGCGGCGTCGCAGCGCGATCCTCGGATCCATCAGTCGAACTGCCCTACAAACTTTATTTCCGGAACCAGCTCGATGGCCGTGAGATCCGAAACTCGCGTCTGTACTTCCCACACGAGATCGTAAATGTCCTGGGATCGGCCATTCGGGTCGGCCTCGATGAAATTGGCGTGCTTGTGAGATACGTGAGCTGTTCCGATACGAAGACCTTTCAGCCCCATGGCGTCGATGATGCGCCCGGCCGAGTCGCCAGGCGGATTGGTGAACACACTCCCGGCATTGAAGGTACCCCCGGGTTGATGCTCCCGTCGCCAGACGCTGACTTCCCGCATCGCCGCCGATGCAACAGCAGGGTCAACCGATTCAGAGGCAAACGTCGCGGTCACCACTACATCGCTTGCAGCCAACGAAGATGAGCGATAGGAGAAACCGAGGGTTGCACCGGTCTCGGTGCGGATCGTTCCCGAGTCGAGATCGAACACCTGAGCATCGACCAGCCACGCCGACGTGTCACTTCCGTGCCCACCGGCGTTCATGCGAATGGCGCCACCGACCGATCCCGGTATGCCGACGTACCACTCGAGCCCACCGCGGCCGGCTTTGACAGCCTCTCGTGCGAGTACGGGCAAAGGGGTCGCGCCGCCGGTCAGCACGTACGGGTCTTGAAAGGCCACTCCTGAAAACGACGATCCCAGGATCAGTACCAGACCTTCGATCCCCGCGTCACTCACGACCAGATTCGATCCTCGTCCGAGCACGAACGTGGGCATGGGGTGAGATCGAAGGGTTTCCGAGATGCGCAGAAGATCATCCAGTGATTCGGCCTCGGCCAGCCATTGCGCCGGGCCGCCGGTCCGATATGTCGTGAATCTGCTCAGCGGCTGATTCGGTTTCGCCACATCGTCCATCGTTCGAGTCATCCCGGCCGACCTGTCACCGGAGTATTTCGAGGAGCTCATCGGCGAGCTGGGTGATATCGCCGGCGCCGAGCGACAACACCCTGTCACCGGGTTGGAGCAGCTCCGCCACCGATGATGCGAGTCCGACCCGCGAGGGCTCGTAGACCACCTGCCTACCGGCTGCTTCAGCAGCCCGGACCACCGAGGCTCCCGATATACCCGGGATCGGAAGCTCGTGAGCTGCATACACGTCTGTCACGACAATCACATCCGCTGAGGTCAACGCCTCTCCCAGGCCCGTCGCGTGTTCGGCGGTGCGCGTGTATCGGTGGGGCTGAAAGACCACGACCAGCCGTTTCGGATCACCCGTGCGCGCAGCCGCAATCGTGGCCGCGATTTCCGTCGGATGGTGGGCATAGTCGTCTATGAACTCGATGTCTCGAACGGAGCCACGATCTTCATACCGTCGATGGACTCCCGCGAACGACCCGAAGCCTGCCGCGATCTCGTGAGCATCGAATCCCAGCCCGGACAGCAAAGCGAGGACTCCGGTCGCGTTCAGCGCCATGTGAAGACCCGGCTTGGGAATTCGCACCGTAACCATCTCACCCGCAGGCGAACGTACACCGAACTGTCCCCCGCGGGCGTCTCCGGTGACCTCACCCAGGTGCCAATCGGCTTCAGGGGATTGCCCGTAGGTGACGGCACCGGCCCATACCCGGGATGCACCCTCATCATCGCTACACACGACAACCGGGCCCTCGACCCGGGACGCCACATCCTGGAATGCGCTCAGGACGTTGGCACCGGTCTCGTAATAGTCGAGGTGATCAGCCTCCACGTTCGTCACGAGCATGGACTTGAGTTTGAGCCGCAGGAACGTCCCAAAGGCTTCATCGGCCTCCAGCACGAACAGGCCGGGATCTCCCAAGTGGGCGTTGGTTGCGAGATCGGTCAATTGACCACCGACCATGTAACTGGGATCGTGCCCGGTGGCCCTGAGCGCGGCCACCGCCAGTGCCGAACTCGATGTCTTGCCGTGGGTGCCGGAGATACCGATCGCGGGCATCGCATGGGTGATTGCCTCCAGGAGATCGGGCCGCTGCCAGATCTCGACTCCGGCAATAGTTGCTGCCCTGACCTCAGGATCACCTGCCGGTACTGCCGACGACGCGACAAGTACGTCCCAATCGCCGGCACGGTCGGGGTGGTGGCCTGACCACAGTTCGATACCGAGGTCGAGCAGCGGAGCCGAATGTGGACCCAGCCGGAGGTCCGATCCACTCACTCGAAAGCCCTGCTGTGCCAACAGTTTGGCAAGCCCGCTCATGCCTGCGCCAGCCACGCCAACGATGTGAATGCGGGACCCCGGAACCAACGCAAACGGCGATTGTCGATCGTCGGGTTGAGCGCCCGTCTTCAGATGTGCCGCCTGGCGGGGTCTTTCAACCACGAGCCGCCTCCTCCAACACGACGTGAGCAACCTGTTCGGCTGCGTCCCTCACGGCCAGCGAGCCGGCCGCTCGCGACATTCGGGAGAGGCTATCGGAGTCGGTCATCAGATCTGCGACCATCTTCGGAAGACGGTCGAGATGGTTCTGATCCAAAGCCAGCGCGGCACCTGCGTCAACCAGCACGCCGGCGTTGTGCGCCTGATGGGATGCTGATCCGAACGAATACGGGATCAGAATCGCTGCTGTCGATGTCGCCGCCAGCTCTGATACGGTGAGAGCACCTGCCCGACAGATCGCGAGGTCAACTGCAGCATAGAAATGGGCCATGTCGCTCTCGTAGGGGATGACGCTGTGCTCGACGAGCGGGTTATCAGATACCGGCACGGCTTTGAGGTTTGACCCTGCGATGTGCACCACCGCAATCGGTTCGCCAGACCACGCAACAATCAGCTCCTCGATAGCTCGATTGATGATGTCGGCTCCCTGCGAGCCGCCCGTGACCCCGACGACCAACCGGCCTTCAGAAATGCCGTACCGGGCAATCGCAGTCAGGCGATCGACCTCGGTCAGTACCGCCCTTCGCAGCGGGTTGCCAACCACCTGTCCCCGTCCGAGCTGTTCAGTGGCACTTGGAAACGCAACGAGAATCCGCCTTGCCAAGGGTGCTGCCAGCCGGTTGGCGATACCAGCGGTGGCGTTTTGTTCGTGTAAGACCAGCGGCACCCTTCGCCATTTCGCGGCAAGGGCAGCAGCCCCCGTGATATATCCGCCCATGGCGAGAACGGCCTCGACCTTCTCGGCCCGCATCACTCTGGACAACTCTTGGAACGCCTTGCCGACGTCCCTCAGGGCACCGAGATTCGCCGCCACGTTTTTCGACAGCCCTTTCGTCGGAACAGAAATCAATCTGTATCCAGCTTCAGGAACCACGGACGCCTCCAGCCTATCGCCACCGAAAAACAGCACCTCGTGCCCGGCCTCCCTCATGACGTCAGCGACCGCCAACGCCGGAAAGATATGACCTCCGGTACCGGCAGCGGCGATGGCAACGACCCGGTTCAAGGATCGGAGCGCGCGATATTCACCAACACGCCGGTAGCCGCCAAAGATACGATCAGCGCCGATCCGCCCGAGGACACAAAGGGAAGGGAGATTCCTGTGATCGGCAGCGCACCGGTCACCGCGCCGATGTTGATGATGGCTTGCCCGCCAATCCACGCAACGATTCCGACGGCGAGGCAACGACCGAACAGATCCTTGGCACGGATGGCCACCACAATCCCGCCGATGGTGAAGGTCGTGAAGAGAAGGATCACCCCCAGGGCGCCGATCAAACCCATCTCTTCGCCAATGATCGCAAAGATGAAGTCGGTATGTGCCTCCGGCAAATAGGCCCACCTGGCCCGGCTTTCACCGAGGCCGATGCCAAACCAACCCCCGGTGCCGAGGGCATACATGGCCTGAACTGGCTGATATCCGTTGCCGGTCGCATCAGCAAAGGGATCGACGAACGCCATGATTCGATCGAACTGATAGGAGAATCTCCAGACAGAGATCAGCACCACGAGCGAACCCGCCAGCACCAGGCCCCCGATGTAGCGCAGGGGCGCCCCGCTCACGAGAAGTACGGCCAGAGCCGCAAAGGAGAGCATCATTGCCGTACCGAGGTCGGGTTGGGCGAGCAAGAGCAGGCCGCTGATACCTACAGAAGCGGCCACCGGCCCGAAGAAATGGCGATAATCATTGGCGCGCTCACCCTTCCGGATCATCACCGCGGCCAGGAAGACGATCACGGCGAACTTCGAGAACTCCGAGGGCTGGATCGTGACGGGACCGATCGCCAGCCACCGACGAGATCCGCCGCCGACGATTCCGGCCAGAAGTACCGAAACCAGTCCCACCAGGGACAAAGCCAGAATCGGAATCGCCCATCGCTGGTACATCCGGTAGGGAACCTTGGCCGATACCACGAGGGCGATCATCCCCGCACCCAGCCACATGGTTTGGCGCCTGAAGTAGTAGAGGCTGTCCCCAAAGCGCTCGAGCGCTTCGACGCTGCTAGCGGAAAGGAGAGCCCCCAGCCCGATCAGGAGCAAAAGAGCGACCGGTGCGAGCAGCAAAGCCATCGACCGGCGACGCGTGAGTACGTCATGTTCTGCTGCCACCTGTTCCGCTCGCCGGCGGGTGATGGATGTGACGGTCACAGTTGCTCCTGGTTCTCATCGCTCCTCGTGGAAGCTCTGGCCAAACTCCGAACCTCGTCTGCAAACACGTCGCCCCGCATCTCGTAGTTCTCGTACATATCGAAGCTCGTGCAGCCCGGTGCAAGCAAAACGGTATCCCCGGCGCGAGCCAGATCGGCGGCTTTCCTCACGGCATCTGCCATATCGACCGCTGCGGTCGCGTCAATACCGCGCCCGATGGCCAGGTCCAGCAGGTCACCCGCTGCTTCGCCGATGGCTACCAGTGCGTTCGGCCCGGCCTCGAGAAGAGGACTCAGATCGAGTTCTTTGTTGCGTCCTCCGGCGATGAGGACGACGCTCGGGTATGCCCGCACCGCCATGAAAGCTGCATGGGGGTTGGTGGCCTTCGAGTCGTTCACGTAAGTGACGCCGTCAACAACGCCGACCGCCTGGCGTCGGTGGGGGCCCGTATCGAAATCATCGACCCAGTTCTGCGTCGGCGTCGCTGTGACGTTGAACCGGGCAGACGCCCGAACCGCCGCGACGAGATCGAGCTTGAATGCCTCATCGAGATCATCGGGGAGCTCCACGGTTTCGCCGTCGACCGGAACCGTATTGGTTGGTTCAATCAGTTCTACCGCGGCCGCCGTGAACGCCACGAGTTCACGAGCCACCACATCGCCTTTGTTGGCGATGCAGAGATCACCAATGGTCTGATTCTCGGTTATCCGGCCCTTGGCTGCCGCATACGACTCAAACGAACCGTGCCAATCCAGGTGATCGGGAGCGACGTTGAGGATGATCGCGACATCCGGGCGAAACGAGCGAATCGAGTAGAGCTGGAAACTCGACACCTCGACCACCAGGACGTCATGAGGCCCATCGGCGACATCGCTGAGAGCCAATCCGATGTTGCCGCACGCCACCGCGTCCAGGCCGTTCGCGGCCAGGATTCCGGCAGTGGCCGCGGTCACGGTTGTCTTTCCGTTCGTTCCCGTCACGGCAACAATGGGAATCGAGGTATGTACGAATCCGTACTCGATCTCAGATATTGCTCCATGAGCATCCTGGAACAAGTCCGAGGATGGAGGGATGCCAGGGCTGATCACCACTGTCTCGAATTTTGAGGAGAACGACCCGTCCCATTCGGGACCGAGCGTCTCATAGCCGGCCTGGGCCGCCCGTTGCAGCGGCTCCGGTCGGCTGTCGAATACCGTCACCGGAGTATGTAATCGGGTCGCCAGCCCCGCCGCCGCCAGCCCGCTGACACCGGCTCCGATCACGAGCAAACTCACTGGAGGAGGCCCTCGTTTGCGACGAAATCGCCGTAGAAGATGCCGAGACCGATTGCCACGCCGATTCCGGCGAGGATCCAGAATCGAATGATGACGGTTGTTTCCGGCCATCCCTTCAACTCGAAATGGTGGTGTATAGGTGCCATACGAAACAGCCGCTTACCAAACCATCGGAAGGACACGATCTGGAGAACGACGGAGCTCGCTTCCAAAACGTAGAGACCACCGAGGATCACAACCAGGAGATGGGTGTTGGTGAGAAGCGCCAGTGCAGCAATGACTCCCCCGAGAGCGTTGGATCCGACGTCACCCATGAAGACCTCAGCCGGAGCGGCGTTGTACCAGAGGAATGCCAGGGTCGCCCCCAGCACGGCGGCGGCGAAGATGCCGAGATCGAGCGCGCCGGTGACCGAGTAGAAATCTTGATGACGAAACTGCCAGAATCCGACGATCACGAAGGCGCCGAGCACCAACGACCCGGAACCCGCCACGAGCCCGTCGAGCCCGTCGGTGAAGTTCACGGCATTTGCCATCGCCACGAGCAACAGCAACACCCAGGCCACATAGAACCATCCGAGGTCAAGGCCGAGCGTGCGCGTGAATGAGATCTCTGTCGAGATTCCGGCCGTTACTGCGCCGGCGGCAAAGACACCCGAGATCAGGACCTGGCCAAGAAACTTCCAGCGCTTGGACAGACCCAGGTTGCGGTTCTGACTGACCTTTTTGTAGTCATCGATGAAGCCGATCAGCCCCATGCCCAGGAACGCCCAGATCGCCAGGAGACCTTCTGGTGAGAACACCCGGGTCTCGAACGTGAAACCTTCCCCGGGAACCCAAATACGGAGGTGGGCAACGAGGTAGCCGATCGCCGCAGCGAGCATGATGACGAGTCCGCCCATCGTCGGTGTCCCGTGCTTGTGCGCATGGCCCTCGACGTCCTCCTGGATGAACTGGCCTATGCCCCGATCGCGGAGCCTGCGGATCGTGGGTGGCATCAATGCGAAGCCGACGGTCGAGGCGACGACGGCCGCTATGAGTAATCCGATCACGCGGGCGCCTCCTCGAGGTCGGCGATCAAGGATTCGGCGAGGCGCTCCAACCCTGCTGCCCGGCTGGCTTTGATCAAGACCACATCCCCGGGTGAAATGATGTCCGGCAATCCCGCCCCGGCGGCCTCTACCGAATCGAAGCTCAGATCTCCTCCATATCCTCGATCAGGACCGACAACCACGATCCTGAAGCCGAGGGAGCGAGCTAGATCCCCAACCGCCCTGTGGTCTGCAGCCTCCCGCGCACCAAGCTCTTCCATGGCCCCCAATACCGCAGTTGGCCGACCCCCCATGGCGGAAACGGTCTCGAGAGCTGCGGCCATGCTTTCAGGATTGGCGTTGTAGCTGTCGTTGACGACCGTGTAGCGACCGTGATGGATCTCCATCCTCCACGGCGACAAGCCTGCTTGATGGAGACGCCCGGCTATCTCGCCATCCGTCACCCCGAGCAACCGGGCAACCGCGACCGCAGCAGCGGCATTGTGGGCATTGTGCCACCCGGACACCCCGAGCTGAACCGGGAAGGAACCCGTCGGAGTCACCATGGTGAACCGGACCCGACCGAGTTCATCCAGTTCGAGATCGTTCGCCCAATAGTCGGCGCCGCCCGGCGCGGACTTTGCGCTCCCGAACGTGATGACCTCGCGGTCGGCGGCCATCTGCAGCAACGCCACGTCGCCGGCCGGTAGCACCAAAGGACCGTTGGTCCCTTGTGCCAGTTCGTATTTGGCAGTTCTGACGTCCGATTCGGTCTCGAGAAACTCAGCGTGGGCTACGCCGATTGTGGTGATGATCGCAATCGTGGGTTTGAAGGCGTCGATCAGACTCTCGATGTGGCCAGTTCCCCGGCTGCCCACTTCGACCACCAGATAACGCGCGTCGTCAGGGGTCGAGAGGACCGTGAGGGGAACTCCCACCTCGTTGTTGAACGATCGCGGCGATGCGTGAGCGTCGCGGCCCAGTGCTGCCTTGACCAGGTCTTTCGTTGAGGTCTTCCCGGAGCTGCCGGTTATCCCTATCACCGGCACGTCCAACTCGCCTCGTCGGGCGGCTGCCAGCTGCGACATGGCGACCAGAGTGTCCTCGACCACAATCTGGTTCGCGGCTCCCGATGCCACCTCGACCAGCACGGCACCGGCTCCATTCTCCGTCGCCTGGCCGGCGTAGTCGTGACCATCGTGGGTCTCGCCGCGGATCGCAACGAACAGGGTTGACCCGTTCATCGGTTCTCGGGAGTCGGTTGACACGGACGAGATCACGCCGGAACCCACGAGGCTGCCGCCGACGATATCGGCGATGTGATCGAGGGTCCATCTCATGAGTTGGTTCCGTCGATGGGTACTCCCTTGGCAGGCTGCGTGACCGGATTCGGAGGCTCTCCTCCGGGATCGAAGCTGGTTTCGATGCGTCGCCCTGATCCGGCAGCCTGCACAGCAGCGATCTCTTCGGCGGCAACCAGCCGATCATCAAAGAGGACGGTTCCGGTTGAGAACTCCTGTCCGGCTTCATGCCCTTTCCCGAGAATGAGGATCACGTCCATGGGACCACTCCGTTCGATCGCCCATCGGATGGCGGCACGGCGATCGGGTTCGACCTGGTACGTCGCAGAGTCGGGGATTCCCGCGACAACGGCGGGGATGATGTCGTGAGGGTTTTCGCTGCGTGGGTTGTCGGACGTGATGACTGCCACATCGGCTGCGGCAGCAGCGTGGCCCATGAGTGGTCGTTTGGCCTTGTCGCGATCTCCGGCCGCTCCCACCACCGCATACACCTTGCCGTCGGTGAAATGGCGGGCAGACGCTATGGCCTGCTCTATGCCATCTGGCGTGTGTGCGTAGTCGACGAAAACATGGCGACCGGAAGGATCCGGAATCTGTTCGAACCGGCCCGGGATCGGCTCCAGGTTCTGGAGTCCGGCGACGATCGAGCTCATGTCGAAACCGAGCTCGAGACCGATGGCGGCGGCGGTAACCGCGTTCTCGATGTTGAATCCTCCCCCAATCGGGAGCGCCACCACCTCCGAACCCGAGGGCGTGGTCAAGGTGAACGTCGATGAACCGGGATGCTCGCGACGGTCAGCGGCGAAGACGTCGACCCCGACCCGCAGGCCACCGAGATCGGACATCGCGTCCAGCCTGGCTCCCCAGGCACCTTCCACATTGATCACCGCCCGGTCCGCGAACCTGGGATCGAAGAGTCCGGCCTTGGCCATGAAATAATCTTCCATGTCGCCGTGGAAGTCCAGATGATCCTGGCTCAGGCCAGTGAAAGCGACCACGGAAAACCTCGTGCCTTCGACGCGATGCAGGGTCATCGCGTGGGAAGACACCTCCGTCGCCACCACGGTCACGCCGGCATCGACCATCCGGCGCAGGAGACGCTGAAGATCGCTCGCCTCGGGAGTTGTCCGGCCGGGGTCGATCGGAATCTCGCCCATCCGACCGCCGACGGTTCCGATGACACCTGCTGTCCCTGACGCGGCGTCCACGATTGAGCCGACCATATGCGTCACGGTGGTTTTGCCATTCGTGCCTGTGACCCCCACGACGCTGACCTCGCGGCTCGGATATCCATGCACGGCGCTCGCGGCGGGACCCAAGGCCATCCGGCTGTCCGCAACCACAACTACGGGCACGGCGGCCGGCATCGGGTCTTCAACGCAGATGGCGGCTGCGCCGCCTGCGATGGCGGAGTCGACGAATGCATGCCCGTCCGCCTGTAGACCACGTATCGCAACGAACAGCGACCCGGCACGAACAGACCTGCTGTCATGCGTCACGTCGGTCAACGCCACGCCAGCGTCACCGATCACGGTCGCACCCAGGCCGGTTGCGAGCTCGCCGACGGTCAATCCGGTCTTCATCGCAAAACACTCATGGCTCGCGGCTCATTGCTCGGGCTCGTGGCTCGGGTTCACTGTTCGCGCCCGATTCCGAGTCGATGGAGCGAAAACTGCATGATGTCGGCGAACGCGGGAGCTGCAACGTCGCCGCCGGTCGGATGTTCCGGTGATCGTGGCGAATCCACGAACACACCCACGGCCAGGTGGGCATCTTCGATTGGGCCGATACCGATGAAGCTCGCCATCACATCCTCGCCGTATTCGCCGAGTGTGGTGTCGAATATCCGGGTAGTGCCGGTCTTGCCACCAACCGCATATCCGGGCACGGTTGCCGCCTGTCCGGTTCCTTCGGCAACAACTCTTGCCAGCATCGACCGCATTGTCTGAGCCGTCTCCACCGATACAACCGGGACCGGGTCCGCCGTGGGTGTATCTCGAACCAGAGATGGCGTCAGACGAACCCCGTCATTCGCGATCGTGGCAAAGACGGTCGTCATCTGAAGCGGGGTGACCGCGACGCGATAGCCGATTGAGGTTGATGCACCACAAGATTCACACCATTCGCTCAACGGCCGCACGACCCCGCGTGCTTCTCCTGGGAAGACGAGGCCGGTCGGGAATCCGAGGCCGAAGAGGCGGAGGTAATCGTGAAGTCGTTCGTCTCCTAGCTTTTCCCATATCTGGATCGTCCCGACATTGGACGAACGCGTGACGATGTCGCTTGTGCTCAACACCCAGGTCTCGTGAGGTTTGTAGTCCCGATACTCACGATCGACCACGGTCGTTCGGTCCTCGACCACGAACTCGGTTTCAGGCGACACCACTCCTTCCTCAATCGCAGCCGAGACGGTGATGAGCTTCTGGGTCGATCCGGGCTCGTAGGTATCGGTGATCGCCCGATTGCGCCGGCTGTCGGCCGTGAAATGGGCGATGGTTCGCGGGTCGAATGTCGGAGCGCTTGCCATCGCCAGGATCTCGAACGTGTCGGTATCGAGCACTACAGCCGTAACCGCGGCCGCACCTGTCTCGGTTTGAACCCGGGCTACTCGTTGCTCAACGAAGAACTGGATCTCGCTATCGATGGAGGTGACCACGTCCTGGCCGGGAATCGCCTCGGTCCTCTTGAAATCCGCCTGCGGAATCACTTTTCCGTCGCGAGCTCGTTCGAATTCCAGCATTCCTGGCGTTCCACGCAGGGTCTCTTCGTAGGTCAGCTCGAGGCCCTCGAGACCCTCGTTGTCGACTCCGACAAAACCAAGGACCTGGGCTGCAAGCGGACCGGCTGGATAGGCCCTCGCTGCTTCGCTCAGCACATACACCCCGGGAATCCGATGGTCCGTCCCTGGCAGCCGGAGATTCATGACGGCGTCTGCGATGGTTGGATCCACCTTTCTGGCGATGTAGACGAAGCTGGATTCCTTGGTGAGGTCTTCGATCATCTGAGCGCGCGGGATCCCGAGAACCGCGGAGAGGACTTCGGCGACAGGCTCGGGATCGGGAATCTCGGTCGGATTCGCATAGATCGTTGACGCATCGACCGTGATCGCGAGTTCCCGGCCGTTTCGATCAAGAATCGCGCCCCGGTCGGCCGCAAGCTCTACTTGGCGAAACCGCTGACCGAGAGCCTGGGACTCGAGTTCCGAAGCCTGGACGGCCTGAAGATCAAAGACTCGCAGCCCGACGTACAGCCATCCGAACGCGAGCAGGACCGCCACCCCCAGCGTGCGCTTGACCCCCGGGCGCGTCAAGCGGCGCCCCACGCCCTACGTCCTTACCCGGACCGGCTCCAATGACGAACTTCGCACCCGGACCACAGCGCGCTGTCCGTTCATCAGTTCTCGATCACGATCGGGGGCAGCTCCGGGTGGAGCAGACCGAGTCGGCTGGCCGCGTCGAATACCCGCCCGGGTGCCTCGAGTTCGGCCACGTGCAAACGCAGTTGTTGATTGAGCTGTTGCTGTTGCGTGATTCGGCTCTGGAGGTCGGCAATCTCGAACGCAGACTTGTCAAGGAAAACCCTGGCGTAGATGACACCGAAAAACAACGTGAGGCCAATCAGGCTGGCAACGAATATCCACCCATACGCGGAGAGAGCTCGCCGAAGGCCGACTCCCCGGGCTCCCGACCCGGGGATGACCCGGGGACGAGGCAGGCTGCGGGAACCACCGCCAATACTGACCATACGGGGTCGCGTTCGAGCGCTCATATACGCTCGGCTACTCGCAGGCGAGCACTGCGGGAGCGCGGATTCATAGCGATCTCGTCGTCGCCCGGCCGGAGTGGCCGCCGGTTGATTTCGCGCAAGGTCGGCTCCACGGACGCTACCGGCATGATCCCGTCGTCGGGTTCCGAACGACTTCGGAATGCACGTTTGACGATCCGATCTTCGAGAGAGTGATAACTCAGCACGGCTATTCGCCCTCCTGGAGCAAGGAGATCAAGACCTGCGTCGAGTCCCTCCTCGAGCGCTTCCAGTTCCTGGTTGACGGCGATTCGTAGCGCCTGGAACGTCCGTCGGGCGGGGTGACGATGCCGCTTGAGAGCAGCCGGGATCGCATCCGAGATGACCGAGGCGAGTTCCGTCGTGCTGGAGAGTGGACGAGCCCCGACGATGGCACGGGCAATACGGCCGGCCATGGGTTCTTCCCCATAACGACTGATGATCCGCGCGAGTTCAGTGACGTCGGCGTCATTGATGATGTCGGCGGCAGTCCGATCCGGGGATCGCCTACCGACATGACTTCTTCGACCGCCAGGGTCGTGACGCCCGTCACGGGCCGGGCTTCCGAGTCGCATGTCGAGGGGCCCCTCGGCTCGGTAACTAAGGCCGCGCGCAGGGTCATCCATTTGTAAGGATGAGAAACCCAGATCGAAAAGAATTCCAGCAATCGCATCAAGGCGCATCTCCTCAGCGATCTGCCGGAGGTGGCGGAAATTGTCGGTCACCAGGGTCAAGCGGTCCTCGCCCCCTCGGCCGGCCGTCTGATCCAGCAGAGTCCGGGCGGCTGGATCCTGGTCGATTGCCAGTATGTGACGATCCGGGCCGCCGGCCTCCAGCAGGAGGCGACTGTGCCCCCCTCCGCCATAGGTGGCGTCGACGATCGTTCCGTTTGGAATCGGTTGGAAGGCCTCGACGACCTCCTCCGGCATCACCGGTTGGTGACCCGGGTTGGGTGTCTGATTCATTGCCAGCCCCCCGGAGCGCTGGCGCCAACATGGAAGCGGGCGGAGTAAGGGGTCTTCCATATGGCATCCGGGGGGCTGGCAATGCACCAGCTGTTCCCAACTGCGGGTCTGACGTCGAATTACCTCGTAGCTCCCGAGAGAGCATGTCTTGAGCGGCCCAGTTTGGACCAGGAATCTGATCCCAACCTGAATTGTGGCGTTTTTCGCGACTTAACGGAAGCTCATTTCCAAAATTTCTCACCGGACGATCATCAAATGCTGATATTTCGGCGCCTTTGCGGGTCGGTGGGTCGTCGAACGACAGGCCGTGATCGGCAGGCTCCGGCGGTTCGATCGATTCCATGTGGTCGAGATCTTCGCCAAAGAGACCCACTTGCTCGAGAAAGGCAAGGTCGATGGCCAGCTGAAGCATCTGGTCGGAAAAGCAAGGGCAATCGGTCCGCAGGGTTGTCCGGAAGTGGGGGCAGTCGATGGTGGTCTGGGAGGAATCGGGAATCATCTCGTTGCGCTCACTCATGCGCTTCCGCCGGCACCATCGAGGGAATCGCCGTCGCTGATATCGGAGTAGAACTGATCGGCCTCACCTTCGAGGTAGGTCGCCCAGGTTTCGCTGTCCCATATCTCGATTCGCTCACCAACACCGAGAATCGCGACGTCTTTGTTGAGGGATGCGTATGTTCGGAGCCCAGCGGGTAGCTGGATCCGTCCTTGCTTGTCGAGCTGCTGGTCGCTGGCACCGCTGAAGAAGACCCGGGCGTACGTTCGATATCGACGGTCGGTTCGTGGGATCGATCGAACGCGTTCGACCTCCCGATCGAATTGGTCCTGGCCAAAGACGTACAGGCACCGCTCCTGGCCCTTGGTGAGGTAACAGCCCTGTGAGAGTTCATCGCGAAAACGGCTTGGTAGGACCAGGCGTCCCTTGCCGTCGAGAGCGTGGGAGTACTCACCTACGAACAAGTCCGGTTCTTCCCTGTGCGAACAGCGGGGTCAAACGCCTGCCTGAATATGGGATCCGGGAGGCTGAGCTTCCGCCCGTCGGCGAATTCTGTTGAAAGGCGTGGTGGCCCATGTGGTCCCTCGGTTGGTTGGTCCTCCACGCATCTCCGCAGCTGCTCTGAGTCGATGCGTGCCCGTTTGCGGTCCCCCACTATGCCCCACTTCGCGCCATTTGTCAACAACCAACACCCACTTTCTCACCCCCATCCCCACGTTCTCAATCGGCTGGCCGATCAACCGGACCAGCAATGCGCTTCGAAACAGATCGGCTCAGCACCAGTGCGCTCGAAAAGAGGTTCCTTTCCCGACAGGCCAGAGCTCGAGAGCGTTGATGCCGATCGAGGCGATCGGAGCGATCGGATGGGCCTGACGAAACGAGGATGACGCCGTTTCTCCGACCAGGATCGTCAGACCCCGATTGAGATCCCGGCCGGTTCGGTTGTTGTCTTGCTGAGCAAAAAGCTGAGCAACGCAGCAAGCACCAGTGTGACAGCACCGGAGACAAAAGCCGCTGAGTAGCTGCCGTATGCCTCGAAGATCACGCCCGGCAGCCAGGCACCCAATGCCGAGCCAAGTTGGTGGGCTGCAGAGATGATGCCAATCGCCACGGCCCAGCCGCCGGTTCGAAAAACTGTTCGCGTGAGCGATGTCGTTGGAGGAACGGTTGCGTAGTCGGCGATGCCGAACAGAGCCCCGAATACGAAGAGTCCCGTGGCATTCGAAATCAGGGGCAGGATCAAGAGCGTGGCCGCCCGCAGCAGATAGATCCAGCCCAGCATCGCGCCACGGTTGACGCGGTCGGTCAGGCCGCCCGCCAATAGCACCCCGGCAATGTTGAAGGCGGCCAACGTGGCAAGGGCCGCCGAAGCCGTCGCCTGTTCGATATGGTGATCGAGGGCGAAGGGGATCAAATGGGTCTCGATCATTCCTGATGTCGTGTATCCACAGATGAAGAAGGGCAAGAGCAGAAGCCAGAAGCGTGGTTGCTTTGCCATCTCCGAAACCGGCGTCCGCAGCTCTGAACCGGCCCGAGCAGGTAAATCCGGAACCCTCAGCCCCACGGCGATCGCTCCGGCAAGGCACAAAGCAGCGATCGTCAAGAGAGAGGCCTTCAGAGATACTCCGAGCGCAACGGTCGCGATCGGGAGAATCACTACCTGACCGCCGGCCGCCCCGGCTGTCAGGAATCCAAATACCATGCCCCCTTCACCCTCGACCAGCTCTCCTGCAACATAGGAAAGGGCAGAAAGCGAAGCCATCCCGGTACCAAACGAGGCAACCAGGCCAATCGATATCACCACCATCCAGATCGTGCTACTCACCGCCGCCGCGACCAGGCCGGTCGCGACGAGGAGAAGCCCGGCGCCTATGACCAATCGGGGAGACCATCTCTCCAGCCACCGACCTGCAATGGGCTGGGCGAGACCGTAGGTCAGGAAGCCGGTGGCACTGATGAGTGAGACCAAACCGCGGCCCACACCAAATTGCTCCTCCCAGGGCGAGATGAATAATCCGAACGAACCCCTCGTTCCGAGGATGAGGACCGCAACCACGATCAACATGATCAGAGTCCCGGTATGGCGGCGCATAGCCGGACCCTAACTGGCAGGCTTACACCCGGCCGGCTCTATATCACCACGTCACGAGATTCCCACGCACGATGGCTCCTCGAGCACCGGAATAACCTTCGCGACACGGCGTATCCGCCCCAAACTCTTTCGGCTCAGGTGCAGTTGTCGGCGCGCCAGGCCCCCACCCGTTCCGCGGCGTCCCCGACGCCATCGTCGGGTATCTCCTCTATTGCGGTTACGTCCACTTGCGACTGATCGCCCTCGGCTGCGATCAGAAGATCCGTGATCTCGATTACATAGTTGGCGAACGTTTCGGCATCAGCCTTTATCTCCTCCGGAGCGACTTCGATGCCTTCTTGGTACTTGTCTCTTCCCTCCTGGATGATGGGGAGCGCCTCGTCGGCAGCCATGCCAGTGGTGTCTTGCGAGTCAAGCTCGGCAAGGATCTCGCAGAAGCGCGCAGGATCCGCCGCAGCCGTCGTGTCTCCACAAGCGGCTAGAACCACGACCAGCAGAATCAGGAAGGAAACGTATCGCATCGTCTGTCCAATCAGTCGGTGAGCGACCTCTGC
Organism: Actinomycetes bacterium; assembly: GCA_024638625.1. Classification (GTDB taxonomy): domain Bacteria; phylum Actinomycetota; class Acidimicrobiia; order Spongiisociales; family SHLN01; genus JABDOU01. The sequence continues at coordinate 31,805 of JAHEJY010000007.1, forward strand.
CCGGTCACCTGGAGTGCCATGATACGGAAGAAGCTGTGGCCTCGCCTAC
>JAHEJY010000007.1:31953-44089 GCA_024638625.1 Actinomycetes bacterium
ATTGCGCCATCGAAATGTGCTGGTAACCGGCGCGTCTTCTGGCATCGGTCGTCAGCTATGCCGCAGCTACGCCGAAGCCGGAGCATCCGTCATCGGGACGGCCCGCCGCGCCGACGAATTGGATACCACGGCTGGTGACTACGACGGAATCAGCACCGTCGCTGCCGACCTGGCAACCGACCGTGGCCGGGCCAAGGTCGTGGATGTCATCGAGTCGAGCATCGACGTTGTCGTCCACGCAGCAGGTGTTCTCGGGCCAAAGGTGCCCCTCGCCGAATATCCCGAAGACGCGTGGGCGGAGGTCTTCCATAGCAACATGACATCGGTCCAGCGGCTGCACCAGGCCTTGCTCGGAAAGCTGGCCCCCGAAGCCACGATCATCGCCGTTTCGAGTTCGGTAGGCCGGGAAGGCAGAACGCCGTGGGGTATGTACGCGATCAGCAAGGCAGCCCTCGAGAATTGGACAGAGATTCTCGCTCAGGAGTGGGCCGGCAAGGTGTATTCGGTCAATCCAGGCGGCACCGCCACCCCGATGCGGGCAGAGGCTCAGCCCGAGGAGGATCCGTCCACGATTCCGTCGCCTGCCGACATCATGCCGGTGTTCTTGTTTCTCGCAAGAGCCGACTGCCCCGAGCCGAGCGGCTCCAAGTTGAGCGCCCGCGACTGGTTGTCGCGCGACCCCTTCGAATAAATACGCCGGGACTCGATCAACCGGGGACGCCCCGGCCGTCCATCCAGACAATGAGTCCGAACCAGTCGACATCAACGGGAGACGTGCGCATCTACTGGTCTTCTTGAGCTGCGTCCATGGGACCCACCGGCATACGCACCGGCATTTGTGCTGTTCCCCAGGAATCAACCCGTTCGATGTGACAACCCGGGAAACGGAGCTGCCAGGGGTCCCGGGATCGCTGGATCACATCTGGAAGGTCTCGTACACCTCGACCGTGCCGCCTTCATCCAGGTGCGGATGATCTTTGACGAGTGCCATGGCGCTCGCCATGTCGTCCGCGCTGACGATGGTGTAACCGGTGATACCGGATGGATCGGTGTTCCCGTCGCTGGTGACCGCCATCGAAGGTCCAAACGGATTGCCGCCATCGACGATGCCCTCACCCACCCCTGCGTACCAGTTTGTCCATGCCTCCATCACTGCGGCGACATCATCCTCGGAGCGGCCCTCGGGCCCACCACCCTTGTACAACAGCACATAGTTCGTAGCCATGCCTATCCCTTCTCGCTACTTCCGCCAACCTAACATCGGGAACACCGGAAGGTCAGCCGGGATCGTCAGCCGAAAACGTCACTCCGCCCCGCTGACGGATGTCGTCCATCCAGGACATCACTGCCAGGGTGTCGGCAGGCGTACGTTTGGTACTTTCGAGCAAGCCAAGGGCGATGCAGCGTTCCATCTCGGCGACCTCGTACTGGAATCCGTGACCGTCGAAGCCAGTTTCGTGCGTTGCGACGATACGCCCGTGTCGCTCGACCGTGATCAGAGAAGTGTGATGAAAGGGTGCATGGAGTCGAATCCTCCCCTTCGAGCCGGCCACAATTGCTTCATTGGCCAGATCGGCACCGAGCGATGCCGCCGCGGAGGCCGACACTCCCCCGTCGTGGTGAGAGATGCATCGGGTATCGCGGTCGACGCCGGTGGCCGCACGCCTCACGAGTGTTTCGAACCTGACCGGTGGGCCAGCCAGGTGGTGTACGAGGGTGAGCGGATAAATACCAAGATCGAGCAGGGCTCCCCCACCCAGCCCTCGACTGAACCAGCGCCGAGCGGGCTGCGCTGGTGCCAGGATTCCGAACGACGCTTCGATATGGGTGAATGGTCCGATCGTTCCTTCGGAGAGCAATCGTTTCATGACCTCCATATGGGGAAGAAACTGCATCCACATGGCTTCCATCAACATCACCCCCGCCTGTCTGGCTGCCGAGAACATCGTTCTTGCCTGTTCCAGGTTGAGGGCCAACGGCTTTTCACACAGAACATGTTTTTTCGCAGCGATCGCATCGAGGACGTTCTCGTAATGCCGATCGTTGGTGGTCGCCACGTACACGATGTCAACCTCGTCACGTGCCAAAACCCCGGCGTGCGAGTCAGTTGCGATCGGGATACCCCAGTTGTCTGCGAAGCGCTGGGCAGCCCCCGGCCTGGCTGAGCCCACGGCTGCGATTGGGCTCCCCCTATCGCGTAACACCCCCGCCATGGCGGAGGCTATGCCGCCGGTTCCCATGATCGCCCATTGGAACGTCATCGCCGAGACGCGATCGGTCGCGCGATCAGCAGGTGCCCGAAACGCGTTGCGTGGCTGCGGTCACAGATCAGGCAGGAACCGCCTCGAGATACGGCTGCCAGGTCGGGTGGGGCTGGGTGCCGAGTGCCAGCAGTACCCAGCCGTATCGGTTGGGCGGACCTGGACGTCTTTCGAGCTGGAAGCCGGTCTCCTCGAGGCTCCGATCGCTCTTGCGGACGTTGCACCGTTTGCAGCACGCCACGACGTTCTCCCAGGTGTGCTCGCCGCCGCGAGAACGGGGAACGACGTGGTCGAGATTCTCGGCGGGCCCGGCACAGTATTGACACGTGAAGTTGTCGCGAACGAAAACTGCCCGCCGGTTCAGGGCTACCCGTCGTCCATACGGCACACGCACGTAGTTGCGGAGACGGACCACAGTCGGTACCGAGATCGCAAGCAACTCAGAGTGCCAGGTTGCATCCCCGTTCTCGATAGGAATTGCCTTCTCTCTCAGTACCAACACCAGGGCCCGGCGAGCAGGTACGATCGACAGCGGTTCGTAAGTTGCGTTCAATACCAGCGATCGGGACATAGCCTCGGACAGATTAGTTAGTCGGACGTTCCTGGGAACGGTGCTCAACCGGCGGCAGGAGTTCGACAATGACCTCTTGACCGGCGGTGCGTTGCGCCGGAAGGGCTCGGGATGGACCGTTGGTCGATTCGAGGAATTCGCGGTACTCCTCGACCCGTACCAGGAGATCCCGAATAACGATACGGGCTGTCGACGGATCATCGAACTGGCGCATTTCGGCCGGATCCGCAGAAATGACCGACACACCCCTCAATCGGAGATCCCACATGACGATCTCCTGAATGGTGATATCGGAAGCCAAGACGGCCAGATCGGCGACCACGACCGCTTCGATGTCGCTGCGCTCGACTTGCTGGAGCAGCGCCTTGAATCCGTCCCGGGACAAGTGGTGACCCTCCTGGCGCACATCCTGAAACCAGGCGAGCAGCTGGTGTCCCGATGTACGGGACCATCCCCGGATCTTTTCTCCCTGGACGAACGCCGGAATACCGTCGTCAGGGTGGGGGGATTCGCGAACGTAACCGACTACGCGCACCTGAGTCCCCGTCGTAATCGGGTGATCAACCCTTCCTCCGTCCTCGTCTCCAGCCAGCACTTTATGTAAGCACGAAGCGTATCAGGGTGCACACCGACGGTGAACAGAAGTGTCGTGGCCCGGACCTCACCGCCGGGTACCCAAACGGGCAAGCTTGTCTGTTAGCGGTCGCTCATCGCTGCAAAGGTGGCACGGGCGATCGCAAAGGCAGGCTCAGCCCCCACGACGGCCGCACCGACGAGCCGTTCACCGCCGGGGTCGTCGAGCACAACGGTCACGATTTCACCGTCCGCGATAACGGATTCCCGGATCGCAACCACGAACGGCGCAGGGGCCTGGGGGTCGAAGAGAGCCGATACTGTCGCAATGACACCATTGCGGATCGCGTCCTCGTGGGGCCGCGATTTCCTGACCGCCATGGTTCCGTCGTTGGCCACTGCGGTAATCGTGACACCGTGGCGATCTTCCTCGAGACGAAGAGATGCGATCCCACCCATGGCCCGCCCTGTCTGGATTGCCGTTTGTTGCCCCGACTCCCATGGGTCAACCAACTGGGGCTGTTCAGCGGCGCGTTGGGTTACTTCGACTTCTGATGGCGTTCCCGGCGCCCGGGTGGCGGTATCGAGGCGGTCGGGCTCATCACCGCCGGGCGCCGTTCGGTCCGGCTCAGCCTCGTGAGTCGTTACAGGCCCGGCGGTATCACTCCCGGCATCTTCGGGAGGAATCAGATCGTCAAGAGGTTCTTCATCCCCCGGCCTCGCATGTTCGACTTCGCGGGGGTGATCGCCGGGGACCCGGGTTTCTTCGATGAAGCGGGCTTCGTCCTCCGGTTGAGTCGGGGTCTTGGAAATGGGACGAGGAGGGGGCGGTGCCGCCGTTGGTTCAACCCGGACACGAGGTGGCGCCATCCGGCTTCTCAGGCCACGGTCGGCGAGCATCGCCCGCACGGCCTCGGCCACAGCATTGGGATCGGCGTCGGCCGCCAGGCGAACCCGTACTCCCTCACGATCGCCGCCCTCGTCGCCAACCTCGGCATCTTCAACGCCCGGGATCGAGCGCAGGGCCGACGCCAATTCCACTTGCGTCATTGCCGTTGTCGCTTTCGCCAAACGAGAAACTCGATTACCTCATCGCCAGCTGGATAGGGAATGGGAGAACCGTAGGCCGTCGTCATTCGCCATTGGTAATACGCTCCACGAAACGAGAACGGCGAACCGGACCGTAAACGCGGCCGCATGGCCCAGGCAGCTCGAAACGCTTCAACCCACAATCCGGGCCGAGCCAGAAGAGCGCGAAATAAATCTTTCACCTTCGCCACTCTAGGTAGCAGCTCTGACAGAACGTCGGATCGCAGGATCCAGTCCTGTCCGGAGCAACGATCGGAACGGCGACGACACCGTTCGAAAACTCCCGGGAACGCAACTTCGGTAACTCGCTAATCTGACATGCCAACATGGCGCTCCCGTGGTTCGGTTGATCCCGATCACAGGTTCGCACACAGAATCTCTGAGAGAAACGCACGGAACAGGTCTGAGGGGACGCAGAGAACCGCGCAGGTAACCGCGCATGTAACAACACCGAGAAGGGCTCACTGGAGAATCATGGAGAAGCATGGTCGAAGGATCTGAACAATACCCCGACCACACCAGTTGGTTCACCGAGCGGTTCACCGAAATCGGAACGAATATCGCCCGGGTCATTCAGGGCAAGAGCTCGGTCATCGACCTCATGGTGACCGCGATGATCGCCGAGGGCCACATTCTGATCGAAGATGTTCCGGGCGTCGGCAAGACGCAGTTGGCCAAATCGCTGGCACGGTCCATCGACGGCACCTTTCATCGAATCCAATTCACACCCGATCTCCTCCCGGCCGACCTGACAGGCGTGTCGATATGGGATCGGCAACGCGGCAAGTTCGTCTTCAGACGAGGCCCGATTTTCGCCAACGTGGTGGTCGGTGATGAAATCAACCGGGCCAGCCCCAAGACCCAGGCTGCGATGCTCGAGGCGATGGCCGAGCGCCAGGTCACCGTGGACGGGATCACCAGGGAGCTGCCGCCTCCTTTCCTTGTCGTAGCCACGCAGAACCCGATCGAACACGAAGGAACCTATCCCCTTCCAGAAGCCCAGCTCGACCGATTTTTGATGCGCATCACAGTGGGTTACCCAACCAGGGACAGTGAGCTGGAAATGCTCGATGCTCACGCCGTCACCTCATCGTTCGACGATCTCGAGCCTGTGATCGGTGCGGCCGATATCGTGAAGATGATCGGGATAGCTCGAGGGATCCACGTCTCGGCACCGGTGCGGGAATACTTGATCGACCTCATCGAAGCCACTCGCAATCACCCCGAGGTCCTGCTAGGTGCGTCTCCCCGCGCCAGCCTTGCTCTTCAGCGAACTGCGAGAGCGCGGGCAGCATCCCGGGGTCGAGAGTTCGTGCAACCAGATGATCTCAAAGACCTGGCGATCCCGGTGCTCGCCCACCGCATGGCATTGCGGCCCGAGGCCATCATGCGAGGAGGATCGGTGGCTGACACCTTGGCAGACATCCTCTCTTCGGTTCCCGTGCGAGCCGCCCACTGACATGCTCACTCGCCGCGGCCAGATCATGGCAGTGGCCGGGCTGGGCTTTCTGCTCTCGTGGATGTTGTTCGGCGAGCGCGAGCTCATGGCCGCCGGTCTCATTGCTCTGTTCGGAGTGGGTATCGGCCTGGCCAAGGTCGCGTGGGATCGAACCGACGCAGAGATCTATCGCACCATCACACCTCAGCATGCGTTCGTCGGAGACACCATTTCCGTTCAGCTTCGGATCGAACCAGCAGGCCACGCTCGCAATGTTCGGATCGAAGATCATGTCAATGGGCAACCGGCGGCAGTCTTCGCCGTCGACCGGTTTCGGTCAGGCCACGAGCTCAGCGCCCGCTACCAGTTCACCCCCGCCAAGCGTGGAATCCACCATGTCGGTCCGGCTGTCATGAGCGTGGGAGATCCGCTGGGGGTTGCCCACCAATCCAACGGAGCGAGCCCGGTCGATAGCGTCATCGTATTTCCGCCGATCGTACCGTTGGGTGGGTTGCCGGTATCACGCGGTAGTGACTCCGGAGTCAACCCCGGCTTCGTTCGAAACACGGGCGGCGATGAGTTCTTTTCGCTCCGCGAATACCGACAAGGCGACGACTTGCGGAGAGTTCATTGGCCGGCTTCGGCCCGGCGCGACGCACTCATGATTCGACAGCTCCAGGAACCTCAGAACACGTCGGTGATGATTCTTTTCGATCCTCGACCGGAGTCATACCGGACGGCCGACGTGTTCGAGGATGCGGTGTCTTGCGCGGCTTCGATCTATCAACACTTGTTCCGCTCTGGTGCCGGACCGGTCCTGGCCATCCCCGGCAAGGGCGTTACTCGTCGCGAGGACTTCGACAAGGGAATGGAGTGGCTGGCCGAAGCAGGGTCCTCGCCCGTCGTCGATTTCGGTAATGCCGTGCGGCGAATCGACCAACAGGTATCTGGCGGCCTCATCATCCTCATGACCGGCGCACCCGACGACGCCTTCCTGGCGGCCGCCCGGACGCTGCAGAGATCCTTCGGAAGACGCATCGCATTCACCGTTGGGGGCGACGTCGCCCCTTCACCGTTGTTCGTGCCCATACCGGATCTCGACCATATGGCTGAGGTTTGGGAACGAGGATTGGAGCAGGCGTGGGCAATCGCACCATCCGGATAGTCGCCGCCAGCTTGTTTGTGCTCGCGATGTTGCGACTCGAAAACGTCCTGCTCGAAACCGCAGTCGGAATTCGTTGGGAAATCGTCGTGGCGCTCATGGCGGCTCTCGGCATCAGCATCACCGCTGCCGCCCTGTCTTTCCGGTGGCATCTCAGAACACTTGTTGCCGTGCAGGCGGGCGTGTGGGCGATCCTGGGCCTCGCCTACCTGGCGCCTGGCACGTTCGACAATCTGCTCCCCACCTCGGAAACCTGGCGGATCGCTGGCGACCAGATCGTCACTGCTCTCCGAAGCTTCAGATTCGGCGCTCCACCCGTCACACCGCTCGCTGGTCTGGTGTTCGGGTCTGGCACGATTGTCTGGGCCATCGTTTCGGTCAGCCTCTGGGCGGCGTTCCATGATCGGCCGCTCCTCACCATGGTCCCTCCTCTCGCGTTTTATCTCCAGCTATCAACGATCGACCGGACGCCGTCGAGCATGGCCTGGGTCTTCGCCTTCGTCGTGTTGGCCACTGCCGGACTCGTCGGGCTCACGGCCCGATCCGAGCGCTGGCCGACATGGAGGCGGGGCGGGGCGTGGCGTCGGCTTGGTCCGGCGGTTTTGCTCATCGTCATGGTCTTCACGGGATCGGCGCTTCTCACTCCGCTCGTTCCGGCGGGCGGCACGGTACCGTGGCGCACCGGTTCCGGCCTCGGGGGTGATTTCTATGGAAGCATCGCTTACAACCCTTTTGTGGACGTGCGAACCCAGCTCAACTCGCAATCGGACGCCGTTGTCTTCACCGCAAAGCTCGACGGAGAAGTCAGTCCGCGGAATGTGTATTTCCGGCTGCTGACACTCGACAATTTCAACGGGCGGTGGTGGGGTTCCACCGCTCCCGACCTTCAACCGAGCTCGGCTAGCCGGTGGGAAGATGAAAGCCAGGAGTACGCCGGCGAACAAGTGCCGGTCCAACAGACGATCGTGATCGAGGCATTGTCCAACAGCTGGCTGCCTGCCGCGTACTCACCGGTCTCGATCGCGTCAAATGACCGACTCGTGTACGAAACCGCCCGCGTGGCTCCCGACGGTTCCCTGCATATCGATGCCAACGCGTATCGGGGGCTGTCGTATTCGGTGACATCCGAGATTCCGAAACTCGATCTGATCGCGCTGAGTGCAGGACAACGCGGTATCTCTCCGCTCTTTTCCGCAGCCGGAGACGACGGCGTGTTCGCCGGTTCTGGTGAGGCCGCGCCAGAGGTCGAACTTCCGGGCGGATTCGACGGTTTTCTCGAGCTCCCTGACGAAGTTCCGACAGCTGTGACCGCTCTGGCACGAAACGAAACGCTTGGCCTCGAAACTGCTTTCGAGAAGGGAATTGCTCTAGAAACGTTCTTTCGACGCACCGGCGGGTTCACCTACAGCCTCGATGTCGAGCCGGCTGCGCCGGGGACTCCGACCGAGGACTGGCTTCTCGATCCGGCCGCCGAACACTATCGCTCGGGTTACTGCGAGCAGTTTGCAGGCTGGATGGCGGTCATGGCCAGAACGTTGGACATTCCGAGCCGGGTTGTGCTTGGTTTCACCCCCGGCACCCAGGTATCAAGCGACACGGTCGTCGTGCAAGATCGCAACGCCCATGCGTGGGTCGAGCTATGGATTGCCGGATTGGGCTGGATCCCTTTCGACCCGACTCCCAGGGCAGACACGCCGTCGACAACGGACGCTTTGCCGTTCGACGCTGCTGGATATCTGGAGTCCATCGAAGCCGCCGAACGGGCAAGACTGGCGGAAATAGCCGGTGCGGTTCCATTGTTCCCGGGTGACAACGAGTTCGATATTCCCATTCCCCAGGCGGGTGGCGGTGAATCTGACGGCAGTTCGACCCTGCCGGGCTGGGTTCCCGAGACGATCGGATCAGTCGTTATCGCCGTTGTCGTGTTCGGTCTGATCCCAGGGCTCAAGGCACTCCGCAGACGGCGTCGACTTGCTGCACTCAAGAACGGTGACATCAGCGGGGTCTGGGCCGAGATCGTCGACCGGCTCACGGACGCCGACTATCCGCCGGCCATCTCTGATACCCCGATCGACTACGCAGCAAACCGGCCCGCTATGCGACCTCTGGCACGGGCCTACAGTCGCCAAGCCTACGGCCCGCCCGGAGATCCCAGCCGGACGTCGCTGGCCGAGGCCGTTCGCTCCTATGAGGCGACCACGAAGGAACTGCAGAATGAACCATTGCCCCGCAGGATGATCGCCCTCTATCGCCTCAGATCGCTGCTATCGCGATCATGAGTCGCGGGAGTTCGGTTGCGACGAGCTCCGATCAGGTGCCGGATGCCTCCGACAGAACATCATCTTCGACCTGGCGGATCGTTTCGAGAAACGATTCACGATCCAGTTCGAAGCGCGTGATGTCATCTTCAACCTGCCGAGCGATCGCGTTTATCGACGCAAAGAACGCCAGCTGACCTTCGAGCAGTGCCGAGATGACCGCCTCGTCACTGTCGTTGGCCTGCGATGCATCAAGCGCAATCTTGGCGAGCTGGGCGTCCATGTCGCCGGCTCGCCGAAGGTAACTCCAGGCGCGCCGAATACGCTGGAGGGACATGCCATTGTCGAGCAGGCTCTTCACCACTCGTAGTGCGACCATGTCCCGAAATGAATAAAGGCGCCGGCGTCCGGGACGACCCCCGGTGGACTGAAGTGACGGTGAGACGAGATTCTTTTGATCCCAGTACCGAAGTTGATGTCCTGTGCATCCTGTTAGCCGAACTGCCTGCTGAGCTGTAAAGCCTTCCAAGCCCGTTTTCCTCCGTCTCCCCTTTGTTACCTGCCCGTGTCTTACCTGATCCGAGCAACGAGTGCCCGTCTGTTGTGCTCAGCAACAACGCTGCGCTGGACCCGTTGCCGTAGTCCTCGTTACCGATGGTCGATCGAACTCGGTCACCTTCCAAGGTGACCAGACCGTCCAGGTTGTTGTCCGGATGATCTTCGGTCGTGTATCGGTCCCGCCACCTTCCCGCCAAGGGGGTTCGGCCACTCTAGACCGCTAGGCGTCTCGCTGCCACTTGGACCGGAGGCGTGAAATGACGCCGCTGCCGAGGGATCGCCCGTTGGAGGAATCTCCGCTGCGATCGAGGCGACGTAGTCCCGCCCATGCCGACCCGACCATGATCACAAAGCCGAGCACGGCCAGGGGAGTGCCACCCGACTGAGGGAAGAAGAAAATCATGATGCCAAGGCCTATCACAAATCCGATGATCGACCACACCATCGAAGCCCCACCGAAGATCCCAACGGACGCGTTCCGCACGCGATCCGCCAGCTTGGGGTCCTGTCGATAGAACTGGGCCTCGATCTCGTCGAGGATCTTCTGCTCGTGGTCGTTGAGTGGCATGTCGTGATTACTCCTGAGAACCTGATCGATTATACGCCTACTTGGAATTCAGTCGGAGTTCAAGTCGTCCGCCCCCGGTTCGCCCGAATCGCTCGAGCCAATCTTGTCTCGATATTCCCGCGGACCGTAGAGCCGATCAGGGTCAGAAACGTCCGGGGTGTCGGCAAGACGGGCGGGCCGTACGGCTCGCTCTCCGAATCGGCTTCGTATGTCTTCTACTGTATCGGCAAGGTGGTCCCACGCACCTGAGCCGTCAGGTGACGACCCGGCGAGGTGCTTTCCCGATTTGTGGTCGTGGCCGGTTTCGAGAGCGTCGACGAACGAAGATGTTCGTGATCCAGCATCATCGGCTTTTCCCATATTTCCACCGAACTGAGAAGTGGGGTTCATAGGCAGGCTCATTTGACGCGGGAGATGCCTGTCAATCAGTTGCGTGGCCGCTACTCCGACCAGTCTGATGGGCCGCTCCAGATCGATCCGATCCAACAACCCGAGCACCAGGTGGTAGATGGCCCGGGACGAGTCGACAGCAGACGGCGGTGTGGTGCTGCGGGAGATCGTCTCAAACGGAGCGTATCGCACCTTGATACCAATCGTCCGGGCGGATACACCAGCCTGGCGTAGCCGCGAAGCGACCCGATCGGACTGGGCCAGTAATTCCGTCTCGAGCCTGTTTCGACCTTTGATATCGCGGGCGTAGGTTTGTTCGACCGAAATTGATTTCGCTCCGGACCCCGCTTCTACAGACCGCGAATCATGACCACGTGCAAGCTCCCGGAGATGCGAAGCCAGGCTGGATCCCAGCCGGGATTGCAGTGCCGGAGCGGGCACCGAGAGGAGATCCTCGACCGTCGCGACTCCCAGCCCTTCCAATGCGGCGTGAGTTGCTTCGCCGACGCCCCACAGGGCGCGCACGGGCAATGGATTCAGGAAGGCACTCACCTGATCTTCGCTCACGGTATGGACGCCGTCGGGCTTGGCATGATTCGAGGCCAACTTTGCGAGGAACTTGTTGGAAGCAATACCGACGGACGCCGGTAGGCCGAGCTCGGCCCGGATAAGTTTCCTGATGAGAACAGCGACCGAGTGGGGATCCGGATGATGCCGGCGCAGGCCGGACACATCGAGGAAACCCTCGTCAACCGAAATGGGCTCCACGATCGGTGTTACCGTCCGGAGCAACAAGAAGACCTGCTCTGACATCTGCTGATAGGTTTGCATCGTCGGCGCGACATATATGGCGTTGGGACATAATCGCCTGGCGTGCGCCATAGGCATGGCCGAGTGGACGCCGACCGCACGCGCCTCATAGCTGCAAGAGGCCACGACACCACGATTACCAAGTCCCCCCACGATGACCGGAACCCCGACCAACTCCGGCCGCGTCAGCCGTTCGACCTCGACAAAAAAAGCATCCATATCGACATGCAGAATGGGAGTCGCCCACGTCGAAGGAATCGATTGACCTATGTAGCTCGAGTTCGAATCGTCGGCAATCTGCGCAACCTTTCCCGGCTTGCCGGTCGTCCGGTCGGTCACAACGCTTTGCCAGGATTCATCCGGTCCTCCGGATCGAAGACACGCTTGATTTGATGCATCAGGCTCAGCAGGTCCGGGGAGACCTCATCAGCCAGGAATTGTCGTTTCAGGGTTCCGAG
>JAHEJY010000073.1:0-3666 GCA_024638625.1 Actinomycetes bacterium
AACCGGTACCGAATCTATGAGCGGTGGTCAGAGCGCCTCGGTCGCTTCGAGCTTCATCCCCCGTTGGCCAGCGATGCCATCATCGACATCGCCGACACGAGGATCTTGATCTTCGGCATGGGCAGAGTCGGAACCGGGGCCTACGACGAAGTGATCGCCAGGATCGGCCATGTGGTCATGGGCGTAGATCGGAGTGAGGAAACGATTGCGACGCATGAGAGCCGCGGCCGCAGTGTCATTCGGGGGGACGCACTCGATCGGGATTTCTGGGAACGGATAAGGCTCCATCCGGACATCGAACTCGTCGTGGCCGCCATGGGGAATCACCAGGCCAACCTCGAATGTGTAAAACGGATTCGAGAATTCCTTCCTGCCGTTCGGATCGCCGCGATCGCCACATACGGCGACCAAGTCGAAGAGCTACAGAGGGCCGGAGTAGATGTTGCTCGCAATCTCTACGAGGAAGCAGGTCAAGCCCTGGCCGACGATGCGCTGGTCGATTTCGTCGAGGACAGGTGAGCAACCCCCTACCCCTCGCCTTCGGCGAGCGGTACCTTCCCCCAGCTTCGCTGGGGGACCATTGAGACAGGGCTCTATCACACACGCGTCGCTGGGGGACCATCGAGAAACGGGTGCCAATCGGACGCGCCTCGCCGGGGGACCATCGAGACAGGGCTCTATCACACACGCGTCGCTGGAGGACCATTGAGACAGGGGTCTATCACACACGCGTCGCTGGGGGACCATTCATAAAAGGGTGCCTATCGGACGCGCCTCGCCGGGGACCATCGAGAAACGGGTGACTGAGCAGATCCTGGACCTCCGGTCAGCCGATGCGAACGACCGCCTGCTCGTAGGTGCCATGTCCGACTTTGTCCGCCTCGAAGATGTCTCGCTCTTCGATCCATTGATGGGTGCTGTTGTACATCTCCTCGCTGTAGGGCTCGAACACGATGCGCTCGCCGGGGCCGAATCGGCGCACATCTACCAATTCGGCATGGCGGGGAGGTAATTCGTTGAGGTAGTAGTGGACGTATGGCTGGTGCATCCGATCGATATCGGCCTGTGCCATCCGGAGCCCCTCGTAGTACTTGCGAGCGTCCTCGATATCGACGCCGTCATCGAGCATCGCGGCGATCATGAACGTGCAGTCGATGATCTTGCGGAAGCCGAGCTGCTCCACCATATAGAGCTGCGGGCCGAAGACAGTCGCTGCAGGCGCATCCCCATCGAGCAGCTGGTCTACGCGATCGGACGGGTTGCCACCGAAACGGAGCTCGATCTGCTCCGTCTCCAGAAATGGCTCCAGAGCCTGGATGGTGGTGTAGTGACTCCCGGACTGAAAACCCACGTGGATCGGCACGCCGGCCAGATCTTCAGGTTTGCGGACCGGGGAGTCCTCCGGTACGACAATTGCGCAAGGTGATATCGAATACGACTCACCCCACAATCGGCCGTGCTCAGCCGAGGCCGCCATGTTGACGGTCCAGTGGCAAGCGCAGCTGATCGCCCCATCGCGCCCCTCTTCGTATGTCTGATAGGCACCTACGAGGTTGTCAAAGAGACCCTCCGGTGCGGCAGATTGCTTCGGCGAATCCTTCGTCAGGAGGTTGTGTGCCCGCAGCTCGTAGTCCGTCAGTCCGGCTTCCGCGAAGTAACCCTTGTCGTGTGCGATCCATTCCTGCAGCCGCCCGTGCGGATTGATGATGAACGTGCCCATCAGGGCCTCCTTCGCCGACGTCCAAGAATACCCAGGGTTCTAGGTGGCGGAAATCGCCACTTAGAACCCTGGGTTACGGGTGGTTGGCTGAGTCGACGAAGAACCCGGCGGCGATCCATGACTGTCCGGCGGATTCGGGGGACTCCCACTCGTCGTGCACATCACCGGGTGACCTGCCGATTTCGTGGGCAAACGACTGCAGTCCCTCCGCGACGCTCAAGCCGCCGGTGAGGATGCTCAGAAAAGCATGTTGAGAACCGGTGATCCGATAGGTGTGGGTCAGGTAGTCCCTTCTCACGAGGGCGACGTGCGAGGGTTGGGCGGGTGGTAGACCCGGGTTCTTGGCGAGACGCACGTCGTGGTAGTAGGTCGCGACCGGGAATCGATAGCTGCCCAAAGCGAAACACGGTTGCAACACCATGCGTCCCGTCGGAGTTTCCGGGGTGGCGAAGGGCTTGCCTTCGTGGCCGTGCGCATCGAACAGCACGAACAGCTGCCGTTCGAAACGTGCCAGGTCGATCATGAAGTCGATCCAGGGCTCGCGCCGACCGCCTGCTCGATCGCGGTCGGGCCGGTGTTCGTCAAGATATCGAGGAAGTCTGGCACCGAGTTCAAAGAGCGTATAGCTCATGGAGGGATACTCCGTCAGGTAGTCCATCGCGAAGTCATCGAAGAGCTCGTCGCCCAGAGCGTGGCGGAGCGCCGGAAACTGATCTGACATGCACTTGAGGAGCCGTGTCAGATAGGCGCGTTGATAAATCGCCAATCGCTGGACGCTGTCGAGCCGGGAGGATGGCCGGACGATCCGCCCGACGTCATCGTCGCCGAACCGGGTGGGATTCATCACCTGCGTTTGCATCCAGGCTTGCAGATCACGCAGGCCGGAGGGCGTATCTGTCATTCCAGGACCGCACTCTCCATGACGTCAGGAACCAGAAAATCGACCGGGGTCGATAACGACTCCGGTCCGGATCCTTGGTTGACTCCGGATGGAGCCCGGCCTTCCTCGGAATGGTTGCCCATGAAAGAGCGCGCCTTCAGCAGCTCCGTATGACACTCTTCGAAATCCGGGATGTTTCCGTCCCACTCCAACAAGGTCGCGGCCCCTCCGGTGCGATGCCACGCCAGCCGGTAGAGCTCCCACACCGCCGGCACCACCGGCCGGTCGTGGGTGTCGATGATGTGGTTGCCCCGGTGATCGTGACCGGCCAGGTGCATCTGCACAACCCGGTCACATGGAAAGCTGTCGAGGTAGGAAACCGGATCGAGGTCGGCATTGAAGCAACTGACGTACACGTTGTTGACATCCAGGAGCAGGCCGCACCCGGTTTGTTCCGAAAGAGCACCGAGGAACTCCGGCTCATCGATCGTGGAATCGACGAAGGTCACGTACGTGCTCGGGTTCTCGAGGATCAACGGACGTTCCAGGAACTCTTGCACCTGCATGACCCGCGCCGCAACGTGCCCGAGCGTCTCGGAAGTCAACGGAATCGGCAACAAATCATGGGAATTGGTCCCGAGCACCCCGGTCCAGCACAGATGGTCGCTCACCCACGCAGGGTTGACCGAAGCTGCAAGCCTTTTGAGTTTCGCCAGATAGTCCCTGTCCAATGGATCGGTACTGCCGATCGAAAGCGACACTCCATGCAGTACGATCGGATATCGCTCAGCCACCTGATCGAGGACGTATCGAGGGCGTCCCCCGGAGTCCATGAAATTCTCCGAGATGGCCTCGAACCATTCGACGTCGGGCCAGTGATCGAGAATGTGGTCGAAGTGCGTGCTGCGCAACCCGAGACCCAGACCCAACCGTGGCAATTCCTCAAGAGCACCGGGTTCAGAGATCATCGACGCACGTGGTTGCTCACGAGCAACCGCCGGCACCACTCAATCCGCTCGAACCGCACGCAACCATGTTGTCCCTTGCACTGTTGCCGTCCGAGATC
>JAHEJY010000073.1:3766-12676 GCA_024638625.1 Actinomycetes bacterium
AGAGCACCGGGTTCAGAGATCATCGACGCACGTGGTTGCTCACGAGCAACCGCCGGCACCACTCAATCCGCTCGAACCGCACGCAACCATGTTGTCCCTTGCACTGTTGCCGTCCGAGATCCACAGGTACGGCGGACCGGTTTCGGTGAAGGGCACGGGGGCGGGGCCGAGCTGCTCCGGGGCTCCTTGGATCGACTGCCAGGTGTCGGGCCACGCTTCTTCGAATACCTGTCGGGCTCGCACCCAAACGCTTTTTCCCCGGTTGGGGCCATTGGTGCTGAAGCGTTCGGCATTGATCGGTGTCGCGCACGATCCCATCCCCCGACAATCATTACGGGCCGGAACATTCATCTCGTCTCCGGTGCCATACAGACCGCAGCCACCCTGGTTGCGGCAATCGTTGAGGACGTGGCAATTGTGGTCGGTGGTAGTCGAGCAGTAGCCCTGACCGGCACAGTCATTGACCTCGAATACGCCGGGCCGCGCCGGATCTTCGTGTCCTTCTAACCCGAATCGATCCGCGCCTTTGCAGCTGTTCAGGCCCAGACAGGCGTGCGGCGAATGACCTTGCGGTTGGGTGCCGATCTCGAACGGCCACTTCGGCGCATCACGATAGGGGTACGGCTCCGGCGTGGGCTCTCCATTCGTTGGCTCCGGCGGGCGCCCTCCCCACAGTTCGCTCACGTCGGGTACCCCCTCGAGCAGTTTCACGTAATACCGAATGTTATCGGCATACGGCTGCTCTTCGAGCGCACCGGCCAGAGCCATCAGGTTGTCATAAGCGTTCTCTCTTGGGCCCAGGTCGATGTTCTCGAACGTTGGAGCCAGGACATGGCCATCACCAAGCTCGTAGGTCCGCATTGTTGTCGCAAGTCCGTCGAGAATCCAGATCATGGAGCGGTGCATACCGTCGTTGAAGAAGAGCTTTTGACCGCCAGCGTCTTCGGCTCCGGTGTTCCGGACTTTGAATATCGACTCTGTGAGGATGAGCATGTACTGGTAGATCCCGCTGCAAAAGTCGGCGAGAGGGCGATAGTTCACCCGCCCGGCCGGGTCGTCCACGTAGGTGCGCAAGTAGCCAAGCGCAGTGGGATTCTCAGGGAAGTTGACGACGATCTCTTCGAGTTCGCGATGTGAAATTGTTGGTTGAATCGGATCTGGTGGCGCAGGAAGAGGCGGCAGGTGCTCGGTGTGGAGTGAGAAATCCTCCAGCTGGGCCTGCAGCTCGAGAAACTTGTAATAATGCGACTCCTCGGCATCGGCCGCATCGTCGAACCGCTCGTGTGCAAACCCTTCGCCCTGGTCACAAATCGTGTCAATCGCCTGCAGAGCATCGACCCGTGAGCCGATGGTCAACAGAGGCATGCTGTCATCGTTTCCGTCCGGCGCATTCGAGAAGACGGCTGCCTGGTTGGCAGGCGGCCGTTTGGTACGTTCCGATTCGGATGTCGAGCTGTCGGACGGCAGACCCCATGGATCAAAAGGCTCCTTCGGGTATGCCGTGTCGATGCTGTTGGGCGAGTAGTTATACGGCTGGATCTGGAATTCACGGGAATCCTGGCCACGCACCTGAAAGTCCGAGTCTTTGATCTGCGGGGACTTGATCAAACAGCGGATGTAGGAATAAAACTGTCCGATGGTGTCCCAATCGCGGTCTTCGGGTGGCGCATTCTCCGAGGCCGGGTATTCGATCTGCAGAAAATGCCAGAGCTGTTCGTACGAAAGCTTGGCGAGCGGGATCAAGACCTCGTCGCCGCCGTCCGGACCGGGTGGGCCCTTAGGGTTGTGATAGGCCAGCGGTGTGGGAAAGGGACCTGGGGAGCGGAGGTACAGCTCGGGGTCCACTCCCAGGGAGTACAGCATGTTGCACGCCAGGGACAGGTGCAGCATTTCCTCCACAACCACGCTCATGATCGTGCTTCCGGCCATGTTTGCGTAGAGGTCGATCGGTCGGATGTTCTGACCGCTTCGCTCGGTTCTCTTGATCGAATAGTTCGCGAAGAGATAGATAGGAATGGTGGCCAGCTCGATCCAGACAGCTGTCTGGAGATCCTCCTTCAGCTCGCGGAGGATGAGGTCCCGGGGTAGGCGCGAAAGCTTCTCAATGAGCGCCCTTTCGCTTTCAGTCGAAGGAGAAAGTGGGTCAACCGCAGGAACTACCAGAACCCTCCCAGAATACGTACCGGATGCCGATCTGACACCTCGGCCAAATTCGAGTATACGGATCGCTGCTCAACGCGGTCAGCGGACGCTTTCTCGAAAAGCCGAAATAGACGTTGCCCTATGAGCCGTCGCCAGGTTTGATGCGGGCATAGTCGCAACCGAACCATCGCGAGAACGAGGGCTCCAACCCCTCGGCAATTCGTTCCACTTCGTCGAGGCCGAGACCGACCGCTTCAACGCTGAACAAGTTGGGGCCCTCCTGCCAAGCGACGCCGGTCGCCATGTCGTCGGAGAAATCCGGGATCCGCTGCCAACTCAGCCCGTCGATTCGGCGTACGGTCGCCGGCACGGCGCTCGGTGGAGGAAAGTCGGGAACGAAGTCGGCAAAACCTCTGGACAGAGATTCGACCTCGTATTCCTGCCCCACGTCGATCATGTGTATCACCAGCAACGGGTCCCCTGTCTCCGTCTCAGTCAACGACCTGATTGTCAGGTACCGCTCATCCGGGCACTGGCCATCGATGGCAACACCTTCCGGCAGATATGACGGCCAGAGTCTCAGATCGCTGAGGTACTCAAGCGAAGCCTGAGCGCATCCGACCGCCAGGACGATCAGGAGAACAAACGCAGCAACCCGGATCCGGCGCCACCGACGACCCCCGGATGTAGTGCGGAGCAGGTGCGTCATGAATCCATTCAACCACGCAAGGCGAAGGTCCCTACTCCGGGGCCTTCCCGTCGGTGATAAATGTCAGCTGCGCAGAGCCCGAATCGTGCGGTTGGCATGACTCACCCGGCTGGCCAACACCCGGGCCACGAAAGCGTGGAACTCGGCCGCCCCGGCCGGATCGTCTCTACAGAGCGCCTCAAACGCAACCGGCGTGAGATGCAGAACATCGCAGTCGGTCTCCGCCCTTACCGTCGCCGTGCAAGGCTCGTTGCGATAGAGACCGATTTCGCCGAGCACGGTGCCTTCGTGCAACGTCCGGAGCCGGACGTCTTCGGCTTCGGGGCGTTCGAGCAGTACGGTCGCCGTTCCAGACGTAATCAGGTATATGCCAGGCGTCGGATCACCCTGGGTCATCAGGCGGTCGCCCTCGGGAATCGTGCGGGGTGATAAGTATCCGGCGAGCCGCTCTTGCAGGCCGTCGGGGAGAGCACGCGGCAGGTCTCTATGTGAGATGTCGTGGAGAAGCTGGTCCTCGCACCAGGCCATTCCGTGATCCAAATCCTGAAACTCGACGATGACATCCGGGTAGGTCCGAAAAAACTCGGCAAACTGATCCTGGTTGGCTGACCGCAGGCCGGTGAACACCAACGTGATTCCGTGGTCGCGTGCGAACAGAACGATCCGCTCGAACAGGGCAACGGCGGACGAGTCCACGCCGGATACCAGGCGAAACGAGAAGACGATGAAGCGCAGATCTTCTACGGCATCGAAGTGTTTCTTCACCCTGTCAAAGATCTGATTGGCAGTTCCGAAAAAGATGAAGCCCTGCAGTTCGAGCACAACGACGCTGGTTCCTACTTCGTGGAGATACTCCACGTGGTCGAGCGGTCTTTCGATGTTGCTCTGATGCTCGCGCGCTGTCAGCAGATGCTTGACGACGTCGATCCGACTGTACCGGTACACAAAGAGGAAGATTGCAGCTGCCAACCCGGCACCGACTCCGGGCAGGAAGCCAATCGCCGCAATGGTCAACACGATCCCGACCATGAGGATGTAGTCGAGCCGGGTCATACGATGGCGCGCAGTCCACAGCCACTCGACGAGAAAATCAACGCCGACGAACAGCAAGAGCCCCCCGATCACGAACTGAGGAAGAAACTCGAGGATCGTGCCCCCGAGCAACAAGACACCGAACATGGCCAATGCACCGACGACGGCCGGCCCCCGTCGCCCACCTAGCAGCCGGTGCGCGATCAACGTGTCCGACAGATAGAAGTACCCCGGGGGCCCTCCCATTGCGCCGCCCGCCAGGTTCGCCCAGCCACTGGATTTGAGTTCGGCGTTCAGGTCGAGGTCACTATTGGTACCAACCTCGAGGGCGCTGATATAGAGCAAAAGAGTGAGGGGCACCAGGAGCAGGATCGTGATGAGACTCGCCGCTTCGCCCGCGATCGCAGCCCAATCTGCGCTGAAGACTGCTTCTGCGACGAAGCCCGGCCACAGGCCCCCATCCGGAAAAGGTCCGAGCAACCATCCCTTCGCCAACGCTGCATCTTTGTCCACACCGGCCAGCTGTGACACGATGTGAAAACCGACGATAGAGCCCAGGAGAATCACCACGTAGACCTTCGATGGCCAATCCCGCAATGACGCGACGAGAAAGATGCCTGCGAGGGCAACCCCGGGCCAAAACAAACCGAGTCCGTTGGCGGAGGTCAGGTCGTCTACTGAAGTATCGACCTCGAGAATGGCAAGCGACCCGACCAGAATCAAGTAGCCCGTGCCTGCCAAGAGACCACCGATCACCGGAAAGGGTACAAATCGCGCGATATCACCCAATCTGAAGGTCCCCATCAACACGAAAATGGCTCCGGTGATGAGTGTCGTCGTCATCATCATGGCGATCACCGTGTCGATGGCTTCCGGACCCACGAGCGCTGCCGCAATGGAGGCAGCCGACAGGCCGAGTATCGCGGCACTGTTGTCCTGGATTCCTGCATACATGCCGGCGAAGCCGCTAGTCAAGGCAATGATCAAGCCGACAACAGAAGACGCGACCAGGCCGACGCCGATACCGATCGGGAGAGCGTCGGTCAAGTCGCCGGAAAAAATCAAGGACATGAGCGCAATACCCAACAGAGCGTTCACCAACCCGAGGATCAACCCGGTGGAGAGGGTGGCCGGCAGCCGCGCCGGTGCGAAATCATTGAGCAGTTCTGACAACCCGGTTCTTGCCCTGCCCTGGTCTTCCCTCATGGCACAAGTATGCCAGCGCACAGCCCCGGTGGACCATGTGCGTCCCGCCTAGTTGAGTATGCCGGCGATATTCGCTGTTGCCGCGCTCATCACCTGCCTGTGTCCAACACGAAAGAACAGCCAGCGACGCAGCGACGGCTTATCCCCCTTCAGTGGTTGGCGTACGATGCTCAGGGCGGCCTCGGTATTGATCTCCTCGGCGAGGTCTGCTCCATCACGCTCGTCGGTTAGCGTCCACACGAAATCGCCCTGGAGGTATTGAATCCTCAGATCAGGTTGTGAGAAGCGGACTACGAAAAGCCCGCCATTGCGTTCTTCCAGATTGACATCAAACCGGAAGCCGGGAGCGGGCGAGAATCCGATGAGCATTCTGGAGGTTGGAGCAGGTCCTTCCTGGCCCGGGCGATCCCCAAACACAGAATCCTTCCCGATAAGAGGTGCTGTCAAAAGAATGTCCCGGATTCGGGCTGCCGTCACGAGATTGCCCTCAAAGTGGAACCGCTGCCGCAGAGTGGCCAGGCCCTCATATTTCCCAAGCTCATGAAGTGTGCGCGTCACCCTTGCCATAGGTCGAACTTACTCCTCCAGCGTTCAGATATCGACTCCGGACGAAACCCAGGGTTCTAGGTGGCGCTTTCCGCCACTTAGAACCCTGGGTATGAAGATAGGCGGCCTGCTAGAACGTGTGGCACGATGGCCGAGCAAGATCGAGATCCGGTGGTTGCGCTTCTGGACGGAATCCGCAATCAGCAGCGTCGCCAGGATGCCTCCGACCTGATGGAGTTGATGCGTCGGGTCACGGGCCACGAACCGACCATCTGGAACGGAAACACGATCGGCTTCGGGCAGTATCACTACCGATACAAAACGGGACAGGAAGGCGACTTCTTCACAGTTGGTTTCTCTCCCAGGGCGGACCGCATCACCCTTTACATCATGTCCGGCCTGCGGGGATTCGACGACATCCTCGACCGGCTCGGACCGCACTCAGCCGCCAAATCGACCGTCCACATCAAGAGACTCGCCGATATCGACCGCTATGCGCTGGAAGACCTGATCTCCGAATGTGTCAGCCATATCGAACAGGTGGAGGAGACCATGGGTGCAATTCCGCGCATGAGTGACATCCCGCCACGACAATCCTGAGATTTCCCAAACACCCCCTACCCCCAAACTCCGCTCCGTTTGTCGGTACCTTCCCCCAGCAAAGCTGGGGGACCATTGAAAATACCGTCGGAAGCGCATTCGTCTTGCGGATAGAGTCGACCGCAAGGTGAGTTCCATTGGAGGGCTGTCTTGTGGCGATCAAGAGGATTTGGCATGGATGGACAACACCGGAGCGTGCCGATGCCTACCAGGCCCTGCTCCATGACGAGATCTTCCCCGGCATTCAAGCAATGAACATTGATGGATTTGTCGGGATCGAGTTGATGCGTCGACCTGATGGCGACGAGGTCGAGTTCGTCACGATCATGGAGTTCGACAGCCTCGAGGACGTGATCGCCTTCCAGGGAGACGACTATGCAAGCGCCTATGTACCGGATGCAGCACGGAAGATCTTGAAACGCTGGGACGCCACGTCCGCCCACTACCAGGTAGTCGAGCGTTAGAGGACCTTGTCGAGGGCAGAGAGGCATCTCCGAACGCCAGACAACCGGCTCGCTTTCGCAGCCGGTTGTCTGGGTTTATTCAGTTATTCAGTTGTTTCGCAACACGTTTGTGCAATGAAGACGTGTGCAAATAAAGACGTGCGGAGTAGTGACTAGTTGAACAACTCGTCGAGCTTACGCTCGATTGCGTCGCCGGCCTGGCCGGTCTTTTCTTCAACCAAACCTTTGAACTGTTCCCAGTTTCCCCGAGCCTCTTCCAGTTCCTGGTCAGTGACTTCGGCCCACTCTTCGCGGATCTTTCCTTTGATCCGATTCCAGGAACCCTCGTCCTGCAGACGATCGTTCCAGTCGTAATCGGTGTCCTGGGTGTTTTCGTATCGGGTATCCATGAGACTCCCCTCTTTCTGTTGCGGACAGGTGGGTTAGCACCTGCTGCTTACGAATGTCTATTACCCGATATCCGGGTTCTCTAAACCTCCAAAAACGCCCATGCCACATCAAGCAACGGCGTTCTAGGATCTCGCCATGTCTCGCCCTCTCACCAACGTCGGGTCGCGGCCTGCCGCATACGGCCCGACCGAATGGGGCCTGACAGGAGTCATCGGCC
This sequence comes from Actinomycetes bacterium, assembly GCA_024638625.1. Taxonomy (GTDB): domain Bacteria; phylum Actinomycetota; class Acidimicrobiia; order Spongiisociales; family SHLN01; genus JABDOU01. The sequence goes on from JAHEJY010000073.1 coordinate 11,073, forward strand.
TCATCTGGGGTTCTGCATTCCTCTGGATTGCCATCGGCGTCGACTCTCTTTCGCCCGGCGTGGTGGCGTTGGGGAGGGTGGCATTGGGTGCTCTGGGCCTGGTGGGTTTCGCCAGAGCCCGGAAAGCCATCGATCGGTCCGACTGGACCAGGATTGGTGCCGTCGCCCTGTTCGGCAACGCCGGTCCAGCTTTGCTTTTCGCCATCGCCGAGACAGAGCTCGATTCTGCCGTTGCCGGCATGCTCACCAGTGCCGCCCCGATCATGAGCCTCACAGTCGCCTCGCTTTTTCTACGTCGCGTGCCAGGCGCTGCGCAGGCGATCGGAATAGGCCTCGGATTCGCCGGGATCGTGTTGATGACGATTCCTTCACTACAGGGAGCCAATGCCGCACCGACCGGAGTAGTCCTCGTTCTCATCGCGGTGGTCGGCTACGGAATCAGCGGCAACCTCCTGGTCCCTTTGCAACAGCAATACGGCGGACCCGCCGTCACCTTGTGGGCACTCATCATCTCCAGTGTGATGTTGCTCCCGTTCGGAATCACAGGATGGAGCGAATCCGAATTCACCGTCCCTTCGGTGGTGGCAGTGGTGATCCTCGGGGTCCTGGGCACCGGCATCGTCCGATCACTCGCCGCCACCCTTGCCGGCAGAGTGGGTGCTGCGCGAATGTCGACCACCACCTACCTCATTCCCGTGACCGCGATAGCGCTCGGTGTGATCTTCCGTGGCGAATCGGTTGCTCCCATCGCCCTGATCGGCGTGCTCGTCGTGATCGCCGGGGCGTTTCTGGCCAGCCGGGCCGAGAAAGCATGAACGACGCCTTCATCACCTTCATCTACGCGGACGACCTCCATCGGTCCGACTCGTTCTATCGCGAGATGATCGGGTTGGCTCTCGTAACCGAACAGCCCACGTGCCGCATCTACCAGGTGGCGGAATCGGGCTTCCTCGGAATATGCGTACGCGAAAACCGTTCAGTCACAACCGACAACATCATCATCACGATCGTGCGCGACGACGTCGATCAATTCTGCTCACAGCTCCTTGCCAAGGGAGTCACGCTCACGCAACCACCCACGCACAACGATCGGTTCGGTATTTACCACGCCTTTCTGCGCGATCCGGACGGCTATCTGATCGAGGTCCAACGATTCGACGATCCGGCCTGGGCTCAGATTCCTGACGATCCTGGCCGCTGAACGGTTCGGGGGCGAAAGCTGCGACTGCGAAACGCCAACACTGTCCGTGGGAGACCTAGCCTGAGCCGGCGACAAGAACAACTACAAAAGGGGAGCAACGATGCGAAAGATTTCATTGACCTTCTTCGCCACGGTTCTTTTGATGACGATGAGTTCTCTACCGGCAGTCGCGACAACCGTCCAGTGCGGAGACATCATCACCTCTGATTTGGTGCTGATGCAGGACCTGTCGGGCTGTGCCGGCGATGGCCTTCAAATCGGCTCGGATGGCATTGTGATCGACCTGAACGGATTCACCATTTCAGGCGACGGCCAAGGAGTTGGCGGAGGAATTCGTATCGAAGGTGACTTCGACGACATCGAGGTACGCAACGGAACCATTACCGGCAGAGATGATCACATT
>JAHEJY010000211.1 GCA_024638625.1 Actinomycetes bacterium
ACCTCCCAACCCGGATACCGGACGGTAGTGAGCCCGGGACTGATCAGCGATGTGAGGGGCATGTCGTTGTAACCGGCTATCGAGATGTCTTCGGGTATCCGCAGTCCTCGATCGCGAATGGCCGCCATAGCTCCGATCGCCATGGGATCGTTGTGGGCGAACACGGCGGTTGGGATCTCCGTGGTACCGTCGAGGAGCCGGTGCATCAACCTCGATCCTTCTGCATATGTTGGCCGGAGGGCCTCGTCAATAGTGGGGAGTTGACGAATGCCGGCCGATTCGATCGCAGAGGTGAAACCCTCGTTGCGGAGCGGGAAGTTCAATACGGCGCCCGGGCCGAGCAATTGGGCAACGACCCGGTGACCCAGTTCCGCAAAATGTTCCCCCACCATCTCTCCGCCGCGTCGATCGTCGTGGGTGACTACGGGGACCGAGACGTTCTCGAGGGGACGCGCCGCCACCACCATCGGAACCATCTGGGCCGCTGCCTCGATGCTCGGTCCGTCCCCTCTTCGAGCTCCCAGGACAATCATCGCGTCGACCCGTCGTGACAGCATGTGATCGATCAATTCGTCGAGGACCCTCGAGTCGTCGTTCGTTTCGGCGATGATCGGAACAATCCCCTCGATCGAGACACGACTGGCAACGCCATGCAGAATGGGGGTTACCCACCGGTTGCCAAGATCTGCGGCAATGACGACGATGGTTTGGGTGCGTCCCGTCATCAAGCTGCGCGCCTGGATGTCGGGTCGATAGCCAAGCCGTTCCGCAGCTTCGACGATTCTTTCCCGGGTGGCCTTGTTCACCATCGTCGACCGATTCGGATCGAGGGCACGCGACACGGTGGACGAACTGAGCCCGAGATCATTGGCAACATCGGCCAACGTGGCGCGCTTCAAACCGCCGGACGTGTTCTCGAATCGATCTGCGACGTCAGTCACCAGTCATGATCCTCTCGATCTGGATCCGCGTGGGTTCACGACAGAGGCGGGATGACTTTCTCCGCCCGCAGTCGATCGAACAAGTCGAGGAAAGACCTGTTCGTCGGCTGGTAGTCGGTGAAGCCCAGGAGGCGGCTCTTGGTCATGTCCGTAAACGTTTCGATCGTCCGGCCCAAATCTGCGTCGCTATGCCACCAGGAGGCGAGGGTTTCGACCGGATTGGGAACCAGACCGTACTTGTCGACGATCCCGTCCCAGATCGGAGCCGCATCGGCCATTTGCTCTTCGAGTGGGGTGGGCTGGCCCGGGTAATCGGCCGCGTCGACACCAAGTCCGTCGGCCACGACCTCCCACATCCTTCTCCACCGGAATTGATCTCCATTGACGATGTTGAACGCCTCGTTTGCTGCAGCCGGCGTGGTAGATGCCCACTCCAAATGGCTGGCGAGGATTCGCGAATCGGTCACGTCCGTCACAGCGTTGTACTGCTCCGGCGAACCGGGGAAGACGAACGGTCGCCCGGTTTCCCGGCAAATGGCCGCATAGACGGCCAACGTGACGCCCATATTCATGGCGTTGCCTATTGCCCACCCGATAACCGTGTGGGGACGATGGACCGACCAGGTGAAACCAGTGTCGGCGGCGAACTCCCAGAGGATGTCCTCCTGGTCGTAGTAGAAGTTCTCGTACGGCAGCCGTTCTTGATCCTCCCGAAATGGCGTGTCGGGCTTGATCAGGGCATAGGCCTCGAATGGGCCCAAATAATGCTTGAGGCCGGTCACCAACGCAACATGTTGCAGGCCGGGTGACTGCGAGACAGCTGACAGGAGGTTTCGAATCATCGCACTGTTGACCTTGACGTTTTCGGCTTCCGTCGCTTGACGAGACCATGCCGTGAAAAAGACATGGGTCGGGTCAAAGCCGGCAGTGGCGTCGGCGACCGACGATGGGTCCATGAGATCGGCCGCGATCGGAGTGAGACCACTGACGTCGGTTGGCGGACGCCGCGAAACCCCGGCCACCTCCCAGCCGTCGCCAATGAGATGGTTGGCGAGCGCGTTGCCCTGGATCCCCGTCACGCCGACGACCAGTGCTCTACGTTCTTGTGTCATGAGTCTCCTTCGGGACAGGGTTTGCAAGCGCTTGCAGCAACGATATGCGTGAGTGTAGAGGATGGCGATACCCCGCGCCGACCTGTGCCCGTTTGATCGGTTCTGTTGGCCCGGCCAAGGGGAGGAGGTTCGATCAGGCTGGAGCTTGCTGGTTGCCAGACAGAAGGTGGGTGACGAACCACTCCGATGCCGCGTCGGCCGCCTGACCGAGGAGTGACCGATCGCTGTATAGGGTCATGTGGGTCGATCCGCCGATGGTCACCAGCCGTTTCTTGGATGTCGGGATCTGGTTGTATGCCTCGATCTCGAGATCCCAGAGTGTGAGGTCGTCCTTTTCCGCGACGATCACCTGAGTCGGAACATCGAGTATTCGGGGCAGGAACGGGCCCACGTGATACGACATGAGGAGCTCGGCCGACTCGATGGTGCTTCGATTCTCGTAGGCGGGAGCTTCGGACTGTTTGAGCTGCAGGAAGGTCTCATAGGTCTCCGGGAACGGCCAGGTCGAGACCTCGGAATTCGGATCGGCCACCGCGTGAGGAATGAAGCCGTCCTCACCGGTGAGGAAGCGATTGCGCCGATCGGCCAGCAAGAGCTCTTCGAATTTCCGAAAACCCATGGTTCCGTGAACCCGTCGCATATTTCGGTATCCATCGACAACCGGGATCTGGGCCGACACACACTTCACCCGCGGGTCGATGGCACCGAGAATGAGCGAGTGACCGCCGCTGTAGGAGAGTCCCCAAACACCGATTCGATCCGGATCGACTTCTGCGAGAGTTTCTGCAAACGAAATGGCGTTCTGGTAGTCCTCGATCTGGGCATTGGGATCAATGTGCTGGCGCCGGTCGCCGTCACTCGCACCAAAGTTCCGGTAATCGAACAGAACCGCCGCGAGTCCGGCCTCGGCGAATTGTTCGGCGACATGGGTCTGTACGAGTTCCTTCACGTAGCACCAGCCACCGGCCATGACAATGACCGGGAACGGCCCCTCGCCCTGATCTGGCGTGTAGAGCCAACCGCGAATGGTGTCACCCACGCTCGTGAATTCGATATCGCGCCTCATCGCTGCTCCCATCGGTGTTACCTGGTGGA
>JAHEJY010000074.1 GCA_024638625.1 Actinomycetes bacterium
TGAACATGAATAAGCCTGTAGCCGGGTTTATCGCAGGCACCACGGCCCCGCCGGGCAAACGCATGGGACATGCCGGAGCGATCATCTCGGGTGGAAAGGGTACGGCCTCCGACAAGATCGCCGCGATGGAGGCGGCGGGCATCGTGGTCGCACCGACGCCGACCGATATGGGTTCTGCAATGCTGCAGGCCCTCTCCCAGGTGTGACGATGAAGCTGGCCGTTCTCATTTCGGGGAATGGGACGAATCTGCAAGCGTTGATTGACGCTTCCCGGCGACCAGGCTTCGGCGCGTCTCTCGAGGTCGTCGTGTGTGACAAACCAGACGCGTTCGGGCTCGAGCGGGCAGTGTCTGCTGGAATTCCCACCGAGGTGATCGGCTGGACTTCGGAGCGAAATGCTTCGACGGAGCGGCTACTGGAAATTCTTGATCAATATGATGTCGAGGCACTGGTCCTTGCGGGTTTCATGCGGATTCTGGGGCCAGCCGCCATCTCCCGCTTTCCCAATCGCATCATCAACATTCATCCTTCGCTCCTACCGGATTTTCCTGGCTACGACGCAATTGGAGCGGCGTTGGCGGAAGGGGTGGAAACCACTGGCGTGACCGTTCACTTCGTCGATGAAGAGGTGGATCATGGCCCGATCATCGCGCAACGCACAGTAGCGGTAGCGCCCGACGAAACCCGGGAGAGCCTCGCATCGAGAATCCACGAAGTCGAACACGAGCTGCTGCCGTCCGTCGTCAGCGACTTCGCCAATGGTCGGTTGCGTCCTATCGAACCTCTTGCCACATGAAGATTCAGGTATCGCGGGTTCTGCTTTCGGTTTACGATAAGACGGGCCTAGAGTCGCTTGCCAAATCGCTGGTGGAGGTCGGAGCCGAGCTCATTTCTTCGGGCGGTACGTCCCGTTTTTTGCGGGATCTCGGTCATGACGTGACCGACGTGGCCGACGTGACGGGGTTCGCAGAATTGCTCGATGGCAGGGTCAAGACGCTGCATCCTCGAATCCACGCCGGTGTGCTTGCAGATCTGGCCAATGACACCCATCGTGCCCAGTTGCAAGAACAAGGTATCGAGCCTTTTCAGCTCGTCGTTTCCAATCTCTACCCGTTCGCTGATACCGTGGCGGATCCACAGGCAACGACGTCGGACATCATCGAAAAGATCGATATAGGCGGACCGACGCTCGTAAGAGCAGCCGCAAAGAACCACGCCCACGTCGGTATCGTGACGTCTCCGTTTCAATATGACCGGGTCATAGCTGCCATCGAATCGGGCGGCTTGTCTGCCGATCTCCGTTTTCAGCTGGCGAGCGCCGCATTCGATCACACCGCGGCCTACGACGCACGGGTTGCGTCCTGGTTGGCCCGCGACACGGAACAACCCGATCACATTCACCTTTCATTGGAGGCCGTGTCATCACTTCGGTACGGAGAGAATCCGCACCAGAAGGCGATTCTGTACTCAGACGGAACGCCATCCTGGTGGTCCCGGGCCGAGTTGCTACAGGGCAAGGAGATGTCGTTCAACAACTTCGCTGATGCGGAGGCGGCCTACCGGCTTGCCCAGGCGCTGCCTGTTCCCGCGGCGGTCGTCGTCAAGCACACGAACCCGGCCGGCGCTGCATTGGGCGAGTCCGTCTTGGAGGCATTCACGAAGGCGTGGGCTGGAGACCCGCTTGCGGCGTTTGGCGGGGTAATTGCCTCCAACGCTCAGATTGATCGTGCAACCGCTGAGGGGATCATTGAGAACTTTGTGGAAATCGTTATCGCCCCCTCAATTGATCAATCAGCACAGAAAATCTTTGCATCGAGGCCAAACCTCCGGGTGATGTCGGCGCCGGCGCCGGCCGTGGGCGGTCGTGACGTTCGCATCATCGAAGGAGGTGCGCTTGTACAGGACCGCGACAACGTGCACGTGGGAGAGTGGAGACAGGTCTCTGAGGGTGAAGCCCGCGAGGCGGATCTAGAGCTCGCTTGGATTGTTGCGGGACACACCAAGTCCAACGCCGTGGTGTTGGTTCGAGATGGACAGGTGGTGGGAGCGGGGGCCGGCGATCAAAGCCGGGTCGGGGCCGTCAACCGGGCGATATCGATCGCAGTGGAGCGAGCCCACGGTGCGGTGGCAGCCAGTGACGCATTTTTCCCGTTTCGAGACGGCCTGGACGCTCTTGCGACCGCCGGCGTGGTCGCTGTGGTCGAACCGGGAGGTTCCCGCAACGATGACGAAGTGATCAAAGCTGCACGCGACCATGGCTTAGCCTTGTTCTTCACCGACCGTAGACATTTTCTTCATTGAAAGGCGCTGAATCTTGACGATCATCGATGGCAAGGCGGTAGCAGCATTGGTTCGAGAGCAGGTCGCAACCCGGGTTGCCGCGCTCGGCGAGCAAGGCAAGCGTGTTGGACTGGCAACGATGCTCGTCGGCGAGGACGAGGCTTCGCAGGTATACGTGAGAAGCAAACACCGCGCCGCGGCCGAAGTTGGCATGTATTCCTACGACGTCGATATGAACGCCGATGTGAGTCAGGAAGATGTGGTTGGCCAAATCGAAGCCATGAACATCGATCCAAATATCGATGGGATGATTGTTCAGCTGCCATTGCCAGGGGCCCTGGACGGAAACGCTGCAGTTGAGGCGATCGACCCGATGAAGGACGCCGATGGGCTCCATCCGTACAATCTCGGACTCGTCGTGCTCGAGCGGCCCGTTGCGATCCCTGCCACCCCGTACGGGATCATGAGGCTTCTCGATCATTATGAAATCGAGACCGAAGGAAAGACAGCTGTCATCGTGGGTCGATCGTTCCTCGTGGGCCGTCCTCTTGGCATTCTGTTGGGTAGCAAGGGAGTCGATTGCACAGTCATTCAGGCTCACTCGCGCACCAAGGACATGGCCGAGGTGACGTCGTCGGCGGACATACTCGTCGCCGCTGTCGGTCGACCAGAATTCATCACACGAGACATGGTCAAACCTGGCGCGACCGTTATCGATGTCGGCATCAATCGAACCCCGGACGGGTTGGTCGGCGATGTTGCCTACGATGAGGTCTCTGAGGTTGCGGGCGCTATTACCCCGGTTCCGGGGGGCGTCGGTCCGATGACCGTGGCGAGTCTTCTGGTCAACACCGTGACGCTCGCCGAGCACCGGTCAATCTGATCGGTAGAGAGGAGCAGCAAAATATGGGCGAAAGAATGAGTCTTGTCGACGGACAGCTTCACGTCCCGGATCATCCGATCGTTCCGTTCATCGAAGGCGACGGGATCGGGCCAGATATTTGGCGGGCGGCGGTTCGGGTTTTCGATGCATCCGTCGAGAAGGCATACGGTGGATCCCGCCAGATCGAGTGGTTGGAGGTGATGGCGGGGGAGAAGGCCTTCAACGCGACAGGTGAGTGGCTGCCTGATGAGACGGTCGCAGCATTCAAGGAATACCTCGTTTCCATCAAGGGGCCTCTGACTACTCCCGTCGGCGGGGGGATCAGAAGCCTGAATGTTGCGATCCGCCAGATTCTCGACCTGTACACCTGTCTACGGCCCGTGCGCTGGTTTACGGGTGTCCCTTCACCTGTGCTCGATCCGGCTGCGATTGATATGGTCATTTTCCGGGAGAACACCGAAGATGTATATGCCGGACTCGAGGTGGAAGAATCGAGCCCCGAGGCCATTCAACTCCTCGAGATGCTCAAGGAAGCCTTCGACTGGGACATTCGCGGCGACAGTGGCATTGGCATCAAACCGATCTCGGAATTCGGTTCCAAACGTCTGGTGCGGGCGGCGCTCGACTATGCGTTGAAGAACCGTCGACGCAATGTCACCCTTGTGCATAAAGGCAACATCATGAAGTTCACGGAGGGGGCGTTCCGAACCTGGGGGTATGAGGTTGTCCGGGAGGAGTACGCGGATCGGGCAGTGGCGTGGGAGGATTGTGGAGGCGAGCCCGGCGACAAGCTCCTTGTGAAAGACGTGATAGCCGACGCCTTTTTGCAGCAAATCCTCACCCGCCCTGGCGAATATGACGTCGTGGCGACCATGAATCTCAACGGTGATTACATCTCGGATGCTCTGGCCGCCCAGGTCGGAGGGATCGGGATTGCTCCTGGAGGGAACATCAATTATCAAACCGGCATTGCGGTATTTGAGGCCACGCACGGAACGGCACCGAAATACGCAGGCCAGGACAAGGTGAACCCTGGATCTGTGATCCTGTCCGGAGAACTGATGTTGAGACATATGGGTTGGGCAGAGGCCGCCGATTTGATCATCTCCGCCTTGGAGAAGACGATCGCGGACAAAGTCGTGACATACGACTTCGCACGGCTGATGGACAACCCAACCGAGGTGAAGACGTCCGAGTTCGCCGATGCCATGATCGATCGAATGTAGATAGCGAGGAACTGTTGTGAAATCTCCTGTGCGTGTCGCCGTGACCGGGGCCGCCGGCCAAATCGGCTACAGCCTGTTATTCCGGATTGCAGCCGGAGAGATGCTGGGTCCCGATCAGCCTGTGATCCTGCAAATGCTCGAGATCACGCCGGCGCTCGAGGCTTTACAGGGTGTTGTGATGGAACTCGACGACTGCGCGTTTCCGCTCCTGGCCGGGACCGTGGTCACCGACGATGCCTCGGTTGGTTTCGGAGACGCAGATTATGCGCTTCTCGTAGGAGCAATGCCGCGGCGTGACGGGATGGAGCGAAGCGATCTGCTCGAAGCGAACGGCGGAATTTTCGGTCCCCAGGGAAAGGCGATCAACGACAATGCCGGCTCCGACATCAGGGTTCTCGTGGTCGGAAACCCGGCCAACACCAACGCGCTCATCACCATGAGCGCCGCGCCCGATATCGATCCGGAGAGGTTCACGGCAATGACCCGGCTCGATCACAACCGGGCGCTCAGCCAGGTCGCGGCGAAGGCGGGAGCCCCGGTCAGCGAGGTCACGAAGATGACGATCTGGGGAAACCACTCGGCCACCCAGTATCCGGATCTCTTCCACGCCGAAATACGAGGTGCATCGGCTGCCGCCATAATCGACGATCAATCCTGGCTCGAGAACCAGTTCATTCCAACGGTTCAAAAACGAGGAGCCGCCATCATCAAGGCTCGCGGCGCATCCAGCGCGGCATCAGCTGCCAATGCCGCGATCGATCACATGCGGGACTGGGCCCTGGGAACTCCCGAGGGCGATTGGGTGAGCATGGCGGTGCCTTCCGATGGGAGCTACGGCGTCGCAGCAGGCGTGATCTCGTCCTTTCCCTGCACGACCTCCGGCGGGGCCTACGCCATTGTCCAGGGGCTCGAGATCAATGAGTTCAGCCGCGAGCGAATCGACGCATCCGTCGGTGAATTGGTAGCCGAGCGAGACACCGTCGCAGAGCTGGGTCTCATCTGACCTCGTCCGCTGTACACACCCGATACCCAGGGTTCTAAGTGGCGGTATTCGCCGTTGTGAGCCCGCGGGTTGCGGATGGGGCTTTACCCAGGGTTGTAGGTGGCGGTATTCGCCGTTGTGAGCCCGCGGGTTGCGGATGGGGCTTTACCCAGGGTTGTAGGTGGCGGTATTCGCCGTTGCGAGCCCGCGGGTTGCAGATGGGGCTTTACCAGGGGTTGTAGGAGCCCACCACATCGACGCAAAGGGGCTCTAAGACTCTGCGTATGCCATGAAGGATTCGCGTGCCATCAGAAAGAAACATTGCGGAATCAATACGAGGCGTCGAGGTCTCCCAGGGCTGACGCGAAGGCATTGAGGGCGCCGACGTTCATCATGATTTTGGCCATGTTTCCGTCGACCTTGACTTTTCCGGTTATGAAAGCGGTCTGAACGTTCAGATCGCCTTTGGATATCGCCACGGCTGTGTCGTAGTTGTTGGTAATGGTCGCATCCGGTTCGTCGTGGGTTCCCCCTGCCACGGAGCCACTGTCGCCGTCAAGTGTGAGCGTGTAGTTGCGCTCTCCGTCTGGGCCGTCTGTCACGTTGAACTGCAGAATCAATTCGGTTCCGGCGGCGGCCGACTGAAATTCGTCATCGGCGGCCAGGGCCGTGTTGGCGGCTCCGAACCACTCATCGGAAAGAAACTGTGCTGTCATGGACATCCTTTCGTGACGTCAACCCGCCGCAAGAGTAGCGGTGGTCAGTCCTGTGCCGTCAGTTTGCGGTTGATGAACTGGGCCTTGACGTAATCGCGATTCAACTCGGCAATGACCTCCAGGGGAATGCCCTTGGGGCAGGCGGTCGTGCATTCACCCATATTGGAACATGACCCGAAGAACTCATCCATGACGTCGACCATTTGCTCTGTGCGTTTCCACCGCTCGGCCTGCCCCTGAGGCAGGAGATTGAGGTGCGTAATCTTTGCGCCCGTGAACAACTGCGCGGCTCCGTTGGGGCACGCGGCCACACAGGCCCCACATCCGATGCAGGCCGCAGCATCCATCGCTGCATCAGCAGCGACTTTCGGTACCAGTGTGAGGTTGGCGTCAGGGGCGCTTCCCGTCGCGACACTGATGAATCCGCCGGCCTCGATGATCTGATCGAACGCGGATCGATTCACGGCGAGATCCTGGATGACAGGAAACCCGCTTGACCGCCAGGGTTCGATCACGATCGTATCGCCGTCCGAGAAGGTGCGCATGTGCAACTGACACGTGGCCGTGCCGAGTTGGGGACCGTGAGCCTGGCCATTGATCATGAGGCCGCACGACCCGCAAATGCCTTCCCGGCAGTCATGGTCGAACGTGATGGGAAGGCCGCCGCTTACCACGAGCTCCTCGTTGACCATGTCGAGCATCTCGAGAAAGGACATCTCCTCGGATACTTCCTCAGCCTGATAGGTTTCGAACCCTCCGGGGGCATCGGGACCGGCCTGACGCCAGACACGGAGGTTCACCCTCACTTGTAGCTCCTCTGGGTGAGCTGAACGTTCTCGAACTCCAGCTCTTCCTTGTGAAGAATCGCATCAGATTCGGAGTACTCCCACGCCGATACGTATGAAAACTCATCGTCTTTACGAAGGGCTTCTCCTTCCGGCGTCTGGGATTCCTCGCGAAAATGCCCACCGGCACTCTCGCTACGGTGCAGTGCATCCCGACACATGAGTTCGCCGAGCTCAAAGAAGTCGGCCACCCGCCCTGCCTTTTCCAGCGATTGGTTGAGACCGTCGGCGCGGCCCGGAACACGCACGTCCGCGTAGAACTCGGCTTTCAGCGCGGGGATCTCGCTGAGGGCTTTCTCGAGACCGGATTGATTTCGTGCCATGCCGCATTGATCCCACATGATCTTTCCCAGTTCTCGATGGAAGTAGTCGACCGTGCGGGATCCGTTGATGCCCATGAGGTGCGCAATCCGGTTTTCGACCTCAGCCCGGGTCTCGACGAAAGCGGGGTTGTCGATCGGCAGGGGAGGGTCTCCCAAGCTTTCGGCCAGGTAGTCGCCAATTGTGTACGGAAGAACGAAATAGCCGTCCGCCAAGCCCTGCATGAGGGCACTGGCGCCGAGCCGGTTGGCTCCGTGATCGGAGAAGTTCGCTTCTCCCAAGGCATACAAGCCGGGTACGTTCGTCATCAGGTTGTAGTCCACCCACAGTCCGCCCATGGTGTAGTGAACGGCTGGATAGATGCGCATCGGCACCTCATACGGATTCTCATCGGTTATGCGGTGGTAGATGTCGAAGAGATTGCCGTATCGCTCGGCGATTGTGTCTCGACCGAGCCTTCCGATTGCGTCGGCAAAGTCGAGATACACACCGTTCTTGAGGGGTCCGACCCCTTTCTCACGGTCGATCTGAATCTTGGCATTTCGGGAGGCGACGTCGCGTGGTACGAGATTGCCGAAAGCAGGGTATTTGCGCTCCAGGTAGTAGTCCCGTTCTGCCTCGGGTATCTGGCCGGGAGGCCGATCATCACCGGCCTTGACCGGTACCCAGATCCGGCCGTCATTACGCAATGACTCCGACATGAGCGTCAGCTTGGACTGGAATTCGTCCGAAGAGGGAATGCAAGTTGGGTGGATCTGGGTGAAGCACGGATTCGCAAAGAATGCGCCGCGCCGGTGGGCTCTCCAGGCGGCGGTGACGTTGCTGTTCATCGCGTTTGTTGAGAGGTAGTACACGTTTCCGTAGCCACCGGTTGCGAGCACCACCGCGTGAGCGCTATGGGACTCAATTGCGCCCGTCAGAAGGTTGCGCGTCACAATTCCTACGGCCTTACCTTCATGCACCACGACGTCGAGCATCTCTGTTCGTGTGTGCATCTCGACCTTGCCAAGCGAAATCTGCCGTGCGAGCGCCTGATAGGCGCCGAGCAGAAGCTGTTGGCCGGTTTGGCCTCGAGCGTAGAAAGTCCGGGATACCTGGGCCCCTCCGAAGGACCGGTTGGCAAGCTGGCCTCCGTATTCGCGTGCAAAGGGCACCCCCTGAGCGGCGCACTGGTCGATGATTTCGTTTGACACCTGGGCCAGTCGGTAGACGTTGGCCTCCCGGGAGCGATAATCGCCACCTTTGATCGTGTCATAGAACAACCGAAAGATGCTGTCGCCATCGTTGGGATAGTTCTTGGCTGCGTTGATACCGCCCTGAGCTGAGATGCTGTGGGCCCGTCGCGGTGAATCGTGGAATGTGAATGCCTTGACCTTGTAACCGAGTTCGCCCAAAGTCGCAGCGGCACTGGCCCCGGCGAGTCCGGTTCCGACGACGATGATCTCGAACTTCCTCTTGTTCGCGGGGTTTACGAGATCGATGCTGAACTTGTGATTGTCCCACTTGTCAGCGAGCGGTCCTGCTGGGATCCGGGATTCGAGCATCAGCTCACCACACCGGTCAGGACGAGAAGTGGAAAGCTGAGGTTTCCGAGAACGATGAGAGCGGTAATCCCGGTGGCAAGGCCCGTGCGGATCGCGGCGAGTCGCGGGCTCGTGGAGCCGAGGCTTTGGAACATACTCCAGATGCCGTGGAGGACGTGAAGGCCGAGCGCCAGGTTCGCCACGATGTACCAGCCGGCCACGATCGGATTGTCAAGGCCGGTTATGACGTTGTGCCGGACCTCGCCCGGAATGAAATCGTCATGAACTGTTCCCCACGTGAGATGGGCGAGATGGTAGATGATGAACAAGAGCACGATCGTTCCCGTGATCACCATGTTGCGGGATGCGAAGCTTGCCGTTACCCACGTCCGGTCTGCGTCATATCGAACCGGCCGGGTCTTCCTGCTCTTCCACCAGAGGCTGTATCCGGCGTGAATATGCACCAGGAATGCTGCCAGGAGACCGATGCGAGCAACCCAGAGGAGACCGCTCCTCGGAATGATCGGTTCGCCGATCGCCCTCAGACCCTCCGCGTATTCATCGATGCGCGCAACGCCGTCTGGTCCGGCCGGCTCGTAGAGGTGGAGATTGCCGAGCATATGGAAGAACACGAAGCCGACGATCGCAACCCCGGACAGGGCCATGATCCACTTTCGTCCGACCTGCGAGCGATAGAAGGACAGGAGAAAGGACACCGCGGTTGACTCGTCGGAAGGGGCTTTCGGTCGAATCTGGGTCACGTTGTCTCCTGCGACAATGGCGCCCCGCAGCATACCCATAGAACGGGAAACAAATTACGGCTCCAGTTTGACACGCGCGCGACGCCACACTTGAATTACAAAAATGTAATTACATGCTTGTCGCTCTGCCGTACCCCGATGGCAGCTCCAGCAACCCCTTGGCTCGATTCGACACTCGAATCGCGCGTCGGACCAGGAGCCCGGGAGCGACCGTGATGCTCCGATGAAACGGATGTGAGCTGAGCTGAACAAATAGCGGTTAACAGAAACAAAAAACCAAACAGGAACGAAACCAAACGAGGGGCATCGGGTCAAGGAATCAGGAGTCAAGGAATCAGGAGCAGAAAGACTCGAGGCTCACGACTCAATGTTCGCTCACAACCAATGCTCACTCACAACCCAATGCTCACAGCGCAGGTCGTGGCATCAACGATCACGAAAAAGGACCAACACCACTACAAGGGAGACCGAGGGATCTGTGGATACCACCCTGTTCGAAGACATTTTTACACAAGACCTTGCTTGGCAGGAAATGGCCAACTGTCGGGGAGCCGATCAAGATCTCTTCTTTCCCGAGCGGGGAGCGTCGACCCGGAAGGCCAAGGCGATCTGCGGCGCCTGTGCTGTCAAGGAGGATTGCCTCGAATTCGCCATCACCAAAGGCGAGCGTTTTGGTATATGGGGTGGGATGAGTGAACGCGAACGGCGTCGCATCAGGCGTCAGCGTGCCATCACCGCCCGCCAAACCGGTTAGCCTCAGACCCAGGCGTTGCATCGGCGGAGTGCACCCAGGGATTACCAGGGTGCAAAAGTGCCCCGGAGTTGCCGGAATGGAGATCTATAGGCGGGTCGGAAACGGATCTGCTCGCCGACAAGGAGGCTGAGACCATGAGCGGAACCGATATCGCATGGCTGGCATTGTTGGTGCTGGTCGTCGCAGCCGTCGTGTTCTACCTGGTCAGGAGCAAACCAGGTGTTCCTCCCGGCGTTGACGAGGACGGCTCCGGCACAGCATCAGGTGGGACTGCCGGGAAGGCCACGCCTGCGCCGGCCTCCGAAACCCGGCAAGCCTCGCCGATGGACCCCGAGTTTGATCCGCTGAGCGCACATTTCGAGGCGCCGTCCCGGGCCCCCAAACTTTCTGCGGACAGCGGAGGTCGCGAAACGATGTTTCCTGCCGGTGCGGCAGTAACGATGCCCGAGCCCTGGCTCGCCCAGTTGCGGGGTCAGGGAATCGTGCCCGAGGAAGCCTCAGCCGGAGAGGTTGTGTTGGGCGTTTTGCGCGCAGCGGGCTACAGCGTCAACGAAACGGAAGAGAACGTTTATCAGGTCACCAGAGGAATTGCCTCGACCTACCTCGTAGTGGACCCCTACGAAGAGAGCGGCTATCCAGAGATAGACGAGTCGGAAATGACGCGATTTGCGATGTCGTTCATGAGTTCGAAGGCCAACAACGGGCTCTACGTGACAGACAAGTTCGCTCCGTTCGGTGTATACGAGCGGGAAAAGCGGGATAAGCGCATTCGATTCATTTCTCGCGAACGGCTCCAGGAGTTCGTTGAAGGTATCACGGGGGCCTAGCCGGTTCACTCTGTAAACTCCGCAGGAGACCAAGGAGGTCAACAAAGATGAATTTCCAAGGCTGGGAATGGATCATTCTCCTCGTCGCGCTCTTGCTGCTGTTTGGTGCGAAAAAGCTGCCTGAACTGGCACGATCGCTGGGAGCTTCGAGCAAGGAATTCAAGAAGGGTCTCGAGGATGGCGCCAGGGATGCGGAAACCACCACCGACAAGGTTGCCGAAGCAACGGACAAGGTTGCCGAGGTAACCGACAAGGTTGCCGAAGTCGATACCTCGCCCGACGACTCCTAACTCTGGCTCCGGGCTGGGAACCTTTGCGGACGCCCGTTCGTTTTTTTCCTGACTACCAACAGTCGGACCGCGTGCGCCGGGCCTTCCTGACACTGCTCATGCCGGCTCGTGATGTCCGTGGGCGACTCGATGGTTGATGAACAATCCGCAGTTGATGAATCCGACGGCGGAATACCGTCATGGGAAGACGTTGCTCGAACATATGGCGCCAAGATCTATAGCTTCGCATACCGGCTCACCGGCAATCCCGATGATGCGGCCGATCTCAGTCAAGAGGTCCTGCTCCGTGTTCGAAAAGGCCTTTCGTCCTATCGTCCTGGGGCGTTCGAAGGGTGGCTATGGCGCATCACGAGAAACGCCTTTATCGATGACGTCCGGCGAAAGAAACGTAGACCCGTTGTCCCTCTCTTTGACGGTACCCCTTTGGACGCAACCCCGGCCCCGGATGCCGTCATTGCACAGGAGCGCCTCGATGCGGACGTGCAAGCTGCGCTTCTCGAACTACCGATTGACTTTCGTGAAGCAGTTGTCCTGTGCGACGTGGTCGGCCTCAGCTACGACGAGATTGCGTCTACTACCGGGGTGGCGCTCGGGACCGTCAGAAGCCGGATCCACCGCGGTCGCATGCTATTGCGCGACGCCCTCGAGGGATACGAACGATGATTGACGACCCATCCCTTCTGTCCGCCCATCTCGACGGCGAGTTGACGGACAGCGAGGCCGCTGTCATTGAGGTCCACCTGGCATCGTGCCCCAACTGCCGGCGCGAGTTCGATGAGTTGAGGGTGGCGAGATCTGTCGTGCGTGGACTTCCGCTGTTGAATCCCCCTTCGGAGATCTTTCAGCCCGTAGCTCCGGCCACGGTGTCCGAATCGCGACGGCATCGGTGGCTGATGCCGGTCGCTGCAGCCACGGTTGCAGTCGTCGTCGCTGTCGGCGTCGTGGCCGCGCCTCCCACAACCGAGGTTCCGATCCGTGCCGTGGCTGCCCAGCATGCAGCGGGGAGTGCCGGCCAGCAGGATGTGCTTCTCATTGCCGTTCCGTCGGAGGGAATTGCGCCATGAGTTTGGCTGCTTCGATCCTTCTCGCCATGACGATGGTGACGGCGACATCAGTTGATCTGGTTGATCTGTTCAAATTGGCGAATGCCGCTGAATTTTCAGGTCAGCAACTGTCGGTCACGTT